>JBHEMQ010000119.1:0-6375 GCA_046262475.1 Candidatus Velthaea sp.
GCTCTCGGCACCGGTTTCGGGCGGCGTGCTGCCGGTAATGCGGTCGCTGTTGAGGATCGGATCCGGTCCTCGCTGATGTTGCGTCATGGTGGCCTTTACCCGGCGCCGGGGTACGTCATAGCGTGATGGCAGCCGTGGCACTCTTTGATATCGACGGGACCTTGATCGACAGCAACGGCGCGCACGCCGCGGCCTGGCACGACGCATTGGCCGAAGCGGGCTACGACGTTCCGGTGGAGCGCATCCGGCCCCTCATTGGGATGGGCGGCGACCGCATTCTGCCCGAAATCGATCCCGGTCTCAACGACGAGGACGGCGCGGGGAAGGCCATCGCCGAGCGCCGGAAGGCAATTTTCCTCGAGCGGTATCTGGCGGGCATCCAGCCCACGACGGGCGCCCGCGACCTGCTCGAGGCGCTGCGCCGCCGGGGGCTGCGCTGCATCATCGCGAGCTCCGCGAAGCGGGCGGAACTGGACAAGTTGCTCGCCCGCGGCGAGTTGGGGCCGCTGATCGACGACGCGTCAACCTCCGACGACGCATCGAGCTCCAAACCGGCACCGGACATCGTGACCGCCGCACTTGCCAAGGCCAAGGTCGACGCGCGCGACGCCGTCCTTATCGGCGATACGCGCTACGACGTGGAAGCGGCCCAGCGCGCGGGCGTCGTCGCCATCGGCCTGTTGTGCGGCGGCTCGGATGCCGCCAGCCTGAGCGGCGCCGCAGCCGTCTACGCCGATCCCGCCGCGCTGCTCGCGGCGCTCGAGGAATCGCCGCTGGCGGCGTGACGCGCGACGGCGGCCTCCACCGCCGCTTTGAGATCTTTGATGAGAAACGGCTTGGCGACGTGCGCGTCCCAGGGCGCGCCGTCGGCAGTGCCGCTCCCCAGCCGCACGAGCGCAGCCGCTCCGCCGGCGTCGCGCACGAACGCGGCCGGGTCTTGCGCGAGCCGGTCGATGTCGACGACGGCCGCGTCGTAGGCGGACGCTCGCAGCGCGCGCACCATCTCGGCTTCGTCGGTGACGACCTCAACCGCGTAGCCTTCGTCGCGCAGCGTGTGCGCCACGTACGAGCGGGCGTCGCCGTCCGCATCGAGCAGCAGCACGCGGCGCGAGCGCACGCGCTGCGGAGCCGGCGTCTCCGGCACGAACACGCGGAACGTGGATCCCGCGCCTTCGCTGGATTCGACGGCGATCCGGCCGCCGTGCATGTCCACGATCGTGCGCGCAAGATAGAGACCGAATCCGGTCCCGGAGATGCCGCGCTCGCGCGCGTTGGACGCGCGCGCGAAACGCCCGAAGAGCTTGCCGAGATCGCCGGCGGGAATGCCGATGCCCCGGTCGCGGATGGTGATTTCCACGCCGCCGGGCTTGCCGAGCAGCGTCACGTGCACCGGCTCGCCGCCCGGCGAGTACTTGATGGCGTTACCGATGAGGTTCTCGAAGACTTGGCGCAGCCGCGACTCGTCGCCCGTTACGACGAGCGCTTCGCCCGGCACCCGCAGTTCGATGCCGCGCGTCACGCTGAACACGCGCACGACATCGCGCAGCAGCGCTGCGAGATCAACGCGAGCGAGCTGGAGACGCAACTCGTTTTGTTCGAGGCGCGAGAGGGCCAGCGTGTCGGTCGCCAAGCTTGCGAGCCGCAGCGCGCTCGAACTGATCATGCCGAGGTACTGGCGTGACTCCGCATCAAAGCGCTCGTCTTCGGCCAGCACGTCGGCAAAACCGACGATCGTCGTGAGCGGCCCCTTGAAATCGTGGGCCAGCATCGCGATCAGGTCGTTTTTCACCTGATTCAGTTCGATGACCGCCGACCGCCGCGCCGCGAGTTCACCGTACACTTCGACGTTGCGGACGGCGACGGCGAGATACTGTGCGAGCAAGCCGATGGCAAAAACGTCGGCCGTCGCGAACGGCTCGGCGCCGGCTTCGACGTCGAGCACGAATGCCGCCGTGTCCGAAGGTCCGCTTATGCGCACCGCGGCGCGGCGCGACGTGCCGTCGACGAGCGTAACGTCCGAGTGCAGCGCCGCGCCGAGAAAGCCGTCCTCCAATGCCGGCGCCCCCGGCGGTGTGGCGAGGTCGGCAGTCGAGATGAAATCGCCCGCCGCGCAGACGGCCAACAGACGTCCGGACCCGCCGGTCAACTCGCGCACCCCCGCCAAGAGCGCATCGACGAGCGCGCGCGGCTCGAGCGATGCGAAAAGCCCGCGCGCGATCGACGTCAGCGTCGTGAGCCGTTCGTTTTGCAGTTCCAGCACCATGCCGCGCATCACGGAATCGGTGACGTCGCGCTGCACGAGCACGAAGTGCGTCGTCCGGCCGTCGGGGCCCACGAGCGGCCGCGCGGCGATCTCGACGTAATACGGTGAGCCGTCCTTGCGGTACGTCACGTATTCGATGCGCGACTCCTCGCCGCGCATCAAAACCTCGCGCATCAACGCCAGCTTCGTCCGGTCGGTTTTCGGTCCGAAAAACATGTCGGTGGGCTTGCCCGTGACCTCCTCGAACGTGGCGCCCTTCTCGCGCAAGAACGCCTCGTTGACGTAAACGATACGCGAGGGGTCGGACGCCCGCGCACCAGGCGCTGAGATGATGATTGCGTCCTGCGCCGCTTCGATCGCGGCCGACAGCAGTTCGATGCGTTCGCGCGCCGCTTCCGACTCCGTGAGATCTTTGCCGAACGCAAGCGCGATCGTGTGTTCGCGCGTTTGCCGCAGCTCGAAGCGCAGTTCGATCGGATACGTCGTCCCGTTTTTGCGGTGCGCGAGGGTGCGCAGCACCACGTCTTCGCCGGCATCGCCGCGCAGACGCGCGAGCCGCTCCCGCAAACGGCCCTCGCCGCCGAGTTGCGGCAAGAACGTGGCAACCGCCAACCGTTCCCATTCGGCCGGCGCGAAACCGGCGTTGCGCTGCGCCGCCTCGCTCGCGAACACGAAGCACTCCGCGTCCAGATCGATGTGATACAGTTCGGTACGCGAACTATCGAGGAGCCGGAAGAGCGCGCGGCGCGCCTCGAACTGATTGACGATCACGCGCGCGATCGCCGCAAGCGACGCGCGGCGGCCGTCGTCCAGCCGGTTCGGTCCCACGTCCATCACGACGAGCGCGCCCAGCGCGTCGCCCGTCCCCGTGACGAGCGGAGCGGCGGCAAAAAAGCGCACGCGCGGCTCGTCGCGCACCAGCGGATTGCCGGCGAACCGCGCGTCGGCGGCGGCGTCCGCCACCTCGAGCACATCCGCCGACGTCAGCGCGCAGGCGGCGAACGACACGTCGCGCGCAACCTCCCCGCACTCGGGGAGGCCCGTGCTCGCTTTGAACCATTCGCGCCGGTCATCGACGAGCCCGATCGCGCCGGCGGGCACGCCGCACAATTGTGCGGCGAGCCGCGCAAAGGCGTCGAAAAGCTCTTCGCGCGGTGAGTCGAGCAGTTGGAAACCGCGAAGGACGGCGAGCCGCCGTCGTTCGTCAGCCGGATGCGTTGCCGGAGCGAACGTTCGAGCCATCACGAGCCCCGCTGCGCTTCGCGTCCACGAAGGCGAGCACCCCGGCCAAATCGCGGGTGTTGAGCACGTCACCCGCGCGCAGCCACGCGCGCCGTACTTGACCGACGGCATAGCCCACGTTCGCGAGCTGGTCCGCCGCGTGCGCGTCGGAATCGCACGTGAACGTCACGCCGAATTCGCGGGCCCGCCGGGCCAGCGCGCTCGGCAAATCCAGCCGGCTCGGATGACCGTCGATCTCGAGCGCGGTTCCGGTGCGCGCGGCGGCGGCGAACACCGCGTCGTAATCGAACTCGTAGCCGGCGAACCCGCCGACGTGGCGGCCCGTCGGATGCCCGATGATGGTCACGTACCGGTTCTCACACGCGCGCACGAGCCGCCGCGTCATGTCATCGCGCGAGAGATTAATTGCAGAGTGCACGCTCGCGACGACGAGGTCGAGAGCGGCCAGCGTTTCGTCCGGATAATCGAGCGTGCCGTCGGGCAGGATGTCGACTTCGCTCGAACAGAGCGTGCGGATTCGGAAGCGGTCGCCGATATCGCGCACGCGTTCGCGCTGCTCGCGCAGGTCGTCGGGACCGAGACCCATGTTGCCGCGGCCCCATGAATGGTCGCTGATGGAGTGATATTCGTAGCCCCGCTCGGCCGCGGCCGCAACCATGGCTTCGAGCACGTTGCGGCCGTCGCTCCACGTGCAGTGCATGTGAAAATCACCACGCAAGTCGCCAAGAGCGATCACGTCCGGCAGCGTCCCGGCGCGCGCGGCGTCGATCTCGCCGATGCCCAGCCGCATCTCGGGCGGAATGTACGGCAAGCCCAGAGCCGCATACACTTCTTCTTCGGTGCGGCACGTGATCGTATGGCCGTCGGTGAGATCGACGATGCCGTTTTCGCTGACGCGCAGGTTCTTGCGAACCGCAAGCTCGCGCAGCTGGATGTTGTGCTCGCGGCTTCCGGTGAAATGCTGCAGCAAGTTGCCGTACAGATGCGCGGGCAGCACGCGCAGGTCGATCTGCAATCCGCCGCCGAGCCAAATGCTCGCTTTCGTGCCGCCCTCGGCGAGGACGGCCTCCGCGCCGGAAAACGCCGTGAAGGCGGCGATGACGGAATCCGGGTCGTCGGAGGTGCACAGGATGTCGATATCGCCGACGGTCGGCTCCTGACGCCGCAAGCTGCCAGCGTACGCCAGATCAGCAGCGTCCGTGCGCGTCGCGAGATACCCGATGATTTCGCGCGCGATCGGCAGCGCGGTGCCGAGCGGCGTCCGGTTCCGGCGTCCTTTATACGACAGCACGCCGCGTTTGATGTTCTCGATGGTTTTCGGACCGAGGCGCGGCAGCCCCGTGAGCGCGCCCGCCGCGAGCGCCGTCTCGAGGTCCGCGAGCGACGCGATTCCCAGCTGGCCGAACAGCTGCTGCGCCGTCTTCATCCCGACGCCGCTCACGCCCAGCAATTCGACGAGCGTCGGGGGATAGGTTTCGCGCAGTTCCTCGAGATATGCGCACGTGCCCGTGCGGCAAATTTCGTCGATGCGCCCCGCGATGGTCTTGCCGACACCCGGCAGCTCTTGCAAGCGCCCACCCGCGATGAGCTCGCTGACGGGCGCCGCGTTCTCCAGCGTCTCCGCGGCGCGTTCGTATGCCATGAACTTGAAGAAGGGTTCGCCCGCAAACTCCATGAGCGTCCGGATCTCGCCGAGGACCTTCGCGATCTCCGAATTCGACGGGGTGCTCGCCATGAGGATTCCATTCCACGAATGAGAAGATGCGTCCCATGCTCCGCACCGGGCGCCGTCGTCTCGATCCGGCGATTCTCAATCTGCCGGTCGACAAGATGCGCGACGGATACTATTCCGACACCTACTTCAACCGCGCGCGCGACATCCTCAATGCGGACGGACATCACCCGCGCGTGCGCATGCAAGTGTTCCAGCGCTCGTCGTCGGTGCTGTGCGGCATCGACGAGGCTATTGCGATTCTCAAGTTGTGCTCGGGCAGTCGCGACGCGGACGGCAGTTGGATCGACGGCTGGGACGATCTGAGCGTGCGAGCGCTGCACGACGGCGACCTCATCGAACCGTTCGAGACGGTGATGACGATCGAGGGCGATTACGCCACCTTCGCCCACCTCGAGACGTGTTATCTCGGCGTGCTCACGCGGCGTTCGCGCATCGCGACGAATGCGCGCGCTATCGTCGACGCGGCCGGCGGCAAAGAGGTGTTGTATTTCCCGGCGCGCTACGACCACCATCTCGTGCAGACCGGCGACGGGTACGCCGCATACATTTCCGGCGCGCTCGGGGTCTCGACCGACGCGAACGCCGAGTGGTGGGGGTCGCGCGGCATGGGCACCGTTCCGCATGCGCTGATCGCGGCGTACGACGGCGATACCGTCGTCGCGACGCAGAAGTTCGCGCAGTACATCGATCCGTCGGTGAACGTCATCTCGCTGGTGGATTTCGACAACGACTGCGCGGGGACGGCGGTTGAAGTGGCGCGCGCGCTCGGCGACCGGCTGTGGGGCGTGCGGCTCGACACGTCGGGCACGCTCGTCGACGCGTCGATCGTTTCGCAGATGGGCACCTTCAAACCGACGGGCGTGATCCCGCAGCTCGTGCACAACGTTCGCGCCGCGCTCGACGCCGAAGGCTTCCCCAACGTGCGCATCGTCGCGAGCGGCGGCTTCAACGCCGCGAAGATCCGTCAATTCGAGAAAGAAAAGGTGCCGGTCGATGCGTACGCCGTCGGCAGCGCCTTTTTCGAGGGTGCGGGACGCTTCGATTTCACCGCCGACATCGTCGGGATGCAGCGCGCCGGCGTTCAGATGGTCTACATCTCTGCCAGTGACGCCCCCACATTCGCCCGGTTCGTCAG
>JBHEMQ010000119.1:6385-6808 GCA_046262475.1 Candidatus Velthaea sp.
CTTGACGGTTGTGGACTAGCCTTGACGAGGCCTAAAAGTTTACGGTGACGAGCACGCTATCGGTGTAAGCGCCTGCCGGAACATCGTTCCGACCGTTTGCAACGGCGGCGGGGATCGTAGCCGTAACCGGAACGGCCGTCGCAGTGGACGGGTTCCCGGGGATCGACACGGTCACCACGTGAGCTGGATCCCAAAGCACGTTTCCATCAAAAAGATTATAGAAGAGCTGCGATGTCCCGGCGCGCGGACCTGTCATAAACCGATCGGATCGGGTTCCGGCATTGCCTCCGCCGATGGTGATGGTGAGCGACGCGTTCGCGCCGGAGCATTTCAACGACATCGACTGGTGAGAAGTCGTGTCCGCAGCCAGCAGCGGGTCGTACGTTCCGAGATTGAAAGGACCCGCGGTGAACGTCGTTAGGC
>JBHEMQ010000120.1:0-432 GCA_046262475.1 Candidatus Velthaea sp.
TGTGTACCCTGCTTGCGTGATCGACATCGATCTCACGTAAGGGGGCTTACCGACGTACGAACGGCGGCCATGATATTGTGAGTCGGTCGCGCCGACGCTATCAACGCGACGGTCTCACGAGTATTTCGGAAAGAGGGCTCACCATGCTCAAACAGATGCTTCTCGCCGGTGCTTTTGCGCTCGGCGTGACCGGTTACGCTTCCGCGCAGACGCCGACGCAATTGACCGGAAAGGTTGTCGATCTGGCCACCTACGTAACCAAGGACCATAACATGGACGCGATGCATGGCACTGCAATGCACGGCGATGCGATGAAGGGCGAGAGCCCGAAGCCCGGCGCGCCGCAAGGTGACGCGATGCACGGAGATGCGATGCACGGAGATGCGATGCACGGAGAAAGCGCCAATGCGTGCCCGGAAATTTTGGGCATCG
>JBHEMQ010000120.1:442-6801 GCA_046262475.1 Candidatus Velthaea sp.
ACACTCTGCAAGAGCGTCGGCAAGACGGTCACCATTCAAGGCAAAACCTACACGCAGGGCGGAACGTCGCTCTTCCTCGTTTCAACGACGAAGTAGCGTTGTTAGGCCCGCGCCGTGCGCGCCTCGGCGGCTTCCAGGGCGTGATACGCGCGGGAGTTGACGCGGCCCGCCAGCTTCTCGCCGATGAAGCGCGACGCGGCGCGGACCTTGGCGAGGTCCACGCCCGTTTCGATCCCCATGCCGTGCAGCATATACAGCAGATCTTCCGTCGCGACGTTGCCCGTGGCGCCCGGCGCGAACGGGCAGCCGCCGAGGCCGCCCGCGGACGAATCGAAGATGTGCACGCCCATGTGCAGCGCGGCCATCGTGTTCGCGAGCGCCGTTCCGCGCGTATCGTGGAAGTGTAAGCCGAAGCGGTCCATCGGCACGACCTTCGCTACGGCCGCAACGACGTCGTACACCTGATTCGGCGTACCGACGCCGATGGTGTCCGCAACGGAGAGTTCGTCGACGCCGAGCGCCAGTAACCGGTTTGCGACGTGCACCACGCTCTCGACCGGCACGACGCCCTCGAACGGGCAGCCGAACGATGTCGACACCGAAGCGCGTACCCAGACGCCTTCCGCTTTCGCGCGCTTCACGACGCCCGCGAAGGTATCGATCGACCGGTCAATCGACATGCCGATATTGCGCTGCGCGAACGTGTCGGTCGCCGCGGTGAACACCGCGATCGCCTTGACGCCGGCCGCGAGTGCGCGGTCGAGGCCGCGCTCGTTCGGCGTGAGCGTGATGTAGCGCCGCCCCGGCACGTGATTGAATTCGGCATACACCCCTTCGGCGTCGGCGAGTTGCGGCACGTGTTTCGGGCTCACGAACGAGGTCACTTCGATATCCTCGAAGCCGGCGTCGATCAGCAAGTTGATGTAGGAGATCTTGTCGGCGGCAGGGACGGTCGTCTTTTCGTTCTGCAGCCCGTCGCGCGGGCCGACTTCACAAACTTTGACGTGCTTCGGCAGGTCGGCTCGGCTCGGATTCATGTGCGGTCTGCTCCTTGATGTAGTGGTCGATGATGCCGACCTCGCGGCGCCAAACGCGGTCGTCCATGCGAAAGCCGCGCGCGAGGAACGCGACCCAATTGAAGACCGCGCCGAGATTGAGATGGTTCGCCATGCGGTCGTCGATGAAGACGCTCGGAACGTAGCCGTACAGCGTCGCCCACTGCGCCATGACGACGCCGTCGCTTTCGTGCTGGTACTTCGGAATCGTTCCGACGAGGTGCAGGATGCGCGAGCCCTCCGGCACGACGATGGGCGGTTTGTCGAGCACCCAGCGCTGCTTGTTCTTGCGCTCGGTGGGCACCCAGTGACCGCCGGTGCCGTTCAGCCACGCCATGAACGGCGACTCCACGTCGATGTCGTCGATGACTTCATCCGGCACGCGCATCAAGCGCAGGGCCGCGGCAAAGTACTCGACGATGAGCCCGGCGTTCGGCGCGCCGATTTGAATCGTCGCGAAGATGTCGTCTTTGCGTTCCGGATAGGCACGCAGAAAGCCGCGATTGATGAGTCCGCCCGCGCTGTAGCCGACGGTCACCACCGGGAATGCATCAGGCTGCTGCGCCTTCAGCTCGTCGAGAAAATTCGCGAACCGGTCGATACGCGGGCGCAGCGGGTCCTTGCCCTGCGCGAAGATGGCGCAGTCGTAGCCGAGCGCGGCAAACGCCGGATGTCCGCGACGGCCGTCGACGAACGTCTTCATGTGGTCGCCGCTCTCATGCCATCCCGGCAGCAGCACCAGCTTCATTCGCCAATCGTCACGAGCGTCGAGCCGCCGGTCACCAGATCTCCCGCTTTCACGCGCACGTCCTTTATCGTTCCCGCGAGCGGCGCTTCGATGCGATGCTCCATCTTCATCGCCTCGAGGACCACGAGCAGCGCGCGCGGTTCCACAGCGTCACCGGGCGCGACATTCACGCTGACGATTTTCCCCGGCATCGGCGCATTCACCGTACCGGAGCCGGCGGCAGCAGCGCTGTGGTGCTCGGCATCCGCGTCCGGCGGCGCGGCGTATGCGCACGCGTACGCTCGGCCGTCCAGAAAAATTTCGCCGCCGTCCGGTGCGGCGAGGACGTCCGCCGCAATCGTGCGCTCGTCGGCATGAACGACGACTTCATCGCCGCGCCGCTCGACGGCAAAGGTGGCACGAACGTCGCCGTCGAGCCGCCAGCCTGCGCTGGTGCGGGAAAGCGAACCGTGCATCGGCTCGCCTGCAACCGTCAGGTCGACCGGGATGCCGACACCGCCGAGACGCCAGCCCCGGCCGTCGGCAACGAGCGTCGCGGCAGCGACCAGCTTCACGTCGTCCGGGACCGTGTCGCCGGCGATGCGTAACTGCCCGCCGCGCTCCTCCAAAAACGCTGTGGTCGTGTCGCCGGCCCGATATGCGTCGTCGGCCGCGACCGCGCGCAGCAGCGGCAGATTCGTCTTGACGCCGGCGACGCGCGTTTCACGCAGTGTCGTCGCCAGGCGGGCGATCGCTGCCGCGCGATCCGACCCCCAAACGATGATCTTCGCGATCATCGAATCGTAATACACGGAGATCTCACTGCCGGCGCGCACGCCGGTATCCACGCGCACGCCCGGTGCGGCCGGCACCTCGAAGCGCGTGACCGTGCCGGTCGACGGCAAGAAGTCGTGCGCGGGATCCTCCGCATTCAAGCGTGCCTCAATGGCCCAGCCACGCGGCACGACGTCGGCCTGCCGGAGCCGCAGGGGCTCACCGCTTGCGATCCGCAGTTGCTCGTGCACCAGATCGATGCCGTACACGAGCTCGGTGACGGGATGCTCCACTTGCAGCCGCGCGTTCATTTCCAGAAAATAGAACGCGCCGTCCGCGTCGAGCATGAATTCCGCCGTTCCGGCGTTCGTGTAGCCGACCGAACGCGCCGCGGCGACCGCCGCATCGCCCATGCGCGCGCGCAGCGTCGCATCGAGCGCGACCGACGGCGCTTCCTCCAGCACTTTTTGATGACGGCGCTGGATCGAACACTCGCGCTCGCCGAGGTGCAGCGTCGTGCCGTGGCCGTCCGCGAGAATTTGAAACTCGATATGGCGCGGGCGGCGCAGATAGCGTTCCAGCAGCACGGCGTCGTCGCCGAACGATGCCAGCGCTTCGCGCTTCGCGGCGGCCAGCGCCTCTTCGAACCGGGCGAGATCGTCGACCACGCGCATGCCGCGGCCGCCGCCCCCGGCGCTCGCCTTGATCAAAAGCGGCGTGCCGATGCGCTGCGCCTCGGAGCGCAACGCCTGCGCGGATTGATCCTCACCGTCGTAGCCGGGCACCACCGGAACGCCCGCGTGGCGCACGCGGCGCTTCGCGTCGATTTTGCTGCCCATTGCGGCGATCGCAGCGGGCGACGGTCCCACGAAGATCAAGCCCGCATCGAGCACCGCCTGCGCGAACGGTGCGCGTTCGGAGAGAAAGCCATATCCGGGATGCACGGCGTCGGCGCGCAACGCAACCGCCGCCGCGACGATCGCATCTGCGCGCAAGTAGGATTCGCTCGCGGGCGCCGGCCCGATTCGCAGGCTGTCGTCCATGACGCTGCGGAAGAACGCGCGCTCGTCGGCGTCGGAATAGACGCCGACCGGGGAAATGCCGAGTTCGCGTGCGCCGCGCGCGATCCGCACGGCGATTTCGCCGCGGTTCGCGATCAGCAGCCGCCGGATCACCGTTCGGTCCAGCGTGCGGCGCGGCGTTCCAAGAACGCGCGCAGGCCTTCCTGCCCTTCGTCGGTCGTGCGCTGTCGCGCGATCGCGCGAGCCGTCAGCGTTCTCGAATCGTCATAACTCGCGGCGCGCACCTGTGGAACGAGCGCTTTCGCCGCGGCGACTGCGCGCGGCCCCGCCGTTCCGAGCTCGCGCACGATATCGGCGACGCGCCCGTCGATCCCGTGCGCCGGCGCGATCTCGTGCACGAGGCCGATGCGTTGCGCGCGTTCGGCGCTGAAGCGCTCCCCGGTGAGGAAGAGCGCGCGCGCGTGCGAAAGCCCGATTTTCGCGAGAACGAACGGCGAGATGACCGCGGGAATGATGCCGAGTTTCGTTTCCGTAAAGCCGTACAACGTCTCGGGCGTCGTGACGACGATGTCGCAGACCGCCGCAAGCCCGGCTCCGCCGCCGAGTGCCCCGCCGTGGATGCGGCCGATGACCGGCTTCGGGCACTGGTCGATCGCGCGGTACATGTCCGACAAGCCCTCGGCGTCGCGCACGTTCTCGTCTTCGGACAAGTCGAGCGAGGCCCGCATCCAGTTGACGTCGGCCCCGCCGCAAAACGTCTTGCCGGCGCCGTCCAAAACGACGGCGCGCACGTTCTCTTCAGTAGCGAGGGCGACGAACGTCTCGCGAAGCGCCGCGATCAGTTCCGCGTTGAAAGCGTTTCGCACGTCGGGGCGATCCAGCGTCACGCGGGCGACGCCGCCCTCGCGGACGAGGCGCAATACGGTGTCCGGCACGGCGTCCGGCTTCCGTAAGCGGGCTTACCAGCCCCGCTCCGAACCGTGGAGTATCCTGGAGTCAGGCATGCAGAACAAAAAGGTCTATCGGCATTCGATTGCGGCGCGGACGACCCACTGGCTGTGGACGCTCGCCATGCTCGTGCTCGTGATGTCGGGGCTGCAAATCTTCAACGCCGCGCCGTACCTCGATGCATCCGACAAGTCCGACCCCGGGCGGCGCGTGCTCTCGATCGGCGCGGTCGGCGATCCCGCGAACGGCATTGCGCCGCGCGGCGTCACGCGCGTCTTCGGCCACGATTTCACGACGACCGGGATACTCGGATACACGGACGACGGTCTCGGCGCGCGCACGCAGCGCGCGTTCCCGGCGGCGCTCACGTTGCCCGGCGCGCAGGACCTCGCCGACGGCCGGCGCTGGCATCTCTTTTTCGCCTGGCTGCTCGTCATTGCGATGGTCGTGTACTTCGTTGCGGGGGCGATCCGCAAGGATTTCCGCGAACTCATCTTGCGGCCGTCCGATCTGCCGAAACTCTTACCGATGCAGCTGTACTACTTGCGGCTGCGCAAAGAACCGCCGCCGCACGGCACGTACAATCCCCTGCAAAAGGCGACGTACACGCTCGTGCTGTTCGGGTTCATCCCGCTGATCATGCTGACGGGCCTCGCGCTGTCCCCCGGCATCGACGCGATCGCCGGGCCGATCACGGCACTCTTCGGCGGGCGGCAATTCGCGCGGCTCTGGCACTTCACGCTGATGTCGATCCTCATCGCGTATTTCGGCACACACATGTTTTTCGTGCTGTCGACCGGCGCGTGGAACAACATCCGCTCGATGATCACCGGGTGGTACCGCTTGAAAGAGCACGACGGGGTCGGCATATGAAACGAAAACTGTTTGTTGCCTCGTCGCTTGCATCGGCCGGTCTGGCCGGCTGCACGAGTTGGAAGGCGAACCTCACGCAAGGACCGTTCCATAACGTCCTCGCGACCGCGGAAACATTGAACCATCGCGTCATCGGTACGCACGGGATGGCGAAGCTGTATACGGACGCCGACGTCGACCACGAGTTCCGCGTGAACGGTCTCGACACGCCGCACGACAGCGTGTACGGCGGACTTGCGGAAGATCGGTTTCGTCGCTACAAGCTCATCGTCGACGGTCTGGCGGAGCGGCCGCAAGCGTTCGCGCTCAACGAACTGCGCGCGTTGCCGCTGCAGACGCAGATCACGCGCCACGACTGCGTGGAAGGCTGGAGCGCGATCGGCAAATGGCGGGGCGTGCGGTTAGCGACGGTGCTCGCGTCGGCGCGTCCGAAGCCGGAGGCGCGCTACGCCATCTTTCACTGCTACGACCGCGACGATCAGGGCACGACCTACTACGAGTCGCTCGACCTGCAACAAGCCGCGCACCCGCAGACGGTTCTCGCATTGGATCTCAACGACAAACCCCTCGACCCGGACCACGGCGCGCCGGTGCGCTTACGCATTCCGACGCAGCTCGGCTACAAAAGCGCGAAGTGGGTCCACCGCATCGAACTCGCCTCGACCTTTACGAAAACCGGCGCAGGCAACGGCGGGTACTGGGAAGACCAGGGCTACGAATATAACGGCCGCCCGCACGGATCGTAAAGGGAGCCATGTTCACAAGCTGATTCCCGACGAACGATACGCAATGATAGCTCTTGGCTGCAACGGCGCCGGGCACTGCGGCCGATAGAACCGGGCTCGATGCGGTTCGCGCCGGGTGCAGCGCGACGTCGTTGGCTTCGCCGGAAGCGCCGCCCGGAATGGCTTGCGTCGGTCGCGCGCCCGCGGCCCGAATGGACGAGTCGACATACTGAAC
>JBHEMQ010000121.1:0-241 GCA_046262475.1 Candidatus Velthaea sp.
TTCCTGGATCTGCGCTGGACGCTCGTGCTCGGCGGATTGGTGTCCACCGCCTGCACGATTTGGATCTACGCGGCGCACCCGAAACTGCGCGCCATCTGACCGCGGCGGTAGCGCGCCGCTTCGCGGCAAACGCCGCCGCATGCCCTCGCACGCCGACCGCGCTAGCGCGGCCGTCGCGCGGTGAAGTAGTAGTCCGTTAATCGAAAACCGGCGCGCTCCAGTGCGGACCGTCCGCGGCCTT
>JBHEMQ010000121.1:251-6763 GCA_046262475.1 Candidatus Velthaea sp.
GCATCCAGCGCTTCGCTCAGCGCAACTCCGACGACATCGTTCCCGGCTTGCGCGAACAACGCTTCGGGAGCGGCGAAGCCGGGCGCATTTTCGGCCTGCAGTTCGACCACGGACATCCGGTCGCGCGCCGACGGCGGCCGTAGTCTCAACTCGGCGGTCCGCTCCGCCGGCTCCGCGCGGCGGACGAAAACGCCGCCGCTTGCCGTCATCGGCAGCGTGATATCGGCAGCGGCGCGCCGCGCGACCGCATCTCCGCCGTAGAACCAGATGCCGCGCGCGCCCGTGGAGGCTAGCGCGTCGCGCAGGCGGCGGCCGGGATCTTCGCCCGCCACCAGATCGAAGCGCACGAGCGTGTCGGCCGGCAGGAGCGAGCCGTCGGAAATACCGATGACGCCGACGGCGCGGCCGTCTTCGCGCAGCGCGATGCCGCGGGCGCGCGAACGGACGAGCCGGGCGAACGAGAGATCGGGAATGCGGTCGATGTGCATCGTCCAAAAAAAAAAGCGAGCCGAGCGTCGCGCGACTCGCGGGATTCCGAGAGAAGGGTTACGCTGCGGCGGCCTTGCGGCGCGACGACGATTTCTTGCGCCGCGTCGTCTTGCGAACCGCCTTCTTCACGCCGGCTTTGCGGGTGCTCTTCTTACGGCCGGTGGTCTTCTTGCGTCCGGAGCTCTTCTTGCGGGCGGTCTTGCGTCCGCTGGTGGATTTGCGAGCCGAACTCTTCTTGCGGCCGGAGCTCTTCTTGCGCGTTGACTTCTTCCGGGTGGACGTCTTGCGCGTCGATTTCTTTGCGCTCGACGACTTGCGGGTCGAGGTCTTCTTGCGAGCCGTTTTTTTGGCGCCCGCCTTCTTCCGGGTTCGTTTCACTGCCATTTGTAAAGCAATGATCCTTTCTTTCACCGCTTGCGCGGTGAAGCGCGTTCCGGCATCCATTGCCGGATGGTGTTGCCCCTGTTATAACATCATGCAGGATTTTGCGCAACTTTTCGCGTTTAGGAGCGCGCCATGCAGAAGACCATCGACGGCGTTCGCATCGCGTACGATGACGCCGGAAGCGGCGCCGCGCTGGTTCTGCTTCACGGATTTCCGCTCGACCGCACGATCTGGGATGCGCAGTTCACGGCGCTGTCGCAGCGGTGCCGCGTCATCCGCCCCGACCTGCGCGGCTCCGGCGAATCCGGCTTCACCGACGGACCGGCGCTGATGGAAACGCTCGCGGCGGATGTCGCGGGGCTGCTCGATGCGCTCGGCGTGGAACGCGCGATCGTGGCCGGACATTCGATGGGCAGTTATGTCGCGCTCGCGTTTTTCCGGATGTACTCCGAGCGCGTCGCCGGTCTCGCGCTCGTCGGCGGACACGTTGCGGCCGACACGCCGGCGCTTTTGCCGGGACGTGACGCGCTCGCAGCGCATGTCGCCGCAGCGGGCATCGAGCCGGCGGTGCAGGCGTATTGGCCCCGCTACTTCAACCCGCGCTTCTATTCGGAAGACGTCGCGCTCGTCGAACGTGCGCGCGCGATCATGCGCCGCCAAGATCCGCGCGGAACGGCTGCGCACATCATCGGCATGAAGGAGCGTGTCGGTTCGGAGGATCTCCTCGAAGACATCGCCGTGCCGGCGCTCATCGTCGCCGGCGAGACCGACGACTGGATCACGCCGCAAGCGCTGAAGCGGACAGCGGACGCGATCGCCGACTGCGAGTACGTGCTGCTGCGCGGCGTCGGGCACATGCCGATGATGGAAGCGCCGGCCGAAACGACGGCGGCGCTCGAACGGCTCGTGGAACGCTGCGGCGCGCGCGAGGCTGCGCGGTGAGCCGCGAACGCGCCGCCGGCTACGAAGAGCGCGGCAGAGGCACGTTTCCCGGTTTTCTCGGTCTTGAGGTGCTCGACGTGAGCCCGCGCGAGGTGCGCATGCGCCTGCCGGTGCGTCCAGAGTTCCTCGCGCCGAACGGGTATCTGCACGCGGGCACCGTCGTCACGCTCGCGGACACCGCGTGCGGTTACGGAACCTTCGAAAGCCTGCCGGCGGAAGCGACGTCGTTCACGACGATCGAACTCAAGGCGAATTTTCTCGGTACGGTGCGCGAAGGTGCGCTCGCATGCGTGGCGACGGTCGTGCACGGCGGCCGCACCACCCAAGTGTGGGACGCGGTCGTGACGGACGCGGCGAGCGGCAAAGTCGTCGCCATGTTCCGCTGCACGCAGCTCGTGCTGTACCCGCGCTAAGCGCGCCTCAGCTTGTCAGCAACTCCGCGTATTCCCGGCGCAAATCGCGCTTGAGGAACTTGCCCACGCCGGTGCGCGGGATCGCGTCGACGAACACCACGCGGTCGGGCAGCCACCACTTCGCGACGCGCGTTGCGAGCCAATCGCGAATCGCGGCCTCGTCGGCCGGCGCGCTCTCGCGCAGCACCACCGCGGCGACGGGCCGTTCCATCCACTTCTGGTGCGGCACGCCGAAGACGCATGCTTCTTTGACCGAGGGGTGACCCATGAGCGTATTCTCGAGCTCGACCGAACTGATCCACTCGCCGCCCGACTTGATCATGTCCTTCGAGCGGTCGACGATCTCCATGTAGCCGTCCTCGTCGACGGTGACGATGTCGCCGGTGCGAAACCAGCCGTCGACGAACGCGGCGTTCGTCGCCGCCGGATTGCAGAAGTATTCGCGCGCAACGGCGGGGCCGCGAACGTAGAGCTCGCCGCGGCTCACGCCGTCCTGCGCGATCTCGCGCCCGTCTTCGTCGACCACGCGCCACTGCACGATCGGCGAAAACTGACCTTGCTTGAGGCGTTTGCGGCGGCGTTCTTCGGGCGGACGTTCGGCGAGTTCGCCTTTGACGAACGACACCGTACCGACCGGGCTCATCTCCGTCATTCCCCACGCGTGAATGACCGAGATTCCCATCTCTTCGAGATCGTCGAAGAGTGCAGGCGGTACGGCGGAGCCGCCGATGACGATGCGGTTGAGCGACGGAATCCGCCGACCGGTTTGCTTGAGCAAGTCGCGTGCGGCCAGCCAAACCGTCGGCACGCCGCCCGACATCGTGACGTTTTCCTGCTGCACGAGGTCGCACACGCTCTGCGGATCGAGCGCGGCGCCGGGCATCACCATCTTCGCGCCGACCATTAGCGTGAGGAACGGCAAGCCCCAGGCGTTGACATGGAATTGCGGCACGATGGGAAGCACGACGTCGCGCTGCGAGATCGAAAACACGTCCGTCAGCGCGATGGCAAACGCATGAATGACCGTCGAGCGGTGCGAGAAAAGCGCGCCTTTCGGATCGCCGGTCGTCGCCGACGTGTAGCATAGGATGGCGCCCGCGTTCTCGTCCAGATCCGGGTAGCGGTATTCGGCCGGCTCGGCCGCGAGCAGCGTTTCGTAGTCGTACGCGTTGGGCAGCTTCTCGGTCGCGGCGCCCATGATCACGTACGTCAGGTTCGCGAGCGCGGGCCGCGCGGCAATCGCTTTCTGCATCGCCGGCACGAGGCTGCCGTCGACGAACACGACTTTGTCGCCGGCATGTTCGATGATTTCGGCAACCTGCTCCGGGAACAGCCGGATGTTCGTCGTGTGCAGTATCGAGCCGATGCACGGAACGGCGTAGTACAGTTCGAGATGCCGGTGTGTATTCCAACCGAAGCTCGCAACGCGGTCGCCGCCGCCGACGCCGAGCCGCCGCACGGCGTGGGCGAGCTGCGCGACGCGCTTGCCGAAGTCGGCGTACGTGTACCGGACGATGTCCGGGCCATCGCGCGAGACGATCTCACGGCGCGCGTGATTGCGGACGGCGTGTTCGAGGATTCCGCGAATGGTCAGCGGGACATCCATCATCAAGCCCGGGAGCGTCCTTACCGTCGTCTCGTCGTGCAAGGTCGAAGCCATCGCGCAATCTCCTCGTGAGGGGATGCTCTTCTTGGAGGCACGCCCGCCAATGTCCCACAGCTCGCTTCGCGTGGACCGCGACGGAAGCGTCGCACACCTCGTTCTGACCGGTCCCGGCAAGGGCAATGCGATGGGTCCGCCCACCTGGACCGACATTCCGGCCGCGCTCGACGTTCTCGAAGCCGACGAATCGGTACGTGCGATTGTGCTCTCGGGCCACGGCGGCGATTTTTCCTACGGCTTGGACGTTGCGGCGACCGCGACGGCGCTCAACCTGGGAACCGGCTCGGGCGCGAACGCGCGGCGTCTGCTGCTCGGCGACATCGAGCGGATGCAGCGGGCGTTCACGCGCGTCGCCGAGTCGCGGCTGCCTGCGATTGCCGCAATCGAAGGCTGGTGCATCGGCAGCGGCGTCGAGCTCGCCGCGGCCTGCGACCTGCGCTACGCGCACGCCGGCGCTTCGTTTTCGCTGCGCGAGGTGCAACTGGCGATCGTCGCGGATTTGGGCGGCCTGCAGCGCTTGCCGCTGATCGTGGGCGAGGGGCACGCGCGCGAACTCGCGCTCACCGGCAAGACGATCGATGCACCGCGCGCCGCCGCGATCGGACTCCTCGCCGCTCGCCGTCGGCGGCGTCAAGCGCGTGATGAATGCAAGCCGCGGGAAGAGCGTCGCGGAAGGCTTGGCGTACGTCGCGGCCTGGAACGCGGCGTTTTTGCAAAGCGATGATCTCGGCGATGCGCTGGAGCGGTTCCGGCGCCGCTAGCCGAGCGACGGCGCGATCATTGCGAGTGCCGCGCGGGCGCTTGCGGCAATAACCGCGTCGCTCTCGCGGATGCCGTAGTCCAGTTCGAGGATCGCATGATACACCGCGCGATAGCGGGCGGTGATCCACGTAGCGCCGTCGATGGCGCCGTAGCATCCGCGGAAGGCGGAATGTGCGTGTTGGGGCAGGAGAAGGTGTGCGATCGCGATGTCAAGCGCGGGATCGCCGTGGTGCAGGTCACCCCAGTCGATGACGCCGGCGGGAATGCCGTCCGGGTCGAGCACGATGTGACGAGCGTACAAGTCGCCGTGCACCACGCGTCGCCCTTCATCGTGCAGCGCGCGCGGCGGATGTGCGGCTAACCACGCCGGGAACGTGGCGATGTCCGTTTCGCCGCGCGCTTGGAGCGCGCTAACGCGCTCGCGCGTCATTGCGAGCCGTTTTTCGTGATCGAGCCGCCCCAGCTCGTCCCGGGGAAGACCGGCCGCCGCGAACGGTTGCGGATCGATTGCGTGCAGTGCGCGCAGGAACGCGCCGAGCGGCGCTGCCATCCGCACGCGCTCGTCATCGGAGAGGCTTCGCGCGCACGCAGTTGTCCCGCGAATCAGCGGGTAGCCCGCGAACGCCCAAGGATAGTCCGCAGTCGGGCGTCCGATGAACGCGGGCGCCGAAATAGGCAACGGTACATGCACTGCAATGCGCGGCAGCACCGCGATCTCCCGGTCGATCAAGTCTGCGACGATGCGCCGGCGCGGGAAGCGGAAAACGATGGTGCCGCCGACGAGGAATGCGGCGTTGTCCCAGCCCTGACCGAACGGTTCGACGCCGCGGCCGGTCAGTTGCGGAAACTGCGCGGCGATGAGGCGCCGTGCGAGCGGCGCATCGATGTGGATGTCCGCAGTCCACGCCGGCGCGCTCAACGACGCCCGACCGTCCGCCTTTACCGGACCGTCGCCGCGTCGTAGAAGGCGGCGAGGTCGCGTTTGAACGCGGTCAGCGCGCTCGGGTTGAGATACACCATGTGGCCTGCTTCGTAGTAACTGTACCGGATGTGCGGCCGCAGCGTCGGATCGAGGCCCAGGTGCGAGAGCGTGTACTGCGTCGCGAAGAACGGCGTAGCGAGATCGTAATACCCGTTGGCGGAAAACACGAGCAGATGCGGATTCTTCGTCATCGCCTCGCGCAGGTCGCCTGCGACGTTGGCGGGCCCGCGGCTACGGCCCCGCTGGAAATTCCAGGCGCGGTTCACGACGCCGTAGTTCGTCGGCAGGTAGTCTCCGTCACCGGTCCACTTCAAATCGTCCCGCACGTACTGATTCAACGCGGCCGTAAACGGCCCGCTCGTCGCCGCATCGGTCGGGTCGTATTCCGGCGTTTCGCCGGCGGCGTCACGGTCGATGCCTTGGTAGCGCGAATCGAGGCGTCCGACGGTGCGCGCCTGCGCGCGCAAGAGTTCTTTCTCGAACCGGTTGGGCGTTACGCGCAAATTCGCTTCCAGAATATATTTGGGATCGAGCCCGATGAAGGCGTGCATGCGGTTCGCGACCGTCGTGCGCTCAGCATCGGTGAGCGCGCCGTCGCGCATCAACGCCGCCGCGTAGGGCCCGGCGGCAAAGTCGCGCGCGGATTGCACGAACGCCGCAAGATTCGCGGGCCGGTTCGGGACGCGGTTGTGATACCATGCCGTCGCCGCGAGCGTCGGCAAGAATCCGATGTACGCCAGGTCTTCGCCGCCCGCGCCGGGCGAAAGCGTATTGAAGTCGAGCACCGTCGAGAGCAGCGTGATGCCGTTGAGCAGCACGCCTTGATCTTGCAGCACGGCCGCGAGCGCCGCCGAGCGCGTCGTGCCGTAGCTTTCGC
>JBHEMQ010000122.1:0-6732 GCA_046262475.1 Candidatus Velthaea sp.
GGCCTGCCCCGTGATGACGAGCAACGGGACGCCATCGGCGAACGCCGCGAGGACGAGATCGATCCACGCTGCGCGGCGGTGATCCATGGTTTCCGCCGCCGCCGCGGGTGCCGCGCTCGGGGCGACGTCGCGCTCGAGCACCTGCATCGCGAACTCCGGCGCATAGCCCCAGCGGTGCAGCAGCGCGGCATCGCGCGCGACGACTTCCGGGTGCAGTTCGAGGCGCGACGGCAGGCCTCGCGCGCCATAAAAGTCGTCGACCGCCTGCAAATCGTGCTCGCCCAGCGCCCGCGTGCTGCCGACGGCGAGGCCGTATTCGAGGTACGTGCCCTGCAGCACGATCGCGTACCCGCCGGCGATGGCGAGCGCGCCCGTGTCGCGCGTCGCTTCGCTGGTCGCGATGTTGCGGGCGAAGTTCGCCCAAAAGCCGGCTTCCGCTCGCTCTGCCCGGCCGGCCGCCGGGACCGTGATCGTGCTCAATGTTGACCCGCTCGCCGCTTCTGTGATAAAACTCTCGGTGGCTCCAATGACCGTTGGTCCGGCTACCGCCGGATAATGCCGTCTCCGGACGGCGCCAGCCGAGGATGCAAAACGAGATTTGGACGCGTGCTTCGCGTTCGCTTTCGTTCGGCGCCTCGTCGTTCGGTCGACGGAGGCGTTTTTTCTTTTCGGAAACGAGATCGAATGCCGACCGCAAAAAAAGAAGCGACGATCGAGGAACTCCGCCAGAAGCTCGCCGGCGCGAAGAATTTGTTCTTCACGAACTACGCGGGCCTGACGGTCGGGGAAATTACAAAACTTCGCGCCGAACTCCGTAAAGACGGCAGCACGTACGCCGTCATCAAGAACAGCCTGTTCTCAATCGCCGCGGGGAAGGACGTCGCGCAGGCGCTCGAGGCGTATCTCTCGGGCCCGACGGGCGTCGTGTTCGCGGGCGAGGATCCCGTCGGCCCCGCCAAGGCGCTCAAGACCTTTTCGGACGGCACCAAACCGCTAGCCGTCAAGGCCGCGTGGATCGACGGCAAAGTCGCCGATACCGCGCAAGTCAACGTTCTCGCTGCGCTGCCGCCCAAGCCCGAACTGCTCGGGAAATTGGTCGGTTCCCTCAAGAGCCCGCTGTACGGGCTCGTCATGGTCCTTTCCGGCAATCAAAGCGGCCTCGTCCGCGCACTCAACGCGATCCGCGAGCAGAAAGCTGCCGCCGAGACCGCAGCATAATATCAGGAGCACGCACACATCATGGCAGTTGCCGAACTCATCGACCAAATCGATAAGCTCACGGTTCTCGAGCTTGCGGAATTGGTGAAAACCCTGGAAGACAAGTACGGCGTGAGCGCCGCCGCGCCGGTCGCCGCCGCGGCCGCGCCGGGCGCGGGGGGACCGCCGGGCGCCGCCGGCTGTCGAGAAGACCGAATTCGACGTCGTGCTGACGGAAATCGGCGCGGAGAAGATCAAGGTCATCAAGGCCGTGCGCGAAGTGACGTCGCTCGGCTTGACCGAAGCGAAGGCGTTTGTCGAGAGCGCGCCCAAGGCGGTCAAAGAAGGCGTCACCAAAGACGAAGCCGAGTCCGTCAAGAAGAAACTCGAAGAAGCCGGCGCCAAAGTCGACATCAAGTAATTCGGCCGTACGCGGCGATACGGTGAAGGAGTACGCGAACCGCGTGCTCCTTTTTTCTTGCACAGGGCGTTGCCGCCGGGCGTCAGAAACGCGACGGTCATGACGCTGCGCATCGAGGATTACGCGCTCATCGGCGATACGCACACGGCGGCGCTCGTCGGGTGCGACGGCGCGCTTGCGTGGTTATCGCTGCCGCGTTTCGACAGCAACGCACCGTTCGCGGCGCTGCTCGGTACGCGCGAGAACGGTCATTGGACGATCGCGCCCGCGCAGGCGGCGCAGCGCGTACGCCGCCGCTACGAAGAAGACACGCTCGTCCTCGAAACGACGTTCGAGTCGGCGGGCGGCTGCGTGCGCGTCCTCGACTGCATGCCGCTCGACGGCGCGCACCGCCGCGTGATCCGTCACGTTCACGGCGAGGCGGGGAGCGTCGACATGCGCATGACGTTCGCGCCGAAGTTCGATTACGGCGAGATGACGCCGTGGATCGTGCTGGACGGCCGAAGTGCGCAAGCGGTGTGCGGTCCCGATGCGCTGCATCTTCAAGCGCCGTGCGCGCTGCAGCGCGACGGCGGCACGGTGTTCGCCGACTTCACGGTACGGCGCGGCGACGTCGCGCGGTTCGCCGTGACATCGTACGCATCGCACGAGCGACGTCCCGAAAATTGCGACGGCGATGCGGAGCTTGCGGCGACCCGGCGCTGGTGGCGCGACTATGTCGCGAAATCGACGTACGCAGGACCCTACCGCGACGCCGTCGTCCGGTCGCTGATCACGCTGAAGGCGCTGACGTATTCGCCGACCGGTGCCATCGTCGCGGCGCCCACGACGTCGCTCCCGGAGTTCATCGGCGGTGTCCGCAATTGGGATTACCGGTACTGCTGGCTGCGGGACGCGACGTTCACCCTCATCGCTCTGCTGAGCGCGGGGTGTCACGGCGAAGCGCAAAGCTTCGTGCAGTGGCTCATTCGCGCGATCGCCGGCGAGCCCGAAAAAATGCGCATCTTGTACGGCGTCGCCGGCGAACGGCGGCTGCCCGAGCACGAGTTGCGCTTTTTGCCCGGTTACGAAAACTCGCGCCCCGTACGCGTGGGAAATGGGGCCGCGACGCAGTTTCAGCTCGACGTTTACGGCGAGGTCGTCGACGCGGTCTATCATGCCACGAAAGCGGGGCTGGAGCTCCACCCGGCGGCATGGCACATGCTCACCGGCATCGTCGATTGCGTGATCGAGCACGAGAACGACGGCGACCACGGCATTTGGGAAGTCCGCGGGCCGCGCCGCCACTTCACGCATTCGAAGGTGATGGCGTGGGTGACGTTCGATCGGGCCGTGAAGCTCGTCGAAGAACATGGTTTCGAGGCGCCGGTGGCAATGTATCGCGAGCACCGCGACCGGCTGCACGCCGAAATACTGAAGCGCGGTTTCGACGCGAAGCGCGGAACTTTCGTTCAATCCTACGGCTCGCAGGCGCTCGACGCGAGCCTGCTGCTGGTGCCGCTGGTCGGCTTTCTTCCACCCGACGATGCGCGCGTCGCCTCCACGATCGCGGCGATCGAAGCGGACTTGCTCGCCACGCCGTTCCTGCGGCGCTACGATACCGCCGCGGCCAGCAATCCCGACGGCTTGCCGCCGGGCGACGGGGCGTTTTTGGCGTGCAGTTTTTGGCTGGCCGACAACTACGTTCTGGCCGGCCGCGACGACGAAGCGCGCGCGCTCTTCGAGCAGCTGCTCGAATTGCGCAACGACGTGGGATTGCTCAGCGAGGAGTACGATCCGCAGGCGCGCCGGTTTCTCGGCAACATGCCGCAGGCGCTCTCGCACCTCGCGCTCGTCAACACGGCGCTCAATCTCGAGCGCGCCGACGGTCCCGCGCGGCAGCGCGCGAGCCGCCGGTCCGCTCACACGCTCAAATCGCCGAGCGCGAACAAGTAGGCCGGCTGCACGTCAGCGCACCTCGATTTTCGCCATCATGCCGCCGTCCGCGTGGTCGAGAATGTGGCAGTGGTAGAAGAACGTGCCGCGCACGACCGGATTGCGAAAGTCGACCAGCAGGGTAACGCTGCCCGGAACGACTGCCCGGCCGGAGCGATGCTGCGGCGGCACGTTCACGGTGTCGCGCCACACGCGCTCGTCCTCGTCGCTGCCGGCCTCGGTCACTACGAAGTGCACTTGGTGGATGTGGAAGGCATGCACCTCGTCGGTCGCGTTCTCGATCGTCCAGCGCTCGACGGTTCCCGAGCGCGCGATCGCGCTGGGCGGCGCGCGCATGTCGAACGTCTTGCCGCCGATGTAAAATCCGCGCGCGTCCTCGGTGAACCGGATGCGGCGGAATGCCGCGGGCCGCGGCAGCGGCCGAGAATAGGAATTGTCGGGCAGCGCCGCGCCGGGCGTCACTGCGGCTGCGGCGGTAATCCGCGCTTCCTCCGGCCCGGAGGGCACGCCGTCCGCTTGGATGCCGGTCGCGCTGTCATCGGCGAGATCGGCGAGAATGACCGCCGGATTCGCGTCACCCGCCGCACCGCTGTCGAAGCATGCGGACCGCAGCACCGTCGCGTGCGCGGGCGCCCGGACGACGAATTCGGCGCGACCGGCCGGCGGGACCACGAGGTGATCGACGTAGCGCGCCGGTGCGGTGCCAGGATACGCGTCGCGCGCGATACCGTCCAGGGCGAGTACTTCGAGGCGGCTGCCGTCGACGGAAAGATCGAAGTACCGCGCCGCGGCCGCATTGACGACGCGAAAGAACTGCGACTCGCCGGGCGCGATGCGGATGCGCCCGCGGGCTTGACGATTCAGCGTCGGCTGCAATCCCGGCTCCGCCCGGCACGGATCGCCGTTGCGGCGCGGCGTGCGGCGCCCAGCGGTCCCCGCAGCGGCCGTTCCCGGCATCGCCATCATCGGCATATCGGCGTCGACGAGACCGCCCGGACCCGTGGCGACGTCGCGCAAGACGAGAATGCGCTCGCGCATGGCGGCCAGCGCCGGGAAATGCCGTTGCAATCCCTCCACGACGATGGCGCCCGACATGCCGCCGGTCACGTCGCGATACGTTTCACCGTGCGCGTGCGGATGATACCAATAGAGGCCCGGTTCGTGATTGCGCGGCACGCGCACGCGGTATACGATCGTTTCGCCCGCATGGGCGACGCTCGTCGGCGCGTCTCCCGGCGCCTGCGGCGAGACCGTCAAGCCGTGGAAGTGCACGTTGATGTCGTTAGCCGGACCGCGCCGCACGTGCGGCAGATCGTTCGCGACCGTCATGGCGATCGTGTCGCCGGGCTGCACGCGAATCGTCGGCACGACGCCGGCGACCGCACCGTACGAAAAAGTGGGCGCGCCGGTAACCGGATCGAGGATGACGTGAAAGGCGACGGTTGCGCTGCCGTTCACCGCGCGGACCTCAGGGATCGCCGGAAAGACGTCCGCGGTCTGCGCCCCGGCGGCGGATCCTACGGACAATGCCGCCGCCGCGAACGCTCCGAGGCGTAGGCGGCGGATGCAAAGGCGTCGTAAGCCGGTCACGATTGCGTGCGCGGCCGCCCGCGCGGGAGGATGAAGATGCGTCGACTCACGGCACGATCCGGCCGGCTCGCGGCAACGGCTGCGCTTGCGTTCACGCTGCTCGGCGGATCTGCACTCGCCGCACAAGCGCCGCCGTCACCATCCGCGCCGTCGCTGCAGGCCTCGATAAAAAACGTCGTGATCATCTATCAGGAGAATTGGAGCTTCGACGGGCTCTACGGAAACTTTCCAGGCGCGAACGGGCTGAGCAACGCCGCACCGACGATTCCGCAAGTCGACAAAGTGAGCGGCACGCCGTTCCGCACCTTGCCGCAGCCGCTGATCGCCAGCGGCATTCCCGACCCGAGCCTGCCGGCCGGGCTGCCCGTCGCGCCGTACGACCTGTCGAAATACGTCAAGCCCAGCGCCCTCACCGGCGACATCGTGCACCGCTACTACCAGGAACGCTCGCAAATCGACGGCGGCAAGATGGACAAGTTCATGACGTGGAGCGACAACCCCGGCCTCGTGCTCAGCTATTTCGACGCCACTTCGATGCCGGAAGGAAAGCTGGCCGCGCAATTCACGCTCGCGGACAACTTCTTTCACAGCGCGTTCGGGGGATCGTTTCTCAACCATCAGTGGCTGATCTGCGCGTGCACGCCGGTGTTCCCGAACGCGCCGCCGGCGCTGATTGCGGTGCTCGATCCGTCGGGGAGTGCGCTTGCGCTCGATGCCGCCGGCAAGATCGTTCACGACGGCGCGGTCACGCCCGACGGCTTTGCGGTCAATACCCTCTTTACGGTGAACAAGCCGCACCCGGCGAACGCGGCACCGGCGACCCTCGTGCCCCAGCAGAACGCGCCCACCATCGGCGATCGGCTCAGCGCCGCCAACGTGAGTTGGAAGTGGTACTCGGGCGGGTGGAACAACGCGCTCGCGGGCAATCCGGACCCGCTATTTCAATTCCATCATCAACCGTTCGCCTATTTTCAAGCGTACGCCGACGGCACGCCGGCGAAGGCCGCGCACCTTGCGGACGAAGCGAATTTCTTCACGGACCTGCAAGCAGGCACGTTACCGGCCGTCTCGTTCATCAAGCCGCTCGGCCCGGACAACGAACACCCCGGGTACGCGGCGGAACTGCAAGGACAAGCGCACGTCGCGAGCATCGTCACCGCCATCGCAAAGAGCCCGTATTGGAACAGCACCGCGATCATCGTCACGTACGACGAAAACGGCGGGCGCTGGGATCACGTGCCGCCGCCCGCGCCCCTCGACCGCTGGGGTCCCGGCTCGCGCGTGCCGACGATCGTGATCTCGCCGTGGGCGAAGCGCAACTTCATCGATCACACGCAGTACGAAACGGCCTCGGTGCTCGCGTTCATCGAGAAACTCTACAACCTGCAGCCGCTCAATGCGCGCGACGGTCGCGCCGACCCGCTCACGAACGCCTTCGATTTCCGGCAAACACCGCAGCCGTTCATCGAACCGAACTAAGCGCCGTTACCAGATCTGACACCGTTCCGATGCCGCGCGCACCATTGGATGGCTGAGTTTGCACGCAAACGCCGTCGCGAACTCGGGCGTGTTCGAAAGCGGCGCGGTGA
>JBHEMQ010000123.1:0-6678 GCA_046262475.1 Candidatus Velthaea sp.
GCATGTTGCTGTATCCGGCCATGCAATGTTCATTCAGCGTATCGCGGAACGCATCGAAAAACGCCCGAACGGTTGGGCGTTCGATTTCCTGGGTACCGACTCGAAGCTCCACACGCTGCAATCGCTGTGGACGCTGGTGCGGAGCGACGTCTGGTACGTGGTCGGAACCCCGGAAGTGAACCCCTGGATCGATGCGGTCGCCCGTCTGATCCGTAAACGGACGGTCTTTCACTGGATTGGAAGCGACATTCCGCTGGTTCGCCGCACGCCCCGGCTCACACGCCGGTGGAAACGGCCAGAAATCGCACACCTTACCGAAGCGCCTTGGACGCTGCACGAATTACATGCCATGGGCATCAGCGCATCGGTGGCCGCGCTTCCGCTGCGGCTCGGTGAAGGCGCCATTCCGCCGCTGCCGGCAACGTTCACTTTGTTGTTCTACATTCCGACGTTCCGCGGCGAATTCTACGGCATGTCGACGTATCGGCGGCTGGTGGAGCGGTTCGCACCGGACGACGTGGAATTCATCATCGTGGGCGGCGGTGCGTTCGACGCGCCGCCGGGCGCGAAAGTACGTAATTTGGGCTGGACCGATTCGCTCCAGACGGTGTACGCTCAGGCGACTGCACTCGTGCGCATGACCGAGCGGGACGGGCTTTCGCTCATGGTACTGGAGGCGTTGTCGCATGGACGCTACGTGTTTTGGCCGCAGCCGTTCGAAAATGTGATCGCCGTGCGAGAATACGACGTGCTCGAGCGCGGCATCACGGGGTTGCTGGAACTCCATCGGGCGGGCCAACTTAAGGCGAACCTTGAAGCTGCCGAGTTCGTGCGCACAACGTACTGCGACGCCGAAACGGTCGACACGCTCGCGCGCCACTGGGAATATGGGGCCACGGCCGAACGCGCCGCGCCGGCCGTTTCGCCCCGCGCCGCGGAGCGCGGATGACGCCGGTGGAGGACGCGGTGCCGGCGGCCATCGTCCGTTCGCGCGCGGATCAAGACATCGCTGCACTCCGCCAGCCGCGCGAATATTCCGCAGCGTGGGTCGCAGTGCTGCTGTGCGCCGACATCGTCGTCTTCTTGTATTCGTCGTACCTCGGCACGTACGCTATCGACGGGACGTGGGATTCGCGTCACTTCGCCGCGCGGCTGTATTCCTCGGCGATCTTCGTTGCGTTGTGGATCATCATCTTCCAGCGTCTCGGTCTCTATCGGCGCTCCTTCGCGCTCTCGGTCCGCGACGAGATCTACTTCGTCGTCGTGGCACTGGGGCTCGGCACGCTGCCGCAGATGCTCCTTTTTACGATCGCGCCCGAACTGTCGACGTCGCGTTCGTACATTCTGGCGTCGCTGCTCTTCGCGATCGCGCTGGTCAGCGCAAGCCGCGCGGTGCTGCACGTACTCGCGGCGGCACGCCGTTCCCGCGCGGTGCGGCCGCGGATTTTGTTCGCATCGCGCGACGCGCTGTCGCTTGCGCCCGCGGCGTTCGCCGACATGGGCGACGTCCTCGCGGTGCCGGTTGCGGATTACGAACCTGCCACACTGCTCGCGCTCCTCAAGCGGAAGCGCGCCGGCGCGGTCGTTGTCGACGACATGCTCGAGCCGGCGCACGTCCAGCGCTTGCGCGCCGCCCTGGCACACGAAAAGGTGCCGCTGCTGATCGCGCCGCCGCACCTTGCGGCGTGGGACTTTGACTATAAGGCACGGCGCGTCGGCGAGCGGGTGGTACTCGAAACGCTCCCGCTCGCGGTATGCACGCCGACCGCCGACCTCACGAAGCGCCTCATGGACGTCGCGATCGCGAGCGTTGCCATCGTGCTCACCGCGCCGGTCATGCTGGCCGCGGCGGCGGCGATCGTTCTGTCCGACGGCGCTCCGGTCTTTTTCCGTCAGGTACGCGTAGGGAAGAACGGCCTTCCCTTCGAGATCTTGAAATTTCGTACGATGCGGCGCGACGCCGAAGCGGCGTACGCCGGGGCGGTACACGCGGATCCTCGCATCACCCGCGTCGGCGCCTTCCTCCGGAGGACGAGCATCGACGAACTGCCGCAATTCTTCAACGTCCTGCACGGCGAAATGTCCGTCGTAGGCCCGCGCCCGGAGATGGCATCGTTCGCTGAACGCTACGCGCGCACCATTCCGCGCTACCGGGAAATCCAACAGGTTCGCCCAGGCATCACGAGCTGGGGTTCGGTGTACATGAGCCGCGTGATCGACGAATCAGATTTGCCGACGGTCGTCGCGCACGATCTGTTCTATCTGCAGCACTGGTCGCCGCAATTGGATCTTACGATCGTACTGAAAACGGCCGTCGAGGTGTTGTTCCATCGCCATGATTGAGCCGCTCGAGGAATCGGTTGCAGCGAAAGCCGCGGCGCCCGCGGCCGCGCCGCCCCGCGTCTCGATGATTACGGCCGGTGTCGTGACGCTGGCCTCGCGTATCGCTGTCATTTTGTTGAGCGCCGTTACCGGCATCATCAGCGCGCGCATGCTCGGCCCGGCCGAACGCGGCCTCTATGTGATCCCGGGCATCGAAGCAAGCTTCGTCTTTGCGACCTTTTCCGGGCTCAGCGTGGCGGTTTCGTATTTCATGCTGAACCGGTCGGCCGGACGGGGCGCCTTGCGCCCGGCCCTGCTCACGGCCGCCGGTCTCATCGCGGCCGGCAGCGGCGTGATCACGGTCATGGGAGTTACGGCGCATGCAACGTGGTCGATCGCTCCGGCGATCACGGCGCTCGTGCCGTACGCCGCATTGAACGTTGCCTCGGGCTACTTCCTGGGCCGGGCGCGCGTCGTAACCAACACGCTCCTAATGTCGTCGCTCGCGCTGGCGACATTCGTCTTCATCACAGCGGCCTTGGTGCAGTTCGGGGCGCGCGCGGCCGTCGCCGTGAACGCGTGGCTCGTGGCGCTGTTCGTCGTCGCGATCGCCGGCGCGGTCCTCGTCTGGAGCGATGCGCGCTTCAAGCCGAACGTTCCCGTGCCGTTCCGGGAGTTCTCCGCATACGCGCTCAAGATCGGCTTGACCAATCTCACCAGCCTGCTCAACTATCGCATCGACGTCTATCTCGTCGCGCTGTACACGAAACCGGCCGACCTCGCGGTGTACACCCTCGCGGTGATGGCCGCCGAACTCGTCGGAACCTTTACGCAGGTCGTTCCGCAGATCACGCTGCCCGAGATCGGACGGCTCAACATCGCAGAATCCGCCGATTACACGGCACGTTGGGCCCGAGCGAACGTCGCACTCGCCGGCATCGCTTGCGCGGGGCTGTTCGTCCTTGCTCCCTACTTGATCACGATCGCGTACGGCGAGGCGTTCGCGGGCGCGGTGCAGCCGCTGCGCGTTCTGCTCATCGGCGCCTTCGCGATGGCGCCGTGCAGTCTGTTTTCGACGTACTTTACCATCAAGCTCGGACGGCCGCGCTTGCCGCTCGTGATCAATGTATCATCGGCGGTCGTGTCGGCCGCGATCGGCGTCGTATTGATTCCGCGTATCGGCGTCATGGGCGGTGCGGTGGCTACCGCGGTGTCGTACGTGCTCGGTACGGTGATTGCGCTCGTCTACTTCGCGCGCATCAGCGGCATGTCGGTCCCGGCAACGATGCTCGTTCGGCGCGAGGACCTGGTCCTGCTTCAAGGCATCTTGCGCCGGCTGCGGAGCCGATGCGCCTTCTGATCCTGACGCAGTACTATCCGCCCGAGATCGGAGCACCGCAGACACGCCTCGCCGCCTTCGCTAAGGCGCTCACGGCGCGCGGCGTCGACGTTGAGGTGGTGACGGCCATGCCGCACCACCTCGTCGGGCGCGTCTTTCCGACGCATCGCGGCAAGCTTTTCGCGCGCGAGGAATGGGACGGCATTCCGGTTCGCCGCACCTGGGTGTATGCAGCAACGGGCACCGGCATCCGGCGGCTGTTCAACTACGGCAGCTTCACCTTCACGAGTTTTTTCGGAATGATCGGCGCACGCCGCCCGGACATTGTGTTCGTCGAGTCGCCCCCACTGTTCTTGGCACTTCGCGCAACGCTATCCGCGCGTCTGCACGGAGCCGCGATGATCTTCAATGTCGCCGACCTGTGGCCGGATGCAATCCGTCAGCTCGGGATGTTTCCCGAGGGCCATCCCGTGCTGCGCGTCGCCGAAGCGCTCGAAGCGTTCGCGTATTGGGCGTCCAAATTCGTTACCACGGTGACGGACGGAATGGTCGAGGTGCTCACCACAAAAAAACGCGTACCCGCGCATAAGGTGCTGTTTCTGCCGAACGGCGTCGATCTGCAGTTGTTCCGGCCCGCGCCGCCGAGCGATGACGTGCGCCGAGAGCTCGACGTTCGAGCGGACGACGCGCTGTACGTGTACGCCGGCACGCACGGCGTCGCGCAGGGGCTGGAAACGCTCGTGCAGGCGGCCGCGCTCGTGCGCGACGAGGGCATCGTCGTCGCCTTGATCGGCGACGGCCATACGAAAGCGGCGATGCGCGAACTCGCCGGCCGTTTGAACGCGACGAACGTCCGGTTCGTCGCGACGCAGCCGCTCACGCGGATGCCGGCGTATTTTTCAACCGCCACGGCGTCCATCGTGCCGCTGATTCGCAACGATTTCGCCAAAGAGGCGCGTCCCTCCAAAATGTTTCCGTCGCTCGCATGCGGCGTTCCCATCATCTTTTCGGGCGACGGCGAGTCGGCGCACCTCGTGCGCGACAACGACGTGGGACTCGTCGTGCCGCCGGAGTCGCCGGCCGAACTTGCCGCCGCCATGCGCGCAATGCGCGAGGCCGCTGTGCGCCGACGCTTGAGCGTCAACGCACGGCGGCTTGCCGAGAACCGCTTCGACTGGAACCGTATCGTCGAAGACTGGCTGAGCGAGCTTCGGCGGCGAACCGCCGAAGCATAGGTTCCGCTTAGGGCCCGGCACGATGCTCGAGGCGGTGTACGACGTGCTGCAGCTTCCCGAGCCGTTCACAACGACATGCGTGCCGACGGTGAGCGCCAAGCCGTTGGTCGTGGATCGCGTGTTGCTCGTGGCTTGGAAGAATGTACTGCAGCTACCCGAACCAAGCCGCCGCCGGGGCAGCCGTTGACAACGAGATACGTACCGTCGTTGGCGACGATCGTGCCGGTGAGCGCAGCGGTTCCGCCCGTCGTCGTGACCGTTGCCGGTGCCGCGGCAGTGGCGCTCTTGAGAAGCACGCTTTGCATTTCCCCAAGCGCAGGCTTGCTATTTCACGACGACGGTCTCCGCTCGTACGCGCGTCGCGCAGTCGCCGGGACCAGTCGCCGTCACGGTGCGGCCCACCGCGAGGGGCAATCCCGAGAACGCTGTAGCGGCGCTCGTATCGACGTATTCGTACGCGCACGAGATCGAGTTCACGAGAATCCACGTCGGCCCGAGATCGTGGACAGTGCCCGTTAACGTAAAGGTCGCCTTTGATCCAAAACCGAGGACGATACTCGTCGCCTGATACGACGTGCTGCAAGAACCGGGGCCGCTGATCGTTACCCCCACGCCGGGCGTGAGGCTGAGGCCGTTGGTGACGATCGGTGTCGAAGTATTGTAGAAGGCGTTGACGAAACTTCCATTGGGGCAGCCCTGCACGACGAGATACGAGCCGTCGTTCGTCGCTAGCGTTCCGACGAGCGTCCCGCTCGTGCTGGCCGGGCCGGCCTTGAGCACGATGACCGCCGTGTGCGGTGGCAACGAAGTCGGCACGCCGTTGGACCATGTCGCCTTACCGCCGTTCCACGTGTCGAGCCCATCGGAGAGCCTCATGCTCTCCGTGTAACCGCTGACGAGCGACGAAATGTCCGCCGCGGATGTCGTGGGATTCACGATGGTCGCGCACGGCGCCAGCTGCTCTTGCGCTTGATAGCACATGCCGAACTCGCGCCGATACACGGAGCCGACTTGCAATTCGGAGATGTTCGTGACGGCCGTTTGCAGCGGCTGCGTCGGAACGATCTCGTACTCCGGATAAACGAACAAATAGCTGTTACGGTTGAACGTAGGCGCGATGTCCGCAAACGCCACGGACAAGTTGGCGTTGTACGTCAGCAGCCACGATGCGTAGAAAAAGTTGCGCACCGGGCTCGTGTCGTCCGCATTGCTCATCGCCTGACAGATCGTGATCTTATGGGTGGCGAGCATTGCGAGCAGCGTGTTCTCGTCGAACGTCCAGTCCGCCGTGGTCTTCCCGGTATCTTTGGACTCGATGCAGCCTTCGTTGTTGAGTCCGCCCGCCGCGTTCGGATTGTTCATGAAGGTGACGGAGCCCGACGTGCCGTTGTTCGGCGTGTCGTTGTTGCTCATACCGTCGATGATCGTCGGCAGCGCCGATGCGGAAATCATCTGATTGGTTGAATTGATCCACCCGGTCTCCGAGCCGCCGGTTTCGACCGGGTAGTTCGGAAATCCGGAGAAGTCCCAAAATTCGCCGAAAATGTCGAAATACACGTTGTCGATTTCGGCGAAATCGTACTGCGCGGATGCGGCCGCGTTCGCAACCAGCGCGTGATATTGCGCTTGCGCATCGGGCGACGCCGGGTTTACCGCATTCTGGTTGAAGCCGTCGAGGCTCACCACCCGTCTGCCCATACTGTCGTGCAGCCAGTCGCCTTCGGGCAGATTAGAAAGCGGGTCATTCGGCGGCGAAACCCGGAATGGATTCGTGTACAGCAC
>JBHEMQ010000124.1:0-342 GCA_046262475.1 Candidatus Velthaea sp.
CCTCGCGGCAGATTCGCTCGCGCCGCGGCGCGTCGGCGAACTGATGTTTCCGCTGGCGCAGCGTTACGTCGAGCGCGTCGTGCTGGTCACCGACGACGATATCCGCAACGCGCAACACGCGCTGTGGAATCGCCTGCGCGTCGTCGCCGAGCCGGGCGGCGCCGCAGCTTTCGCGGCGCTCCTGTCGGGACGGTATCACGCCGAACGCGGCGCGCGCATCGGCATCCTCGTCTGCGGCGGCAACACCACCGCCGTCGATTTCACCCAGTGAACGGCACGTATCGCTTGGCGTTGCCGCACGCGCGGGTATTGTATGCAACAGCCGCACGTTTTCCGGCCCTT
>JBHEMQ010000124.1:352-6559 GCA_046262475.1 Candidatus Velthaea sp.
GGTCTGACTTGTCGCGGCGCATCTCGGCCCGAAGCGTGATTGAGGGCGTCATCGAGTAGGCCGCCGTCAGCGTGCCCTCGTGCCACAGCTGCGCGAAGCCCGTGCGGTAGCCGTTGGCATCTTTGAAGCCTTCGTAGCGGAGCGTCGCGGCCAGCTTCGGCGTGACCTGATACGTAGCGTAGCCGGCGAAGCCGTTCCACACCGCCGTGCCCGCCGGCGATAACAGCGAGCCCGTGCCGTCAACGAGCGGCGCATTGTGCTGCGCGCCGCGGTCGTAGTTCACCACGAACGTAAGCATCGGCGTCGCCTTGAACGTGCCGACGACATCAATCACCGTGCGCTGCCCTTGAACCGTGGAAAGCGGCACGTTTGAGATCTGCTCGATGCCCGTATAGCCTTGCGCCGTGAAAGAAAGCGCGGGCGACGGATTCAACACAACGCCGTACTCGGCCGTGCGTTGCGAATTCGTATCGTGCAGTACGTCCCAGCCCAAATTGACGCCTGCGATGAGCGACAACTTCGGATCGGCCGCGTACGTGAGCCGGCCGCCCGTATGCGTGAACGGAATGGCAAACCCAAAGAGAATCGAGCGCGAGAAATTGTTATCGCTCGGGCTCTCGATCACTTCGGCGCCCGCGAGGGTGACGAATTTTCCGCCCTGCAGCGTGAACTTGCCCAGCGTATACGTCAAGTACGCTTGCGTGAGATCGAAGCCGTTGAACGCCGCCGGATACGACGCGATGACATCCGCGTCGGTGCCCATGCTCAGCTCGACTTTTCCGCCGAGTGCGCCCGCATTGAGCGCCGCCTGCACGTTGAGATTCTGCAGGTTCGGCTGACGGTCGAGCGTGTCGAACACTCGCGAGTTCGCGCCGCTCGTAAATTCCGTTGTCGTGTTTCCGATGCGCGACACGTATCCGGCATCCGCGAAGCCGCTGAACTGAATCGTCTTCGGCGTCGGCGACGGGCTTGGGCTCGGGCTTGCCGCAGGACTTGGGCTCGCGGCCGGAACGGAGCTCTTCGAGGGAGCGGGCGACGCCGACGCGGGCGACGGTGAGGCTTGCGCGGACGCCGCGGCAGCGGTTCCCAGCGCAAATGCGATGCAGGCAACGGACGAGTACAGTACCTTCACGAGTCTCCTTTTATGCATGGCGAGAAACGGCGAGGCCGCGCCCGGTTGGGGGAACCGAGCACGGCCTCGATGACCGGACCGCTCGATCCGGCTACGTGGTGTATGCGACCTCCGCGTGTTGCGAAACGTCGAGGCCCATGGCTTCTTCTTTTTCGGACACGCGTAGCGGCACCACGAGATTGACCACCTTGAGCACGATGAACGTCATTACCGCGGAGTAGCCCCACGATGCGAGCACCGCAATCGTCTGAATCCACAACTGCTTCGGATTGCCGTAGAACAAGCCGTTCGCGGCGCCCGAGTTGATCACGGTCGTTGCGAACAAACCGGTCGCGAGTGCGCCGACCGTTCCGCCCACGCCGTGGACGGCCCACACGTCGAGCGCATCATCGACACGCAGTCTGTCGCGCAGCTGCACCGCGCCGTAGCATACCACCGATACAATGACGCCGATGACGATGGAGGCTGCCGGCGTCACGTAGCCCGCAGCCGGCGTAATCGCGACGAGTCCGGCGACCGCACCGGCCGTCGCTCCCGCGACGCTCGGCGTGCCTTTGTGCGCCCAGTGAATGGTCATCCACGTGAGCGCACCCATGGCAGCGGCCGTGTTCGTCACCACGAACGCTGAGGCGGCGAGACCGTTGGCGGCCAGCGCGCTGCCCGCATTGAAGCCGAACCATCCGAACCACAAGAGCGCGCAGCCCAGTACGACCATCGTGAGATCGTGCGGCTCCACCGCTTCGCCGTCCGTGTGCGTCAACCGTTTGCCGAGCACGTACGCGGCGACGAGCGCCGACACACCGGACGAAATGTGAACGACCGTGCCGCCTGCGAAATCGAGTGCGCCCATTTTACTCAGCCAGCCGCCGTGGCCCCACACCCAATGTGCGATCGGATCGTACACCACCGTCGCCCACAACAGGCTGAAGACGACGAATGCTTTGAAGCGCTTGCGCTCGGCGAACGCACCGGTGATGAGCGCCGGCGTAATCACGGCGAACATCATCTGGAATACCATGTACGCTTCGTGTGGAATCGTTGCGGCGTAATCGGGATTCGGTGCCAGACCGACGCCGCGCAAACCCGCCCACGACAAATCGCCGATGAAGCCCAAACCGTGCCAGTCGGGGCCGAAGGCGAGCGAATAACCCCACAGCACCCATTGCACGCTGATCAAACACAGAATAAAGAAACTGTGCATGACCGTTGAAAGAACGTTCTTTCGGCGAACGAGTCCGCCGTAAAAGAATCCGAGCCCCGGCGTCATCAGCATGACGAGTGCTGCCGACGCCAAAACCCACGCGGTATCTCCGGCGTTAATCTTATCCACGAATTAACTGTAGCGGTTGACGCCGTGCGCCGCATTTTACCATCGGTAAACCGGTCGGCGGCTGCGCCTATCCAAATGGCGAACCTACAAAGGTCTCAATAGGCCGCTCAAAGTACGCGTCGGCATCATGGAAATTGCGCTGCTGTTCGTTCCCGGCGACCGCTCCGACCGTTTCGCGAAAGCGGCGGCATCTGGCGCCGACGCGGTGATCGTGGACTTAGAAGATGCCGTCGCGCCCGCGCGCAAGGCGTCCGCGCGCGCGGACGTGCGCGCCGCGCTCGACGCGGGCTTGCGCGCGTACGTGCGCGTGAACGCCGCGACGTCGCCGGTGGGTGAGGCGGACCTCGCTGCGCTCGCCGGTGCGGCCCCGCTCGGCGTCATGCTGCCGAAAGCCGCCGGTGCCGCCGACGTCGCGGCCGCCAATCGCGCGCTGCCGGGCATCGCGCTGATCCCGCTGATCGAATCGATCGCCGGCATGCAGAACATCGATGCGATCGCCGCGGGGCACGACGTGCGTGCGCTGGCATTCGGTGCATACGACTTCAGCGCCGAGCTCGGCGCGCGGCCGCTGCGCAAAGTGCTCGCGCCGTGGCGCGCGCGCATCGTCTTCGCCGCGCGCGCCGCCGGAATCGCGGCAATCGATGCCCCCTACAACGCGCTTGACGACGAGGAGGCGCTGGTGCGCGAAGCGCGGGCCGCGGCCGACTTTGGTTTCGACGGCAAACTCGCGATCCACCCGCGTCAGGTGCCGGTGATTCAGCGCGCGTTTCGCCCGAGCGCTGATGAAGTCACGCGCGCGCGTGCGATCGTGACACAATCCGATGGCGGCGCGAGCGCGGTCAATGGCGAGATGATCGATGCGCCGATCGTCGAGGCGGCGCGCCGCGTGCTGGAGCGCGCCGGCCGCTAGCTACAGCCGGGCGTTGGTCGAGCGCAGCGGGTGCACGTCCTCGGAGGTCACCCAGCCGTAGCGGCCTTTATCCGGACCGTTCGTGATCTTGATGCCGACCGCGTCGAGCACGCTGTTGACGTAGCGCGACTTTACGAGGTCTTTGTCGCACGCGACGACAACGGCGCGCGTGCCCGGCTTCGAGAGCACGGTGTGGCTCATCACTTCGCTTGTATCTTGCCACGCGCCGGAGGAGTAGGCGACAACCCGCGTCTTGGTGTCCCACACGAGGACGTCGGGATCGAGCTCCGGCGACTTTAGCATGATTGCCGCACCGCCGTGAACGCTCGTGCATGTCGCCGCACCGGCAGGCGTGACGACCGCGAAAACCAGTGACACGACGGCCACGATACGGCGATGCACGCCGCAACGTTAGGCCAGCTCCGGGGCTTTTCCCCTACTAGGCGGTAAGGCGCAGGTCGTCGGCGGTGCCGCGCGTCGGCAATTGCGTGGGTTCGCTCACTTTCGCGACGGATGAGGCCGGCATCACGACCCAAGCAGCGACCATTGCGGCGAAGAGGCCCAGCGCGACGGTAATTTCCATGGCTCAAGGGTACGGTACCTGGAGACGCCCCGCTACGGACCACTGTCGAAAGGATGCCGGCCGGCGTTCGACAGACGGTGAATCCACCGGCACCACCCCGAGCGTCTAAACGGAGAGATGGCCTACCTCAAACGCCTGCTGCGCCCCCTGCTCGCCGGTGCCGGCCTTGCGGGTACGGTGGTGGCCATCAACCGCGGTTTGCGCGACGGCGTGCTGCCCGCGAATCATCTTCCAGGGACGCAGCACCGCTGGACTTGGCGCGGCCATGAGATCTTCGCGACCGAGGCGGGCACCGGTTCGACGGTGGTTCTGGTGCACGGCGTGTACGCCGGCGCCTCGTCGTTCGAATATCGCCGGCTTTTCCCGCTGCTCGCGCAGCAGCATCGGGTGGTTGCCTTCGACTTCCTCGGCTGCGGGCTCTCCGACCGCCCGAACCTTTCGTACTCGTGCGAGCTGTTCGTGGAGCAGATCGTCGACGCGCTTGCGGAGTTCGGGCCGGAACCGGTAACGCTGATCGGCTCCTCGCTCGGCGCCGCCATGGCCATTCGCGCGACCGTGCGCGCGCGCGACCGCGTCGCCCGCCTCGTTGCCATCTGCCCGACGGGTTTGAACGGCGTGCTCGACGGCGAAGCATCGGTTCCCGGCGCGACGCTCAAGACGCTGGTGAAAATGCCGCTCGCCGGCGAGGCGTTCTACAACGGGATCGCGTCGCGCCGCTCGCTGCGGCGCTTTCTGGAGAAGCGCGCGTACGCCGACGCGGCGAGCGTAACGCCCGAGATCGTCGATCACTACTACGCCGTCACGCATCAGCGCGGCGCGCGCTACGTGCCGGCGCATTTCGTCGGCGGGCAACTGAATTGCAATACCGCCAGCGACTTGCCGTTCGTGACGGCGCCAATGCTGGTGCTGTGGGGCGAGCGCGCGAGCGCGGTGAACCCGGCAACGAACGCGCCGGAATACGTGAAGCTCGCGCAAGACGCGACGCTCGTGACGTTCGAGCAATCCGGCCTCTTGCCGCACGAAGAGGAGCCCGAGGCGGTAGCAAAGGCGATCGACCGGTTCGTGCCGGCACCGGTTTAACTTCGGCGTCAGCGCGGCGGGCCGTTCCCGTTATTCCAAGGTCGGTCGGCGACGTTATCCGGACCCGGCGGTCGCGGCTGGTCGCAATTGGCGCCGCGGCATTGGTATTGAACGTGAAACGCGGTATCGGCCGCGCCGTCGTTCAGCGGGCCGTACCGCGCGTCCGGCGATAACGTGTTGGTATTACGCCCGCCGGTGTCGTCCTCGTGCGGCGCGGAGGTTTCGTCCACGACGTTACCGTCCGTCGGCTCCAAAGCCGCTGAATCTTTCATACCGGAGATAAGCGAGAAGGGCGGGACGGCGAACAGCCGTGCCGTCGCGACGAAGCGGCGCTGCGCGAGCGTTGCTCTTCCGTCTGCGCTTTTTACCGTGACGTCGATTTGGAGCGACGCGCGGCTTTCTTGTATCCACGGATTGCATTGCAAACGCTGCGCCGTATCCGGCCCGGCGGCGCCTTGACCGCACGATGGTGCGGCGGCGGTAGTGGGGGTGACCGCTTCTTCCAATATAAGCGTGCCGACGGTCTCCGTGTAATCCGCTTTTCCGACAAGGGCCGGATCCGTCAAAACGGCGATGGACTGCGGTGCCGCAACCGTACCGAGCGTCGTTGCATACGCCGCGTCTTGCACGACGGCGTTTTCGATGGCCGTTTGATAGCGCGCGAGCTGGCGAACGCCGGCGTCGACGGCGCGCTCCGACATGGTGGCGAGCGACGAGCGCGCCGCGGCCGCAATTCCCGAAACGCTGACGGTCGCGACCAGGCCCAGGATCACGATAAAGTACAACGCTGGTGCCAGCACGCTATTGGCCCCACGGCGGGTTGACGAGGTCGTGCGTAACGCGCGTGCCGGGCACGAAGGCGACGGGCGGTAGTTCCTCGCTCAATGACACGGTGCGCGTCACGTGCGCGTCGCATGGATTCACCGGATACGTCACGGTTACGGAAAACGTCGGTACCGGTGGGGCGCCGGTCTCCTCAAATTCGGTGTCGACCGTTAGCGGAACGACGGTCGGTCCCCGCAGGCCGCACGCGCCTGAAGGCCCCGCGAGCGTGACGGGAACCACCGCGGTTTGCCGTCCAAGCGCAAGCGCCCACGATCGCGAGTGCAGATAGCCCCGCAACACCGCAACGTCGCTCGCCGGCAACGGATTCGGCGCGTACGCGGCCGCGG
>JBHEMQ010000125.1:0-236 GCA_046262475.1 Candidatus Velthaea sp.
GTGCAGGCCCACGCCTGAGCGAAGGCCGGCATGTTTTGGACCGTGCCGTTGACGCGGTACGCGGGGACCGGATGCGGGTCGGTTGCCGCATACAAGCGCATCACTTCGGGCCGGTCGTTCTCCGCCCAGACCTGCGCGAAGCCCAAGAAGAAGCGCTGTTCCGGCGTGAAGCCGTCGATGAGCGCCGGCCGCTTTTTCCCCCGAAGCGAGCGTTCGAGTGCACGGTAGGAGATGGT
>JBHEMQ010000125.1:246-6508 GCA_046262475.1 Candidatus Velthaea sp.
GGCCGCCGAGATCGGCGATCGCCTCGCCCTGCACGAGCGCGCCATTTTCGTGCACTGCGTCAACCACTTTGAAGCCGTTGAACTCATCGACGATGCACTGCGCGCGCCGTTTGAAGTTCGCCGCATCCGACGTCGTCCACCAATCGCTCAGATTGCCGCTCGCATCGAACTGACGGCCTTGATCGTCGAAGCCGTGCGTCATTTCGTGACCGATCACCATGCCGACGGCGCCGTAATTGACGGCGTCGTCGGCGTCGGGGTTGAAGAACGGTGATTGCAGGATGCCGGCCGGAAAAACGATCTCGTTCTGCGAGGCGTTGTAATACGCGTTGACCGTCGGCGGGGTCATTCCCCACTCGTTGCGGTCGAGCGGTTTGCCGATCTTCGCCATGTCGCGGCGCCAAGCGTACGCACGCGCCGCAACCACGTTTCCACTGTAGCCGCGGTCCGCAACGTGCAGCGACGAATAGTCGCGCCAGCGGTTCGGGTAGCCGATTTTCTTTTGGTAGGCTGCAAGTTTATTGATCGCGTACGCACGTGTTTTCGCGCTCATCCACGGCAGGTCGGAGAGGTCTTCGCGCAGCGTCGCCTGCAGGTTGTTCACGAGAACGAGCGCGCGCGCTTTCGCGGCCGGGCTGAACGCTTTGCGGACGTACTCCTGGCCGAGCGCTTCGCCGAGCGCGCCGTCCGTCGCGGACACGCAGCGCTTCCACAGCGGCAACTGCTCTTTCGTGCCTTGCAGCACGCGGTCGTTGAAGTCGAATTCCTCATCGACGAACGGCTTCGAGAGCGAGCGCCCGTAGGCGTCGACGTAGTGCCACCGCAAGTACGCCTTCCAGTCGCTAAGCGCCATCTGCCCGAGCGCGGCGTCGGCGGTCCTCACGTAAGTAGGCTCCGACACGTTGACCGTCGCGAACCGCGGCGAGCCCACCGCGCGCACGTATTGGGTCCAGTCGATGTGCGGCGCGACCCGCCGCAGCGCCGCTACGGACAGCTTGTGGTACGTCGCGTTCGGGTCGCGCAGCTGCACGAGCGTGAACTGATTCCGCGCGAGCCTCGTCTCGAAGGCGAGAATCGCGTCGGCGCGGCGTCCCGCCGCCCCGGCACCGTCGCCGGCGAGCTCCAGCATCTTGGCGACGTGCGCGCGGTACTTGCGCTTGATGGCGGCCGTGGCCGCGTCCGTCTTCGTATAATAGTCGCGATCCGGAAGTCCGAGGCCGGCCTGATCGACCTCCGCAATGACGTTGGAGGCGTGCTTCGCGTCGGGTGAGGAACCGAAGGCGAAGAGCACGTTCGCGCCGAGGACGTGCAGCCGTGCGATTTCGGTTTGGAGCGCCGCGCGGTCGCCGACCGCATCGATGCGCGCGAGCTCGGCGGCCAGGGGCCGCGCGCCCGCGGCGTCGCGGGCAGCCCCGTCCATGCACGTCTTATAATAGACGCCGATCTTTGCACGGTTCGACGGCGGTGCACCGGCCGCGTCAGCGGCGGCCGACTCCAAGATGGCGCGGAGCACGTCGCGATTGTGCTCCTGCAGTGTATCGAAGCGCCCCCAGGTCGAGTATGCGGGCGGGATCGGGTTGCGCTTGCGCCAGCCGCCGGTCGCGAACTGGTAGAAGTCTTTGCATGCCGGACACGTCCGGTCGAGATCGCTCGTCGCGAAGGCCGGCTCTTTGGCGGCCCCGGCCGCGCCCGCAAGCGCGAGGCTAACGGCGCAGGCGGCCGCCAGGCGGGCCAGCGATGAACGAATGCGGATAGCGCGTCCTCCTAGGGAAATAGGAAAGCCCGGACCGTCCGGGCTTTGCCGTCGGGCGGTGCGCGCTCCTACCGGGGCCGTCCGCTAGCGGTACCCGTAGTTTCGCGAGCCTGTCGCCCGCAGGGGCGTCGCCGTCGACATGTCCGACGAGAATCGCCCGAACGTGTGCGGCATGGTCCGGAAGTGGTTCTCGAGATCCGAGATGCGGTGATCGTCGCGCGGGTGATCGGACAACATCTCCATCGATCCGCCGGTGTCGGCTTTTTGGAATTGCTGGAACAACCACACCATGCCCCACGGGTTGAAGCCGGCTTGCGCGCATGTTTCGGAGCCCTTCAAGTCCGCCGCGGTCTCAACTTCGCGTCCGTAGCCGGAGGCTGAAATCGTGTAGGCCGCATTGGCGCCCGTATTGATGATGCCGCTCGCGCGCTGCCCGAGCAGGAGTTGCGCCGCGATTGCGCCCAGCGTTACGTTCGTCGCCGCGCGCTGGTCCTTCGCCATGTTGTTCATAACGTCGTGATGAATGTCGTGCGACGTTTCGTGACAGAGCACGCCGGCTAGTTCTTCACGGTTCTTCACGAACGTCATGAGGGAATCGGTCACGTACACGTTACCGCCGGGAACCGCGAACGCGTTGGGCTGTTTTTCGTGAACCAAAATGAAGTTGAACGGATACTGGTACTGCGGGTCCGCAACGCGCTTGATTTGTTGCGCGATCGGGTTCAGGATTGCATAGTACGGAGAACTCGCGATGATCTCGCCCTTTTGCTGCAACTGCTGGTACACTTGCTGCCCGATTTGTGCTTCGGTGTTGTCGGCGCGCGCGGCAGCCGGCGTTCCTGCGGCAAGGGCGAGTGCGGCGACAGCGGCGATGATGCGTTTCATGGTACCTCCGGAGTGGTTCTACCCTCAAGCAACGCTGGGACCGTCGCCAAAGTGCGGAGAAACTGCTGAGAACGCGCGGCGGGGGGTCATACCTTCGGCATGGGGGCCGGTCCGCGGAGGAACGCTCGGCCCCGAAAGGGCATCGGACGGTTGCATGCCAGCCATGACGCCTGCCAGCCGCTCGAGGGGTTTTGCGCTTACGCGCCGTTTTTCAACCACAGGACGGGTTGCGGAACCCCACGAATGCGTCGGACGCGTCGGGTGCGCGGGTGTGATGTAATGGCAGCCTGCGACCTTCCCAAGGTTGATGCGCGGGTTCGATTCCCGCCACCCGCTCCAGGATTTTCCGACGGTTCCCCTCGGGGCGACATAGCCAAGTGGTAAGGCAGAGCTCTGCAAAAGCTCCACCCCCAGTTCGAATCTGGGTGTCGCCTCCAATCCTGCTCCTCATCGCGGTGTTTGCTGCGGTGGCCGTCGTCGGCGGCATCGTCGGCGTTCGCCAGTTGGATGCGGCCTCTAGCGCCCAGGTGCGGCTGGCGACGGCGCGCGACGACTTGGACGGTCTTCTGCGCAACCAGCTGGCCGAAGAGACGGGTCTGCGCGGCTTCCTTGCAACCGGCCGGCGCGACTTTCTGGAACCGGACGGGCCGCCGACGCAGACGTTCGCGGCGCTGGCGGGCGGGCTGGCGCATGAACTGGCGGAGGCCGGCATCACCGCCGGACCGGCGCTCGTCCGCGATCTCCGCTTCGCCCACGATGACTGGGAGTCGCAGGTGAAAACGCCCCTGCTTGCCGACGCGCGGCGCGGCGACCGGCTCGCGAAGCAGATCTATGGGAAGCAGCTGACCGATCGCATGCGGAAGGATGCCTCGACGCTGCGCGACGCGCTGAACGCGGCCGGCAACGGCGTGCAAACCGACTTGGGACGCCGCATCAACGCGACGGTGGCCGTGAGCGTCGGCATCATCACGTGCTTCGCGATCGCCGCGCTCGTTCTGGCGCTCGCGCGCGCGCAAGCCGTCGAGGCGTTGGAGCGCGAGCAGTCGATAGTCGCGGCACTGCAGCAAACGCTGCGCGTCCAAGGCGTGCAGCTGCCGCGCACGACGGTCGGCTGGGCGTACGCCTCGGCGACGCGCGAGGCGCTGGTCGGCGGCGACCTCATCGACACCTGGCGCGCGGATGCGCACCGCGGGTGGTTCCTGATCGCCGACGCGAGCGGGAAGGGAATCGAGGCGGCGCGGCACTCGGCCTTCGTTCAATACGCGATCCGCACGCTGACGGCGGAATGTGACGATCCGGCGGCGGTGCTCGAGCGCTTCAATCGCCTCTTCCTGGACACGTTCGACGATCCCAACATCTTCGTGGTGCTCTTTCTCGGTGCGTTCGACGCGCACACCGGGCTGATGCGCTACGCGAGCGCCGGCCATGCGACGGCCTTTATCCAGCGCGGCACCTCCATTCAGCAACTGGGACCGACCGGATCGATCATCGGCTTGGATCGCGAGGAACGCTACGAGATGCGCATCGTCGCCGTGGCAGCCGGCGAAACGATCGTTCTCGCCACGGACGGGTTGACCGAGTCGCGCGACGTTCACGGCGAGTTGCTGGGCGATGAGGGCGTGATGCGGCTACTGCGCGACGCGGGCAGCGAACCGCAAACGATCTGCAATCGTCTCGCAGCGGAAGTGAGCCGGCGCTCGAGGGGTGAGGTACACGACGACTTGGCGATTCTGGCGCTGCGCGTCGCCGCGGTCGATGACCCGGCCGCGGTCGCGCCGTTTACGACGATGGGCGCGTAACGCGGAGAGTGCGGCTTGCGAACAGAACTCGGGCGTTCGTGCTCGCTCGCCGCATCGTTCCCTGTTTGGACATCAAAAATGGCCGCGTCGTCAAAGGCGTCCGGTTCGTCGAGCTCGCCGATGCCGGCGACCCGGTCGAGCTGGCGCGCCGGTACGAAGCGGCCGGTGCGGACGAACTGGTCTTTCTCGACATCACCGCGACGGTGGAGGGGCGCGGCGCGACGCTCGCCGTCGTTCGCGCGGTCGCGGCGGAATTGACGATTCCGTTCGCGGTCGGCGGCGGCGTGCGCAGCGTCGCGGACGTCAACGCGCTGCTTCGCGCGGGCTGCGACAAGGTGAGCCTCAACTCGTCGGCCGTGCGCGATCCCGCCGTCGTTTCAGCGGCGGCGCGCGTGTTCGGCAATCAGTGCATCGTCGTCGCGATCGATGCACGCGCGGCGGGCGACGGTTTTGAGGTGGTCATCGACGGCGGGCGAACCCCGACGGGACGCGACGCGGTGGCGTGGGCGCGCGAAGCCGAGCGTTTGGGCGCCGGCGAGCTGCTGGTGACCAGCATCGATCGCGACGGCACGCGCTCGGGTTTCGATCTCGCGTTGCTTCGCGCGATGCGCGACGCGGTGGATTTGCCGATCGTCGCTTCCGGCGGCGCCGGCGCCGCGGGCGATTTCGTCGACGTCTTTGCACGCGCGGACGCCGACGCGGCACTGGCGGCGTCGCTCTTTCATTTCGGCGAACTCGCCATCGCCGATCTCAAGGACGTACTTGCCGCGCACGGCATCGCCGTACGCCGGGAACGCGCCGCGGTCGCATGAACGGCGCCGAACTTCACGCTCCGCCGATTGCGTGGCCGGACGCCGGCATCGTCCCGGTCGTGGTGGTCGACGACGCGACGGGCGACGTGCTCACGCTGGCGTACGCCGACCGTGCAGCGCTCGCGAAAACCGTTGCCACGGGTTCCACGTGGCTATACAGCCGCTCGCGTTCCGCGCTTTGGAACAAAGGCGCGACGTCGGGCAACACGCAAACGGTCGTCGCCGTCGGTGCCGACTGCGACCGCGACGCCCTCATCTATCGGGTCATTCCGCACGGCCCGGCATGCCATACCGGCGCTCGTTCGTGTTTCGGCGACGCCGGCGCCGCGTGCGGCGGCGCCGGCTTCGCATCGGCGCTCGCGACGCTCGCGGCGGTGATCGCGGAGCGTAAAGTCAGCGCACCGCCGGACAGTTACACGGCGCGGCTGTTCGCCGGCGGCGTCGACCGCATCGGCAAGAAAGTCGGTGAGGAAGCGACCGAAGTGGTGATCGCCGCGAAAAATCCCGATCGTGCCGCCTTGATTTGGGAAGCTGCGGACCTGTTGTACCACACGCTCGTGCTTCTAGCGGAACGCGGCGTGACGCTCGATGAGGTAGGCGCCGAATTATCGCGCAGAGCCGCGCCGACGATCTGACGTCGCTTGCGGGCGTCGGTCCCGAGCTCGCGCGCAAGCTGCGCGAGGTCGGCATCGAAACGCCGGACGACTTGCTCGCGTATTTGCCGCGGGCGTATCGCGACTGGCGCACGCCGCAGCCGATCGCGTCGCTTGCGGACGGTGACGTGGTCGTCGTGGGCACGATTCGCCGCGTGCGCGAACGCCAAGGCCGCTTTCCGCTCGTCAGCGCGGAGGTCGCCGACGAAACGGGGACCGTTTCCGCGAAATGGTTCGGGCGGCGCTATCTGTTCGGCAAGCTCGCCGCGGGCGATCGCGTCTTTCTCACGGGCCGCGTCGCGCGCACGGGGTTGTTGCCGGAAATCAACGTTGCGACGCACCGCGTACTCGGTCCGGACG
>JBHEMQ010000126.1:0-720 GCA_046262475.1 Candidatus Velthaea sp.
CAGGCCGAGCGCGCGGACCGCGGCGCAAACGACCGCCGCGTTGGTACCCTGACCAACGGCGGCGATGTCCAGCCGGTGCGCCGCCGCCAGCGCGCGCAGCGTGGAACCGAGTTCCGCCAGCGGCGCGATGCCGAGCGCCGTGGGGACGGCCCCGACTGCATCGATGACTGCGAAGCCGCATTTGCGCGTGCCCGGATCCAACCCCAGAACGCGCATCACTTGCGCGCCGGCGACAAGCTGAACTCGAGCGCGACGCCGCCGGTGTGCGGATAGATGTCGTCGCCCGCTTTCGCGACGATGCGGTACTTGCCGCGCAGGCGGCTGAGCTCCGCGAGAATTTGGCCCTGCGTTTGGTTTACGTACGGGAAGCGCAAGAACGCCGCAGGCATCTCGCGCTTTGCCATTGTTTCCAGCGCCGCAATCATCAACAAATTAAGGTTGTAAGGCTGACCGCCGGTGACGTCGGCCGACGCAAGTACTTCGCCGCGCGAGGCCAGCCGCTCGTCGCGCCAGTGCGCGATCGCGAAATGCAGCTGCTCGCCGCGAAAAAGATTTTGATCCGCGACGCACATGATCATCACCGGCGACCGAACACCCAAATCGCGCACGAGCGAAAGTTCTTGCTGCAGTTTCGTCTTCACCGACGCATCCGCCGATTTTTCCTGAAATTTCTTCAATCCGACGCGCGCGGCGTACTCGTTGCCGAGACGCACGGATTCA
>JBHEMQ010000126.1:730-6502 GCA_046262475.1 Candidatus Velthaea sp.
TTCATCAAAAAAGCGCGTGATCAAGCCTTGCTGCTCCGCGTCGGTTTGATCGCGATCCAAAATCAAAGAAACGCCGGCGATCGGCTGACCCGCCGGCAAGACCAATTGCTTGGTGCGCGTTAGGTCGACGTCCTTTTGGAGGGCGGCGGCCTGCGCTTGCAGCGCGTTGATCTGCGCGTTGAGCGTGCCGAGCCGGAAGAACGCGGTGCGCACGAATTGCGAAGTGATCAGAGCCGCGAGCGTGACGGCGAGCGCGATCAGCATGCCGGTGCCGACCGCGACGATCGTCGACGTGTACTTCGGACGCAGCCCGAAGAGCGTCAGGCGCCGCCGGCCCACCTGATGGCCGACGCGGTCGCCGATGTAGGCGACGAAGCCGGCGATGAGCGTGATGAGGATGACGAGGCCGATGCCGGGCAAGAACTCCATTAGACCGTGGACGCCCTGCGCAGTAGAAACAAGCCGATCAACGTGAAAAGGAGATTGGGCGCCCACGCCGCGATGCCGGCGAACCACGTCGCCGTTTCGCCCAGCGTCAAGAAGACGGTCGAGATGACATAGTAGATGAATACGATCGCGACGGCGACGCCGAAACCGAGCCCCGCGCCGCCGCCGCGCGCGGGCCGCAAACCGAACGGCACCGCGATCAGCGTGAACACGAACGCCGCAAAGGGGCGCGCGAGCTTCGCTTGATAGGTGGCGGCGTACGTCCTCACTTGCTGCGGCGAAAGCTGTCCCGAAACGAGGGCGGCGTTGATGTCGGCGCGCGAGAGCTGCTCCGGATCTTCCGTCGTTGCATGCTTCGCGATTTGGCTCGGCCGCTCGCCGATGTCGATCGTCAGCGTCGGATCATTGGTCGTCGTCGTGCTGCCGTCCGGCGAAAACGTGCGCGTCGTCGCGTCGATGAAGGTCCACGTCGGCGCGTCGTAGCGCGCGCGCTTCGCCACGATGATGCTCTGCGGCTCCCCTTGCCGGTTCTCTTGGATCACCGTAACGCCGAGGAGTGATTGCGACGCCGCGTCGAGCGCATTCGCGAGCGTTACCTGCTTGCCGCCTTCCGGCAACGGCGTCACGACGCTGAGGTTGCCGGCGGACGGATTCAGATGCTCAATGACCGCCGCCTTGATATAGTCGGCGCGGTCGTTGGCAAGCGGAACGAACGCTTCTTGCACGAACAGCGCCACAAGCGAAATCAGCAGCCCGACGATCAAAAGCGGCGTCACGATGCGCGACAGGCCGACGCCGCCCGCCTTCATTGCCGTGATTTCGCTGTCGCCCGAGAGCCGCTGCATCGCGAGCAGCGTGCCGAGCAGCATCGCCATCGGAATGACGAGCAACAGAAAATACGGCATCTGCCACAAGAAATACTCGACCGCCGCAATGAGCGGCGCGTGCTCCTCGGAAACAAGCCGCCCGATCGCGAGAATCTGCGTCGCAACAAAAATCAGCGTAAACGCGGACAACCCAAACAAAAACGGTCCCGCCAATTCCTTGACGAGATACCGGTCAAGGATGGTCACCCCGAACGCCCGCCGAGCCGCCCCCACAGAATCCCCCGCCCTAACCACTAACCCTCAACACCAACCCACCCGAAAAGAACCGAAACGCCTGCCGACCCCACCTCGGCGCGCCGACAGCGACGAGCGCAGCGATGTCGCGAAAGTCCATCGAGCGGAAACGTCGCCGATGCGCGGGCGGGCGGGTGTCGCTGACGGGAGCTGCGACGACGAGCGGAGCCACGGATGGCGGGAGCGAGGAGCGCAGCAGCGTGAAATTTTCCACGACGGAAAATTTCACAGCGGTCTCGACAGCGACACCCGGCCGCCCGCGCATCACAGCCGAAACCCCTCCCCCAGATAAAACTTCCGAGCGACAGGCGAAGCGAGGACATCGTCCGCCGTGCCGGACACCTCGATGCGGCCGTCGTTCAAAATATACGCCCGGTCCACAATCGCCAGCGTCTCACGCACTTGGTGGTCCGTGATCAGCACCCCGAGCCCGCGGTCGCGCAATTGCCGGATCATCGCTTGGATGTCAGCGACGGCGATCGGATCGATGCCCGTGAACGGCTCGTCCAGCAACAAAAAGGCCGGCTCGGTCGCGATCGCGCGCGCGATTTCGACACGGCGGCGCTCGCCGCCCGAGAGCGAGTCGCCGCGCGCATCCACGAAGCGCACGAGGCCGAATTCATCGAGCAGTTCCGGCAACCGCCGTTCCTGTTCCGCCGCCGGCACGCCGTTCATCTCCCAGATGAGCCGTAAATTGTCGCCGACCGACAGTTTGCGGAAGATCGAGTTCTCTTGCGCGAGATAACCGAGTCCGGCGCGCGCGCGTTCGTGCATCGGCGCGCGCGTGAGGTCGCGCGTGCGTCCCCCGCGTTCGAGCAGCACCGTGCCCCCGTCGGGCCGCACGAGTCCGACGCACATGTAGAACGTGGTCGTCTTGCCTGCCCCGTTCGGACCAAGCAATCCAACCACTTCGCCGCGGCGCACGTCCGCGCTCACGCGGTCGACGACGGTGCGCGAGCCGTAACGCTTCACGAGATCCGTCAAGACGATGCGGTCGGTCGGCGTCATCCGCCGCCCGCCGAGATGCGCACGTCGTCGAGCCGCACGTCGCCGTCGAGGCGGTCGCCGCTCATCGAATAGCCGTTCGGTCCGCTCAAGGTGACGTGTCCGTCGCCGTGCATACGTTCCGTTCGCCCGTCGTAGCGCAAGCGGTCGCACGTCAGCACGCCGCCGTCCTGCGTCTGCGCGTGCACGCCTCCGCTCATGACAACGCTTTTATCTCGCTGCGTCACCTTGGCCTTCGGCGCGTCGGCGGTCAGCGTCTTGCCGGCCTTGTCGTGGAAGACGATGTGCGGTTGCTCGAACGTTACGACGGCATCCGCCGACGCGCCGCGGTCGGCCGCCGACGACAGCGCGCGAAGTTCGTACACGGTTCGCGCCTTCCGGCTTCCGCGGTCACGAGTCTGCTGCACCATGGTGACATACCGGTTGCCCGAACTTTTCGTTTCGACGTGAACGGCCAGCGGCGTGGGCGTCGCCGTCGCCGCCGGCGCCGGCGTGGCGGACGCCGTCACCGCGGCAGGCTGGCGCGGGGCACAGGCGCTCACGAAGGCCGCCGCGAGCAAGAGCGTGGCGCTAGGACGCATGCGGCTCGAACTCCCAGTTCGCCGCCGCAATCGCGAGCGCCGCGAATTGCGCGATGATGGAGAAGGCGATGCTCACGGAATTCAAGAGGGAGTGGACCACCACGGCCACGATTCCCGCCGCGAGGGCGACTGTCAGCGTCCGCCGCCGGCGGTCCGCGCTGGCCAGCGCGCGGGCAAGCACGCCGCCGAGGCGCACGAAACCGAAGACGATGGCGCCGAGACCCAGCGCGCCGGTCTCGGCCGCGATCGAGAGCGCGAGGTCGTGCGGATCGTATGCGACTGGCGTGTCCGGTCCGGGTGCGTCCGGGGCGCGCATGACGGGGTAGAGGCGCTCGAAGGCCAGCGGGCCCACACCCGTGAGCGGAAAGTGCAAGAACGTTCTGATCCCGGCGCGCCACGCGACGCCGCGCACGCCGGTGTCCTGCGGGTCATGGTGCCGGTTCCAGGCCGCGGCATTGATCGCGGCCGCGACCGCCAGCACGCCGAGCGCCGCCGCGACGCCCCGCCGTTCGCGCATGGCGAGCGCGAAGAACACGATGCCCGCGAGCGCCGCGGCAAGGCCCCAGCGCGAAAACGTAAGGGTCAGGGCGACCGCTCCGACCACCGCGCAGACCGCCGCGAACGTTCCCAGGGGCGTGCCGCGCCGCACCATCGCGAGCCCGCAGGCCGCTCCGAGATACGCCAGCAAGAACGCCGCGAGTTCGTTCGGATTCAAGAATGTCCCGACGGCCCGGCCGTGGTTGTAAGCATACAAGTCCGCCGGCGCGCGAACCAGCACCAGCACGATCGCCACCAGCGAACTCATCAGGCCCGATACCAGCAGCGCGAGGTAGATCACCCGCGCAACGTTGCGATCGCGATAATACGCGATCAACGCAAAGTGAGTGGCGACCAATCCGGCGACGCCGGTGGCGAGGCCCAAGCCGACGGCCGGATTGAAGCCGAGCGCCGCGCCGACGTACGTTGCGGCGGCATTCGCGAGCAGCGGGCCGCGGAGCGGCTGCGGCGCGCGCCGCCGAGCGGCGCCGGCCGCCGCCGTCGCCATTGCCAGCAGCATGATCGCGGCGAACAGGATTGCAACCGCCCGCGGAACGAGCGGCGCCGTCGGCGGGTGCGGTGCGAACACCGCATAGGTACCGTACAGTGGAAAGAACGCGTACATCGCCGCAAGCGCGACGACGACGCAGCGGTCGATCATGGGCAGGCCAGTTCGACGACGGCCGCGGCGATCGCATGGGCGCCGCCGGCTGCGCCCATGCGTTCTCGCCCGACGGCGCCCATACGCGCGCGGCGTGCCTCGTCACCCAGTAGCGCCGCGACGGCCGCGGCGGCGCGCTCCACGTCGTCCGGAACGACGGCTAGCGCGTCCCCGAGGAGGCGCGCCTGCCGCATGCGATACCACGCCGACTTCCGCGCGTCGTGCATCTCGAGCGCGATGACGGGAACGCCGTGCGCCGCGGCCGCTTCATTCGCCGTGCCCGCCTGACCGAGGGCGATGGTGGCGCCGTGCAGCAGTGCGCCGAGGTCGCCGGCCCACGCCGCGATCGGCGGATCGCCGGCCAGCGCCGCCGCAAAGCGCGCCGGATCGAGCCCCGGTGCGATGGAGAGCGCCGCGGCACTGCCCTCAACGCGCCGCATGGCGCCGCGCGCGACGGCCGCAAGCAATGCGCCGTCCGCGTACGCCCGTTCCCGCGAGCCCGGCAGAATCGCGATGCGGTACGCCGCGGAGCCCCAATCGAAGGACGCGTCGCTTTGCAGCAAGTCGACGATCACGTTCCCGGCGGCCCGCGCAGCGACGTGCCGCGCGCGCAGCGCGTCGGCGGTGGCGGCGTCCCGCACGAACGCCGCGCGGGCCGCGCGCATGATGCGCCGCTCCAGAGCGCCGTACGGCGCCACGTACACGCTCTTGGCCGTCCCGACGAAGACCGCCGGCACGCGCGCCGTAAGCGCGAGCGCGAGCGCATACACGTCGCCGACGGCCACGACGACGGCATACCGGCGGCGCGCGCTCCGCAAGAACGCGATCTGCTGCGCCAGCAGTGCAAAGAATCCCGCACGGACGTCAGCCGCGAACGAACGCACGTTGCCCATGGCGACGAGACCGCCGCTCGGCATCGCACGCTGCGGTCCGACGTCCCCGAAGGCCCCATCACCGAAACCGGCGCCGACGAGCGCGAAATGATCGGTCGTAACCGGCGCGCGCGCGCGAACCTCGGCAGCGATGCGCTTCGCGATGGCGACCTCGCCGTGTCCGTTCGTCACGAAGAGCACCGCACTCATGCGAGCCGCTCGAGCGCGAAGTCGGCGATACGCGTGCGGGCGCCATCGCGCGTCAGGCGGCTGCGCGACACGTAGGTGCCGTACGGGCCGGCATGCACGATCGGCACGTCGCCGACGTATTCCGGCTGCATGAGCGTGTCGTGACTGTGCCCCCCGAGGACGATGTCGAGGCGCGGCACGCGCCGCGCGAGCTCGCGATCCGCGCGCAATCCGAGGTGCGAGAGCGCAACGAGCGTGACACCGTCCGGTGTACTCGCAGCGATGCGTCCCGCGACCTCGACCGGGTCGAGAAAGCGCCATCCGAAGATGCGTTCCCACCAGCTGCCGCGCGCGTACTG
>JBHEMQ010000127.1:0-6485 GCA_046262475.1 Candidatus Velthaea sp.
ACGAGCCCACGCCCAAGATTGTCCCGCGCTGATTATCCGGCGCCGCGGCGCTGATCAGGGACGCGATCGTCGCGTTGTTGACCGAGAGCCCGAAGGCGAACAGCACGAGCATTGCCGATGCGGTGAGCAAATCGTGCACGAACGACACCACGACGAATGAGAGCACGAGAGCGACGAGCCCCACGTTGTTGGCGCGCCGGTCGCCCAGCACATCGGTGAGGCGGCCGACGACGCCGAGCTGGATGAAAATGCTCGCAACGCCGAAGCCCGCGAAAAAATAGCTCGCCGTGTCTTCGGTAAAGCCGAGTTGGCGCTGCAGTACGAGCGTGAACGCCGCGAACCAGCCATAAAGCCCGAGCGAATACACCAGTTTCTGCCACAGCACCGGCGCGACGTGCCGGTTGCGCAGCGAATGGACGATATCGGCGAGCGTGGCCGGCGCATCGTCATCGCCCTTGCGGCGCGATTCCGGCAATACGAAAATCGTGACGACCAGGGTGATAAGCTGCAGTCCGGCGGCGAATAAAAACGGCGTTGCGAAGCCGTAGCGATGCACGAGCCATCCGCCGGCGGCGGGTCCGAAAATGAGGCCTGCGCTGAACGCGGCGCCGATGTACGCGAACGCCCGGGCGCGCTTGGCCGGCTCGACGAGGTCCGCGACGTACGCCTGCGTGACGCTGATGTTGCCGCCCGATAAACCTTCAACGATGCGCGCGACGAAGACGATTGCGAGATTCGGCGCCAGCGCGAGCATGGTCCAGCCGATGGTCGCGCCGATCTGCGAAATGATGAGCACGGCCTTGCGCCCAATGCGGTCGCTGACATTGCCCCAGACCGGTCCGGCGACGAGCTGGCACAACGCGAACGTCGAAAAGAGCAGGCCGATCACGAGAGGCGCGCCGCCGAACTTCTGCACGTAGTACGGCATCAGGGGAATCAGGATGCTGAACCCGAGGATGTCGATGAACGTGATCCCGAGGATCGGCAGCAGCCGCAGGATCATGCGAACATGCGCGCGGTGGAAGCCATCCTCCCCTGAGAACCGGTGAAGGCCGCGGCGGCTGCAGGGCTAAGCTACTTGCGATGAGCCTCGAATCGAACGCGTATCGGCGCGCATGGGCAGCGTGGCTGCCGGGCGCCCTGCCGCTGCTGGAGGCGGAACAGTACGCGGAGGCGTTCCGGACCTTTCCGAAGCCGGAAGCGGCGCCTGTCCCGTTCCGCGCGGCGCCGCGCGACCGCCGGATCGCCGTCGTCACGTCCGCCGGCGTGTACGACCGGCGCACGCAAGCCGCGTTCGCTGCGCATTCCGCGATCGGCGATACCGGCGTGCGGTTTTTCCCGCAGGATTTGCCGGTCGACCGGCTCGCGTACGCGCATGGCCATTACGATCGGGAGCATGTCGATGCCGATGCGGAGGTGCTGCTGCCGCGCGCGGCGCTGCGCGCTGCGGGAGCCGAACTCACACCAACGATCGCGTCGTTCATGGGCTACACATTGGATTGGCCGTCGTTCATCGAGTCGAGCATTCCGCAACTGCTTGCGCAGGCGCGCACCGACGGCGCTAACTGCGCGCTGCTCGTTCCAGTTTGACCGATGTGTCACCAGACCGTGCGTCTGGTCGCGGAAGCGTTCGAACGAAACGGCATGGCGACGGTGGTGGCGGGCACGATGCGGACGCCGCTGGACGGCTTGCCGCGCGTGCTCATCACGCGGTACGCGCGCGGTCAAAACTTCGGCCCGCCGGGCGACACTGCGGAACACGCGGAGCTCGCGCGCGCGGCACTCGCTCTGTTCGATGCAACCGAGCCGGCGCTGCTGGACCATAAGGCCGCATTGCGCGCGTGATGGCGAGGAGGCCGCTGCGCGAAAAGTAGCACCGCAAACGTAGCGGCTTCACGGACACTAGACGGCGTGTCGCGTTCGCATGCGGCGGGCACTGCGGCCGCGCTCTTCTACATACTTCTTTGGGCGTCGGCGTACGTGCCGAGCAAGATCGGCGTTCTCGACTCATCGCCGCTGTGGTTTCTCGTCGTGCGCTTCGCCGTGTCCGGATTGATCGCGTTCGCCATCGCGCGCGGTTTGGGCGGCGCGCTGCCGCGCTCGCCGCGCGAGTGGGCCGCCGTCATTGCGCTCGGCGTGCTCACCAATGCCATCTACCTCGGCATGACCTACGAAGCGCTGCGCCACCTCGCGGCGGGCGTCGGCGCGATCGTCGCAAGCACGACCCCGCTGGTGCTCGCCGTCGTCGCGCCGTTCGCGCTGCGCGAACCGTTGACGCAGCTGAAAACCGCCGGGCTCCTGCTCGGTTTCGGCGGCGTCGTGTGGATCATGCTCGCGCGCACGGGCAGCGGCAGCGCCGACGCCGGCGACGTGCTGCTCGCTTTCGGCGGCGTACTCGGCAGCGTCGCCGGAACGATCGTGTTCAAACGGTGGTGCGGCGACATCGATCTGCGCATGACGACCGCGCTGCAGCTCCTCTCCGCCGGCGTCGCCCTGTTGCCGTTGGCGATCCTTTCGGAAGGCGCGCCGCATGCAATCTGGACGGCGCGGCTGATCGTGTCCTACTGGTACGTCGTGCTCGTCATGAGCGTCGGCGCATCGATGTTGTGGTTCTGGCTGCTCACCCACGGCGAGGCGAGCCGCGTGAGCGCGTTCTATTTCTTGACGCCGATCTTCGGTTTGTTCTTGAGCTTTCTGCTGTTGCACGAACCGGTCGGACTGCGCGACATCGGCGGGCTTGCCGCCATCGCGCTCGGCATCTTCTTGGTGCAGCGCGCGTGACGACGGCGTATCGGATGCTGGCACTGATGACGGGCGCCCAAATCGGGACCGCGGTGGTGCAGCAAGGTTTGGGTTCCCTTTCGCCGACGCTACTGAGCGAATACGCGCTTTCGAAAGCCCAGCTCGGCGCGGCGTTCACGGCGCTCTCCATCGGAAGTGCGTTCTTCACCGTGCTGGCCGGATTGATCGTCGATCGCTACGGCGAACGTCCAGTGGTATTTTGGGGCGGCATCGCGGTCGGTGTTTCGCTGCTGCTCGCCGCAGCGGTTCCGTCGTATCCGTGGCTCGTCTTCTGGCTGTTCGTCTTCGGCGTGACGTACTCGTCGCAAACGCCGGCGGGCGGCCGCGCGGTGCTCGCGTGGTTTGACCGTAACCGCGGCGTCGCGATGTCCATCCGGCAGGCGGGCGTTCCGTTCGGCGCCGCGATTGGCGGCGTGCTGCTGCCGGCGATCGCGCTGCACGCAAACTATCGCTGGTCGCTCGCCGCGGGCGCGGTGATCGGCACCAGCCTCTCGTTGATTGCCGCGATCTTCTACGTCGAACCGCCGCGCGAGGCGGAACAAAAGCGGATGCGGCATCTCGTGCGCGACATGTGGCGCATCGCGCGCGATCCGCGCACCATGCTCTTCACGCTCGCGTGCATGGTGCTGGTGAGCGCGCAGACCATCATGAACGCCTTCTTCGCCGTCACCGCGGTGAGCGAGGCGCGCGTGTCTGCGGCCGTCGCCGCGTCGGCGTTCGCGTTCGCGCAGCTGTGCGCGGTCGGCGGGCGCATCGCGTGGGGCCGGCTCAGCGACGGCGTTTTCCGCGGCGACCGTGCGTTGCCGCTGGCGGCCATTGCGGCGATCGTCGCCGTCGACGCGTTCGCGCTGGCGCACGTCCGCGCCGGCGGCGGTGCTTGGCTGTTCGCGCTCGGCGGCGTACTCGGGTTCAGCGCCGCCGGGTGGAACGGCGTCTTCTCGACGGCGATGGCCGAGATCGGCGGCGCGGAACTGGCCGGCAGCATCCTGGGCCTCGGCCTCACCTTCGTCTTTTTGGCGAGCGCCATGGCGCCGCCGGCATTCGGCGCCATCGCGGATCACGCCGGCCTCGCAGCGGCCTGGACGGCGCTTGCGCTGCTGGCCGCACTGGGCGTGATTCCACCGGTCCTCGCATCGAAAGGCCGCGCTCGTCACGCCGCCTAATCGTGTCCGGCCGCGCCCAGGTGGCGGAATTGGTAGACGCGCTGGTTTCAGGTACCAGTGGCCGCAAGGCCGTGGGGGTTCGAGTCCCTTCTTGGGCAGTTTTTGTAAAAAGCCGGAACGGCGGCCTCGTTTAAGCGGGCCGTCCGGACCTTGATCTGCAATAGACTGAAGATGGAAAAGAAGCGAGTCTCCGCCGCCGAGGCCAAAGCCCTCGAAAAAGTGCGCAAAGAAGAACTGGACGAACAGCGCACGCGCGACGCGGTCGACGAGTCGGCGCGGGTCCGCGCGATGTTCGAGGAAGACCGCAAGGAACGCGCACGCCGCTACGGAGTCGCAACGCTCTCCTAGCGTCTGCGTATTCGACAAAAGTCGACGGTCGACTTTTGTCGTCGAGCGATTTTCTTATTCGATTCTTGATTGAAACTTGCCCGCCGCCGTGTGGCGCGTGCGGGGCCGTGCGCCGATACGTCGGAGTATGCGTACCGCCCGCTCGGCAGTTTCTTTTCTTGTTGCGTTCGCTTTTGCGTTGACCGCCGTGGGTGTTGCGCCGGTGCGCGCCGCAACGCTTTCCGTTTCTGTAACGGGACCCACTACGCAGCCCGGCCACGTAACGCAAGGCACGCAGTACGCGAACGAGCCGTTTCTTACGGTGAGCGGCGGTACCGCACCGTACACGTTTACGAATACGTCGCTGCCGAAAGCCGTCGGAATGACGGTGAACGCCGACGGGACGATCACCGGCATGACGTGCGGTGCCAACGGGAACGACTCGCTTTCGTTCACGGTTACTGATGCTGCCGGCTCAACGTTGACCTCGTCGACCTCATACGTCGTCAATCGCGCGCCGGGCAGTTCGTGCGCGCTGACGTTTCCCGCCTCGGGCGCCGGCTCGCCGGCGACGACGGCGCGAGTCGGCGCGAGCTACTCCTCGAGTGTCGTCGCGTCGGGCGGCACGGCGCCGTACACGTATCGGCTGGACGTCGGTTCGCTTCCGCCGGGCCTCACACTCGGCGCCGACGGTACGTTGAGCGGTACGCCGACGACGGCCGGAACGTATTCGTTTGTTGTCGCCGTCAGCGATAGCGCAGGCGCCGGCGGCGTCAGCGGCAGCTACACGATTGCGGTGAGTGCGGCCGGTCCGACGATCACGACGGCCACGCTGCCGGTACCGGTCATTACCAAACCATACAGCCAAACGGTTCAGGCGTCGGGCGGCACCGCGCCGCTGTCGTTCTCCGTCGCCGCCGGTGCGCTCCCGGCGGGACTCGCGCTCAATGCGTCGACCGGCGCGATCGGCGGCACGCCGACGACCGCGGGCCCGTACGGGTTCACGATCACCGCAACCGATGCGAACGCGGCGACCGCGTCGCGGGCATACAGCGGAACCATCGCGGCCGCTCCTGCAATCGCGACGGCCTCCTTGCCGGTGCCGGTGCTTGCGAGCGCGTACAGCCAAGCCGTCCAAACGTCGGCCGGCACCGCGCCGTTCGCCTTTGCAATCAGCACCGGCGCGCTGCCCGCCGGGCTGACCTTGAACGCGACGACCGGCGTCATCAGCGGTACGCCGACCGCCGCCGGTGCGTACGGCTTCACGGTGGCGGCGACGGACGCGAACGGGCTCGCGGCAACGCACGCCTATGGCGGGACGATCGTTACGTCGCTGGCGATCGTTACGGCGTCGCTGCCCGCACCGGTCATGAACGCTGCGTACGGCCAAACGGTGCAGACCTTAGGCGGGACGGCACCGATCGGCTTTGCCGTCGCCGCGGGTGCGTTGCCGGCCGGCCTGACGCTCAATGCAGCGACCGGGGCCATCAGCGGAACGCCGACGGCGTCCGGAAGCTACAGCTTCACCATCGCTGCGACGGATGCGAACGCCGTCGTCGCGTCGCAAGGCTATACCGGCGCGGTTGCGGCGAGCACCTTTGCGATCGCGACGTCGTCGCTGCCCGTGCCGCTGATCAACACGGCGTACACGCAAACGCTGCAGACCGCGAACGGGACGGCGCCGATCGCCTTCACGGTCAGCGCCGGTGCGCTTCCGGCCGGGCTGAGTTTGAACGCGTCGACCGGCGCGGTTACCGGCACGCCGGCGGCAGCCGGCGCGTATGCCTTTACGGTGTCCGCCACCGACGCGCACGGCGCGAGCGCCGCGCAAGCCTACAGCGGGACGATTGCGGCCGCGCTCGCCATCACGACCGCGACGCTGCCCGCGCCCGTGCTGAGCGCCGCGTACGCGCAAACGGTGCAAACGTCGGGCGGCACGGCACCGTTCACGTTCGCGGTTGCGGGCGGTACCCTGCCGGCGGGCCTTTTCTTGAACCCGGCGACGGGCGTCATCAGCGGAACGTTGACGGATTCGGGGCCGTACAGCTACACCGTCGCTGTGACGGATGCAAACGGCACCGTCACCGCGGTTATCTATTCGGGAACGGTCATCGCCGCGCTCGCGATCGCGACGGCGTCGCTGCCGCCCCCGCACGTCAACCAGCCGTATCAGCAAACCGTGCAAACCACCGG
>JBHEMQ010000128.1:0-6010 GCA_046262475.1 Candidatus Velthaea sp.
GCACCAGGCCGCGCTGGGCGACCCGGGTCCCGGCCGGGCGTGCCGGGACGGTCTCGGGCGCGCGCAGCAGCGGGACAAGGGCCGCGGTGGCGAGCAGCAGGTGCAGCAGGTAGGGCAGCAGCTGGGGCTCGGGAGCCCACTGGGCGAGGACCCCGGCGACGAGCAGCACGCGGCCGAGGGCGATGCGGCGGCTCACCGCGCGGTCCGATGCCGCGCGAGCCGCGCTTCGATCCAGGACAACGCCACGTAGCTTGCGATGCTCAGCGCGATCACCGTCACCATCGCCGCGAACATGTCGCGCGATTCGAAGTTGTTGTAGTGGAACGACACCTGATACCCCAAGCCGGCGGTCGCAAGAATGAATTCGGCGGCGACGACCCCGATCAGCGAATAGATGAAGCCGAGCTTGAGGCCGACGAAGAGCTGCGGAACGATCGCCGGCACGATCACGTGGCGCACCATCTGCGCGCGCCGCAGCGAAAGCGCGATGCCGACCGCGAGGTAGACGCGCGGGATCGCGCGCAAACCGACGAGCGTGTTGGCGACGATCGCACCGATCGCGGCGAGTGCGCCGATCGCGATGATGGGCGTCGGCCCCGAGCCGAACAGCACGATGAACAGCGGATAAAACGCGAAGACGGGGATCGCGTAGTACGCGAGCAGATACGGCTCCACGACCGCCGCCAACAGCGGCGAGCGCCACAGAACGACGCCCAGCGGCAAGCCGATCGCGCACCCGGTGAGGAACGCTGCGCCGATCTCAAATCCGGTGCGCGCTGCGTCGGCCGTGAGCGCGCCGCTGCCGACGCGCATCCAAAGGTGAGCGGCGATAGCGGACGGCGGCACCGAAAGGGACGGACCGTAGACGCGCGCGCGAGCCGACAGCTCCCACAGCAGCAAAAAGCCCAGGATCGCGACGACTCGGGTCCCGACGATGCGAGCCGTCATCACGACGCGAGGACCTCCCCGACGGCGTGCGTCAACCCGATGGCATCGCGCAGCGCCGCCGTCAACGCCGCGAAACCGCCGGGATCCGCGAGCTCGCTGCGCGGGCGCGGCAGGCTGTTCTGAAATTCCGCGACGATCCGGCCGGGCCGTTTGCTGAAGACGACGATGCGGTCCGCGAGCTGCACGGCTTCGTGCAAGCTGTGCGTGACGAGCAGGATGGTGCAGCCCGTTTGCTGCCAAATGCGCACGAGCTGTTCGCCCAGCACGAACCGCGTTTGCTCGTCCAGTGCGCCGAACGGCTCATCCATCAAGAGAATCTTGGGTTCGAGCACGAGCGTCCGGGCGATTGCTACGCGCTGCCGCATGCCGCCCGACAGCTGATGCGGATAGTGATCCGCGAACCCGTGCAACCCGACGAGCTCGATGGCATCGCCCGCGATGCGCCGGCGCCGGGGTTGCGCGATGCCGCGCATCTTCAGTCCGAAGGCGACGTTGTCACGCACGGTGAGCCACGGAAACGTCGCATCGTCTTGAAAGACGACGCCGAGGCGTTCGTGCGGCCCGTTCAGGGTTTCGCCGTCCAGCATCATCCGGCCGGCCGTCGGCCGCGTCAAGCCGGCGACGAGTTCGAGCAGCGTGCTCTTGCCGCAGCCCGACGGCCCGAGAACGGCAAGAAACTCGCCGTCCGCCACATGCAGATCGACGTGTTCGATCGCGACGACCGTGCGATCCCCCGACGCGAACGTCTTGGAGATCTGATGCACCTCCAACATGTGAGACGGAGGCATGTCCGCCGCATGAGAAAAAATCCTTCCCGCACCAACGGCCACCCGCGAGGAAAAATTCATGGTGCGTAACGCTCCGTCACGGTTGCGCGAAATGATGCGCGCGAACGATTTGATCTGGGGCCCTGGCGTGTACGACGGCATCTCCGCGCGCATCGCGTCGTCGGTCGGCTTTCCGATGCTCTACATGACCGGCGCCGGGACGGCGGCGAGCCGCATCGGTGAGCCGGATCTCGGTCTGACGACGCTGAGTGAGATGGCGGACAATGCACGCATCATTGCAGGCGCGAGCGCGGTGCCGGTGATCGCAGACGCCGATACCGGCTTCGGCGGTCCGGTCAACGTCGCGCGAACCGTCCACCTCTATGAAGCCGCCGGCGTGGCCGGGCTGCACATCGAGGACCAGACGTTTCCCAAGCGCTGCGGGCATCTGCAAGGCAAGTCCGTGGTATCTGCCGGGGAGTTCGAGCAGCGGATTCGCGCCGCCGTCAACGAGCGGTACGACGCCGACTTCCTGATCGTCGCGCGGACGGACGCGCGGCAGCCCAACGGTTTCGCGGACGCGATGGAACGAATGAGGCGGGCGTTCGCGGCCGGCGCCGATGTCGGATTCCTCGAAGGCCCCGCATCGATGGCCGAAGTCGAGCGGACCATCGTCGAGGCGCCGGGGCCTATGCTGCTCAATCTCGCGACGAACGGCGCGACGCCGAACCTCCGCGTCGACGACGTGCGCGCGCTCGGTTTCGCCTTTGCGATTTGGCCCTGCGCGGCGATGATTCCGGCGGCGCACGCGATCCGCCGTGCACTGGAAGAACTTAAGCAAACCGGCACCGACGAACGCTGCGTGGAAGGGAGCGCGCCTCGCGACCTGTTCGCCATCGTCGGCCTCGACGATGCGTTGGCCATCGACGAGCGCAGCGGCAGCCGCGTGTTCGCGGAGGCGTAAGCCGTGGGTCAAACGATCACGCAAAAAATCATCGCGCGGCACGCCGGCCGCGACGCCGTCGCCGTCGGTGAGATCGTCAACGCGCGCGTCGATCTCGTGCTGGCGAACGAACTGAGCGCGTCGGTCGCCATCGCCGAGTTCCGCAAGATCGCCGGTGCGGTCCGCGTCTTCGACCCGGCCCGCGTCGCGCTCGTGTGCGATCATTTCGTGCCCGCGAAAGACGCGCGCTCCGCCGCGATCGTGGCGCTGATGAAAAACTTCGCACGCGAACACAACATCGTGCACTTTTTCGATGTCGGCCGCGGCGGCATCGAGCACGTCGTGCTGCCGGAAGAAGGCCTCGTTGCACCCGGCGAGCTGATCGTCGGGGGCGACTCGCACACCTGTACGTACGGCGCGTTCGGTGCGTTTTCGACCGGTATGGGTTCCAGCGACATCGCGGCGGCGCTGGCACTGGGCGAGGTGTGGCTGAAGGTGCCGCCGACGATCAAACTCGTGTACCGCGGCACGCCGGGGCCGATGGTGTACGCCAAGGACATCATGCTCGCGACCGTTCGCGAACTCGGCATCGACGGCGCAACGTATGCGGCACTCGAATTCACGGGGCCGGCGGTCGATGCGTTGTCGATCACAGGCCGCATCACGATGGCGAACATGGCCATCGAAGCCGGCGCGAAGAACGGCATCTTCCACGCCGACGAAAAGACGGTCGCGTACGTTCGCGAACGCACCGATCGTCCGTTTCATGCGGTCGCGAGCGACGCCGACGCGCCGTACGCGCGCACGATTCACATCGACACGGCGGCGCTCGAACCGCAAGTCGCCTTTCCGCATCTTCCAGAGAACGGCCGGCCCGTTTCCGCAGCCGGCGACGTGGCGCTCGATCAGATCTTTCTGGGCAGCTGCACGAACGGCTACCTCGAGGATCTGCGCGTCGCCGCGGAGATCATGCGCGGCCGCCGCATCGCGCCGAGCCTGCGGGTTATCGTCAATCCCGGGTCGCAGCGCGTGTATCTGGCGGCGCTGCGCGAAGGCATCATCGAAACGCTCGTGGAGGCCGGTTGCGCGGTGAACACGCCGGGCTGCGGCGCGTGTTTCGGCGGCCACATGGGAACGCTGGGCGACGGCGAGCGCTGCCTGTCCACGACGAATCGCAACTATGTGGGCCGCATGGGCTCGAACAAGGCGGAGGTCTATCTCGCGTCGCCCGCCACGTGCGCGGCGAGCGCGCTGACGGGCCGGATCACGGATCCGCGCACCGTCGCACCGGTTGCCGCGCGATGACGCCCGCGCCGCGCGGACGCGCGCACGTCTTCGGCAATAACGTCGACACCGATGTCATTCTGCCGGGGCAATACCTCGCGCTGACGGAGCCCGCCGATCTCGCGCAGCATGCGATGGAGGGCATCGATCCGGAATTCGCGCGCCGGGTGCGGGCCGGCGACGTCATCGTCGCGGGTTCGAATTTCGGCTGCGGGTCGAGCCGCGAAAACGCGCCGCTCGCGCTCAAAGGCGCGGGCGTTTCGGCGGTGATCGCGGCGAGCTTCGCCCGGATCTTTTACCGCAACGCGATCAACATTGGGCTGCCCATCTTCGAGGTCGCCGGCGCCGCGCAAGGGATCGCACCGGGCGACGAATTGGCGATCGATGCCGCCGCCGGAACGATTCGCGACGTCACGACGGGCGCGGAGTTTACCGCGACGCCGTTTTCGCCGTTCATGCAGGCACTGATCGACGTGGGCGGCTTGCGGCCGTACGTCGAGGCGCGGCTGCGCGAGCGCGCGTGAGAAAGCGCTTCCGGGAACTGCTGGCGCGCGAGAGCGCGCTCGTGCTGCCGGGCGTCGCCGACGCGTTCACCGCCCGCATCGTCGAGAAGAGCGGGTTTGAGGCGCTCTATGTCACGGGCGCGGGCGTCGCCAACACGCTGCTCGGCGCGCCCGACATCGGCCTCGTGACACTGACGGAAATGGCGACGCGCGTCGGCGCGATCGCGGCCGCGGTGGCTGTGCCGGTGATGGCTGATGCCGACACCGGTTTCGGCGGCGTCGCCAACGTCAAACGGACGGTGCGCGCGTATGAGGATGCGGGCGTTGCCGCGCTGCACCTCGAGGATCAAGAGTTTCCCAAACGCTGCGGCCACTTCGAGGGCAAGCGCGTCGTGCCGCAACGCGAGATGCTCTTGCGCCTTGCCGCCGCACTCGACGCACGCCGCGACGCGGGCATGCTGATCTTCGCGCGCACCGATGCGCGCTCGGTCGAAGGGCTCGATGCCGCGCTGGCGCGGGCGCGCGCCTATCTCGCGCTCGGAGTCGACGGGCTGTTCATCGAAGCACCGGTAAACCTCGACGAATTGCGCCGCATCGGCGAAGCGTTCGCGGGCGTACCGCTGATCGCGAATATCGTGGAAGGCGCGAAGACGCCGATCGTGCCGGCCGCCGAGCTCAAGGCACTCGGCTTTTCGATCGTGCTCTACGCGAACACCGCGCTGCGGCTCGCCGGCTTCGCCGTGCAGCAGGGAATGCGCGAGTTGCGCGAATCCGGCTCGTCGGCCGCATTGACGGGTCGCATGTTGAGCTGGAGCGACCGCCAAGCGCTGGTGCGGCTGGCGCAGAGCGACGAGGAAGAGCGCGAGCTGATCCGCCGCATCGGCGGCTGATTCGCCGTCAGCTGCGCGCGCTGCGCCGTTGGGCGACGGCCGCGCTGAGCGTTTCCAGCACCGGCACCGAGTCGTCCCACCCGAGACATGCATCGGTGACGCTTTGACCGTACGCCAGCGGCCGGCCGATCTTGTGATCCTGACGTCCGGCCACGAGATGCGACTCCACCATCACGCCCACGATGCGCGCGTCGCCGCCGGCGATCTGCCGCGCGACGTCGGCGCTGACGCCGATCTGATTCTCGTGCCGTTTGCCGCTGTTGCCGTGGCTCGTGTCGATCATGAGACGCGGCGGCAGACCGCCGCGTTCGAGCGCCTGCGCCGCCGCCTCGACGCCGGCCGCATCGTAGTTCGGCTCGCGCCCGCCGCGCAGGATGACGTGGCAATCGTCGTTGCCGGCCGTTGCGAGAATCGCGGAATGTCCGCTCTTCGTCACGCCCAAGAAATGATGCGGCTTGCGCGCCGCCTTGATCGCATCGACGGCGATGCCGACGTTGCCGTCGGTGCCGTTCTTGAATCCCACGGGACACGACAATCCGGAGGCCAGCTGCCGGTGCACTTGCGATTCCGTCGTGCGCGCGCCGATGGCGCCCCACGAGACGAGATCCGAGATGTACTGCGGCGAAATCGTGTCGAGATATTCCGTACCGGCCGGCAGCCCGAGTTCGGTGATGT
>JBHEMQ010000128.1:6020-6288 GCA_046262475.1 Candidatus Velthaea sp.
CCCTCAACCAAACCAAAAAGAAAAACCCGAACGCCGCCCCGCGCCACCACCCCCTGAAAAACGAAAACCGCCCGACTGCCCGACCACCCCAGCCGCGCGAGTCGGCGCCTTCCGTTCGGCAACACCATGCCGGGCCGGGAGGGGCGAGGGGTGTGCCGCCGGGCGTGTGACCGGAGCCGAAGGCCAGGATGGCCGAGAGGCGGAGGCACACGAGTAGGGTTTTCGCAGGAAGCGAAAACCCGAACGTCCCGGAGGCATACCCCTCGCC
>JBHEMQ010000129.1:0-5938 GCA_046262475.1 Candidatus Velthaea sp.
GCCGGTCACACCGTGCTCGTCGAGCGCAATCCGAACTGGTCGAAACACTTCCGGCAGTTCGGTGTGCAATTTCGCGCGCCGGCCGCCGACGATGCGGCCGGGATGCGGCGCCAGCTCATCATCGCGCGCAGTTTAAACCGGCGCTGACGGCCCGGCGGTTCACATCGAATTCTCAGCGTAGCGCCGGAACGACCTCAGAAAGCGGGAGTAGCCTTGCATCATTAAGCGATGCAAGGAGAGATAATGATTCTCGCTTCCGTTCCCTTTGTCGAGGGCAGTACCGCCGGGACTCCGATCGCGGTGCGTGTCATCGGCGTACTGGACCGCGCGCTCGTCGAGACGTTCACCGATAGCTGCCCGGGTCTGCTCGCCTCGGGGCGCCGGACGCTCATTCTTTTCTTGAACGACGTCGTCGCGATGCGCGACGAAAGTCTGCGGCGCTTCGTCGCGACGCTCGAGGCGTACCGTACCGCGGGGCATACCGTGCTCGTCGCGCACAATCCCAGCTGGTCGAGACTCTTCCGGCACTGCGGGACGCAGTTTCGGCCGCCGGCCGCCGGTGATGCGGCCGGAACGCGGCGGCAGCTCATCATCGCGCAGAGCTCGGAGCGCCGCACGGGAGCCGCGTAAGCAGCGGGAGAGTAAACCCCGCCGCCTCTTCGACATCTGTATAATGACGTGGGCGCCCTTCTGGCCTAAACTTTAGGCTTGAACTTTCTAACGGATCACGCCGCGGACCGCGAGCACGACGCCTGCGGCATCGGATTTCTCGCGGACCTCTCGCATAAAGCGTCCCACGACGTCGTCCGGCTCGCGCTGGACGCCGTGGGCGCCATGGCGCACCGCGGCGCACGTGCGGCCGACGGCCGCACCGGCGATGGTTCGGGCATCCTCGTCGAGACGCCGCGCGCGCTGTTCCTGCGCGAGCTCGCCGCCTCGCACATTCGCGTACCCGAACGCCACCTGGCCGCGATCTGCCTGTTCCTTCCGCGCGACGACGACGAAGCCGCGACGACCCGAGCGCTCGTCGAAGCGGCGGTGCGCTTCGCCGAAGTGTCGCCGCTGCGGTGGCGGACGCCCGGCGTCGAGCCGGCTGTGCTCGGCGAGCACGCCCGCCGGACCGCCCCTTCGTACGAGCAGCTCTTGGTCGACATGGGACCGGGCAACGTGCGCGAACGCATGCGCGTCGTGCGCCGCGCCGTCTCGAAGGTGCTGCGCGAAAACGGGTGGAGCGCCACGCTGGTCAGCGCGTCGCCCACGACGGTGGTCTACAAGGCGCTGCTTTCCTCGAGCGAACTCGGCGCGTACTTCAGCGATCTGCGCGATCCGGCATTCGCTTCGCGCTTCGCCGCGTTTCACCAACGTTTCAGCACCAACACCGCGCCGCAATGGCGCCTCGTGCAGCCGTTCGACTACATCGCGCACAACGGCGAGATCAACACCATCACCGGCAACCGCGCGTGGATGCAGGCGCGCGGCATCGCGGCGCCGCGCTGGGCGAGCGACTCGCACGACTTCGATACGGGCGTCGACGCGATGCTCGGAGCCGGCTATCGCATTGACGAAGCGGTCGACCTGATGCTGTCGCCGGCGGCGGATGACGAACGCTTGCGTGCCTACTACGACGCGCACATTCCGACCGTCGAGCCGTGGGACGGCCCGGCGGCGATGGTGTTCGCGGACGGGGACGTCGTCGGCGCGGCGCTCGACCGCAGCGGTTTCCGGCCGCTGCGCTGGTGCCGCACCGCCTCCGACAAAGTGCTCGTCGCCTCCGAAGCCGGCGTCGTCGACTTCGGCGACGATCCCATCGTGAAGCGCGGACGCCTCGGCCCGGGCGGACGCATCGTCGTGCGGTTCGTTTCGGGTCAACTCGTCGAGCCGGCGGCGTTTTCCGCGGAGCGCCGCGACCGTGCCGACTTCCGTCCGATCGTGAACTCGTGGCGCTTTGAGATGCCGGAAGCGGTGCCGCCGCCGTACGATGCGGCCGCCCTGGACCGTGAACTCGCGCGCTTCGGCTACACCCGCGATGAATTGAAGGACAGCATCGCGCCGCTGGCATCGGGCGGCGGCGAAGCCGTTTCGTCCATGGGCGACGACGCGTCGCCGGCCTTTCTGGAACGGCGCATGCCCGTGGCCGCGTATCTGCGGCAGCGCTTCGCGCAGGTCACCAATCCGCCCATCGATTCACTGCGCGAAGGCTTCGTTTTCGACATGCGCGCGTGGGTGGGCTCGGGCGACACGAACGGCGACGTGCCGGGACCGACGGCGATCGTCACGCTCGAGAGCGCGGTGCTCGACGAGACCGCCTTGGACTCGCTGCGGTTCGACACGCGGCTCGCGCAGCACACCATTGCCCTCGATTGCGGCGAGAAGAAACTCTCCGCGCGCATCGCCCAAATGTGCGACGATGCCGAGAACGCGGTGAAGGCCGGCAAGACGTTTATCGTGCTCGACGACCGCAACGCGGCGTTTCCGATTCCCGCGGTCCTTGCGGCCGGCGCCGTGCATCAGCGCCTGACCGCTGCCGGGTTGCGAATGGCGGCATCCATCGCGGCGGCCGACGGCTACGCGCGCGACGCGCATTCGGTCGCGACGGTCATCGCCGCGGGCGCCAACGTCGTGTCGCCGTGGCTCGCGCTGCGCGCCGCCGACCGCAACGGCACCCGTGCGGCGTTCTTAGCAACCGTTCGCACGGGCCTCATCAAAATTCTCGCCAAGCTCGGCATCTGCACGCTGCGCTCGTACGTCGGCGCGCAGACGTTCGAGTCGCTCGGCCTCGGCCGCGACGTGGTTCAAACCTGTTTCCCGGGCATGCGCGCGCACGTGCCGGCGGTCGGCTTCGACGAACTCGAAAACGACATTCGCGCGTGGAACGAACAAGCCGAATCCGGCGGAGCGCCGCCCGAGCGTGGCCTCTATCGGTTCCGGCGCGACGGCGTCCGCCACGCGTTCGATCCGCCGCTGCTCAAGACGCTGCGCGCTGCCGCGATGCGCGGCGACTACGCCGCATTCGAAAAACTTTCGGATGCCATGGAAGCGCGCGCGCCCATCGCGCTGCGCGATTTGGTCGAACCGCTGCCGCTCGGCGAAGAAGTCGCGCTCGTCGACGTCGAGCCGGCGAGCGAGATCGTGCGCCATTTCGCCACTGCGGCGATGTCGATCGGCGCCCTATCGCCCGAAGTGCACGAAACGATCGCCATCGGCGCGGCGCGGCTCGGCGCCCTGAGTAATTCCGGTGAAGGCGGCGAACAAGCGCGGCGCTACGCGCGGACGCCGGACTCCGGACGCAGCACCATCAAGCAGGTTGCTTCCGCGCGCTTCGGCGTCGGCGCAACCTATCTGGCGAGCGCCGACGAACTCGAGATCAAGATCGCCCAGGGTTCGAAACCCGGCGAAGGCGGGCAGATTCCCGGCTTCAAGGTATCACCGGAGATTGCGACGCTGCGCGGTGCGACGCCCGGGCAAGCGCTGATCTCGCCGCCGCCGCATCACGACATTTATTCCATCGAAGATCTTGCCGAGTTGATCTACGATTTACGCCGCGCCGCGCCGCAAGCGCGCATTGCGGTGAAGCTCGTGAGCCAAGCCGGTATCGGTTATGTCGCGAGCGGCGTTGCCAAAGCGCGCGCGGACGTCATTCACATCAGCGGCCACGACGGCGGAACCGGTGCGTCGCCGCTCGCTTCCATCAAGAGCGCCGGTTTGCCGTGGGAATTGGGCCTGGTCGAAACGCACCACGCGCTCATCGCGAACGGTCTGCGTTCGCGCGTACGCCTGCGCGTCGACGGCGGCTTCAAAACCGGCCGCGACGTGGTACTGGCCGCGATGCTCGGCGCCGACGACGTCGCGCTCGGCAGCGCGCTGCTCGTCGCGCTCGGATGCATCTACGCGCGGCAATGTCATAAGAACACCTGCCCGGTCGGCATCGCGACGCAAGATCCGGAGCTGCGCAAAAAGTTCGCGGGCACTCCGGAAGAGGCGCAGACGTTCTTGATGTTCGTCGCGCACGACGTGCGCCGCCGCCTGGCGCGGCTCGGCGCGCGTTCGCTCGAGGATCTGCGCGGCCGTTCGGATTTGCTGCGCACGCGCAGCGATCTCGGCACCTGGGAGCGCAGCATCGATTTGAGCGCGATCTTGCGGTTGCCCGAACGCGTGCCCTCACCGGATCGTCCCGCGCCGCCGGAACGGCATCTCGACGACTACTCCTCGACCGGCCGCATCATGGCGATCGGCCCCGGCGATCGGGCCGTCGGCGCGCGCCTCGCGCACAACATCGTGCTGCAGCGCGAGCGCGGCGAAACCATCGCGCTCACCACACGGCGGTATGCCGGCACGGCCGGACAAAGCTTCGGCGCCTTCCTCACCGACGGTCTCGTGCTCGAGCTGGACGGCGACGCCAACGATTACGTCGGCAAAGGCATGGAAGGCGGGCGCATCGTGGTGCGCGGTCCCGGCAATCCCGGCGAACCGGCGATCGGCAATGCGTCGTTTTACGGTGCCCGCGACGGCGAAGCGTTCGTCGCGGGCGGCGCCGGCGAACGGCTCGCCGTGCGCAACAGCGGTGCCACGATCGTCGTCGAGGCCGCGGGCGATCACGCCTGCGAATACATGACCGCCGGCAGCGTCGTCATTCTCGGAGCGACCGGGCGGAATTTTGCGAGCGGCATGACCGGGGGCGAGGCCTTTTTGCTCGACGGCGATCCGGCGCAGATTCGCGTCGGTCCGACGGAAATGAATGCGACGCCGATTGCGGCACGCAGCCTCATGGCGGCGCATTTGCGCGATCTGCTCGAACGGCACGTGCGAGCAACCGGTTCGGCGGCCGGCCGCGCGCTGCTGGCGGACTGGGAAGGAAGCTTGCCGCGCTTCCGCCGCTACGGGCCCTACGTCGCGACGACCGTTACTTCGGAGACGCGTCCTCCGGTTTCTTCCCCATAGCCGCCGTCGTCGTTTCGACCGTTTTTTTCAGCTGATCGGCGAGCGGATCGAGATGCGCGTGCGCCTGCGTGACGCCGGCGTCCAGCGCGCCGCGGCCCATCGCGATGAACCGGTTCAGTTGTCCCATCGCGTTCTGCAGATGCGGCTGTGCCTGGACCGATGCGTCGGCCGCGCCCTTCTCCAGGGTCGCGCGCAGATCCGTCGCCTTCGCCACCGCCTCATTGATGAGCGGATGCGCCTGCTCGCGGCCGCGGTCGAGCGCCTCACCGACGGTTTTTTGCAGCGACTTCGCTTGGTCGAGCGCCTTGTTCACGAGATCGTTGTTCACTCGGGAGCTCCTTCGGAAGCGTCGGCTTCGGTGACGGTCAGCACCCAGCGCAGCGCGCGGGCATACTGATCGAGTTCGCGGGTCGTCCGCTTCAGCCAAACGAATGCGGAATCCGACCGCTCGGTAGTACGGGCACCTTCGTCCACGAGTTTCACGTAGTCGACGACGGCATGCAACTGCGCCTCGACGGCGTCCCAGCGCTCGCGCAGCGTCCGCTCGGAGGCATCGGGCAACCGGTCGAGCACCGGCGGCGCCGCACGCTCGGGAAACTTGCACGCAAACTCCAGCCGCGCCAGCGCATAATCGGTACTACGCGTGATAAAGGAGCCGAGCACGCGAACAAGGCGCTGGTCCAGTTTAAAGGCGCTCCGCGTCCGCTCCGCGCCCCCCAAGCTTTGCTTGGGGCCCCCGGGCCATAGCGCGCTTCAACATCATTGTCGTACCGAGATTCCCCTTGGGCGCGCTAAAGTACTATCGCGGCGAGGAATGAACACTCGCCGGGACATCGTGGAGTGACGGGACAGTGCCAGGGGGGACGTTGGACGGCAACAGGCGTTATATCATCATCGGCAACGGGTTTGCGGGTACGACCGCGGCGGAGCAACTCCGTAAAGCCGACGCCGCGGCTTCCATCGTCATGTTCGCCGATGAGCCGTATCCGCTGTACAACCG
>JBHEMQ010000129.1:5948-6251 GCA_046262475.1 Candidatus Velthaea sp.
CCGCCGTATCGGTCGGCGGTTCGTTCATCGCGTACGAGCTTGCCGAAGCATTCGTGTCGCGCAAAGTCGAGACGCACTGGCTGATCCGCGGCCCGCGTTTCCTGCGTCGCATGCTCGACGAGATTGCGGGCGAGATGCTCGACGAAGCAGCGAAAGCCGACGGCTGCCACGTGCATTACAATGAAGAAGTGCGCGAGCTGGTCCGCTCGAACGGCGTCGTTACGAAAGTCATCACCACGGGCGGCAAAGAGCTTCCAGCGGATTGCGTCGGCGTCGGCCTCGGCTTGACGATCAACACGGAGC
>JBHEMQ010000130.1:0-239 GCA_046262475.1 Candidatus Velthaea sp.
GAGCACCATCGTCGCCATTCCGTCGTGATCGCACAACCGAACGAGGACGGTGGCGCGGTCGATGAGCGGGCCAACGTCGGCTTGGCCGACATAGCGCATATTCGAGGGCGCTCCCTCGTCGGGCGCGCCGGCGCCCGTTACGATGATCGGCACGTCGGGAAAATGCTGCGCGATCGCGATGATGCGCTCGCGGCCGTAGAAGTCGCGCCGGGGTTCCGGCAAGTACGTAATGATGGTGA
>JBHEMQ010000130.1:318-6201 GCA_046262475.1 Candidatus Velthaea sp.
CCGGTGCCGGGCCGCCGAACACGATCAGCGCGGCGGCATTGCAAAGTGCGCCGGCGGCGCGCAGCGTGTCAACGAGTGTCGGCGGGTAGTATGCCGCAGACCACGTCGCGCACCAGCGGTTGACCAACGCGGAAAGAAGACGTCCGTGGTGTGGGTAACCGACCACAACGACATGTCTCTTCCGGGGCGGTACTTCCACGTGCGACACTTGTTGCGAAACGAACGTAACTCCTCAGATGCGACGCGTGGTTTTCAACGCGCTGCGCGGGTTCTACTGGGCCTGCTGGCTGCACTCGCGTGCTGCGGGCTTTCGGTGTGTGCTACAGACGCCGCCGTTCCAGCAGTGACGAAGGTCCTCGCGTACTTGGGACAAGCGGGGGAGCCGCCCGTTACGGCCGCCTGGATGTCGCAGCGCGTCTACTTGCTCGAAGCGGGTGCGCCCTACGCGCGGCGTTTTCGAGCGGCAGGCGGGGCGCACGCCGTCGCTTACACCGATCCGTTTCGGGTGATCCCGTCGCGTCATGAGGACCTCTGGAACACGCCCGAAGACGGCTGGCTACACGACGCAACCGGACGGCGTATTTTCTATGAATACCCCGGGTACGGCGAACAGAACCAGCTCAATCCGGCGAGTCCTTCGGCGCGCGCGGCGTTCCGCAGCCTCGTCGCGGGCATCAAACGCAACGGCGCGTTCGATGACATTTACGTCGACGACGTAAGCTGGGATCTGCTGAACGTCTTCTTTCATTTCAATGCCCCGGCCGTGGAGATCGACCAAGCACGGTACGATGCGGCGGTGCTGCACCTCTTGCGCGAATCGCCGCTGCCGGTACTGCTGAGCGGGTTCAGCAACCCCGACGAGCACCGCGACGACGTGAGCGGCAACATGATGTTTTTACCCGCCGCGGCGGGCGGCATCGACAACGAGGGGTGCTTCGCCTCGAAAGCCGGCAAGGACGAACAGGGCTGGAAGTTCGACGCGAATACGCTGCTCGCGATAACGGCGCACCGCAAACTAGCGATTTGCCACGGGCAGAGCAACCTCGCCGTCGACGCATCCGTTCCGCGCTTGTTTTTTCTTGCGTCTTGGTGGCTGACGTACGATCCGGCGTACTCGATCGCGCTTGCGAATTTCGCGAATCCCGGCAATCTGTTCGTTTTCCCCGAATACGAGATCGTGCCGACGGGGCCGCTGCAGACCGCACGCGCACGAATCACCGAATTGCGCGTCGTGGGCGGTGCATACGTCCGCCGATTCCGCAGCTGCTACCAGCGCGGCCGCGCGCTGGGCGCCTGCGCGACGGCCGTCAATCCAAGCGCGCAAAGCGTCGTGTTGCCGTCGACGCTCGGGATGTATACGCGCACGCTGCAGCTCGACCGCAACAACGCGTGGAACGGCCGTGCGGCGTGGACGAAACGTTCGGTGCGGGAAGTGCCCGCCGGCGGTGCCGCTATTCTGCTGCGTTAGGGGCCCTCGATTTCCGCCAGCGTCCGCGCGAAACGCTCCGCCAGATCGCGCGTCGTGAACGGTGTCCAACCGGGGACCAGTTGCGGCGCGTACTCGCCGCGCACGAAGCGCTCGTACGCCCCGAGCAGGGCGCGCTCGCACGACGCGGCGTCCCACGCGAACGAGCCGAGGCCGCTCTCGGACAAGTAGTCGCGAACGACGCTCGCGGCTGGACCGATCGCGAGCACCGGGCGGCCCGCGCCGACGTACTCGAACAATTTGCTGCCGTACTCGTTGGCGGTTGCGGGATCCAGGCTCAGCAAGACGAGCAGCAGTGCGGCGCGCCGTTGCGCGAGCAATACCGACTCGCGGTCGACGCGCGGAAACGCGCGCACCGCATCGCCGATTCCGTAGCGGTCCGCGAGCGCGTCCACGACCGGCTCTTCGCCGCCGTAGAAATCGAGTGCGATCGCGCTGCCGGCCGGCTCACCGCGCTTGCGTAGGTTGCGGACGGCGGCGAACAACGCTTCCGGCGTGCGCCGTCCGCCGTAGAGCTGTCCGGCATAGACGATGCGAAAACCATTGGGCGTTTGCGACGGCGCGCCGGCATGCGCAACCAGATCGACGCCGTTCGGAATGACGATGACGCGCTGCGCCGGAAAGAGCGCGCGCAGCTCTTCGCCGAGCGCCGGCGATACCGTCGTGATCGCGTCCGCGTGCCGTACCGTCGCTCTCTCGAGGCGGCGTTCCAAGCACTGGCGCGCCGAGCTCTTACGCGAGTAGGGATAGCCGGTCCACAGATCGCGGTAGTCCGCGATCCACGGTAACTTCGCGCGCCGAGCGAGTGCGGCGGCAACGAGATGTGCGCTCGGCGGGTGCGCCGAGCTGATCACGGCATGGAAGTGCCCGTGTGCCAGCGCGCGCCGGCCGGCTGCAAGGGCCGGAAGAATCCAGCCCATCGCGGGGTCCGGGAAATGCAGTTGCGTGCTCGACCAGTATGCGCGCCGGATGCGCCGCGGAATGCGCTCGCGCAGAGAGCGGCGCCGCGGTACGGACGCCGGCGCAGCGTCCGCGGTGAGCGGTGGGCGAATGGGTGCCGGTGCGGGGATAAGGAGGTTGGGTGCAGCGAGCACGGGACCGGCGTACGGCGGCGGTGAGCCGGCCGCGAGCGAAATGACGGTGGGCAGCCATCCGAATTCGGGAAGATGTTGCGCCAAGGCACCCGCGCGCACGGCGCCCGCTTCCGGTTGCGGCGGAAAATAATAACTGACGAACAAGACCTGCTTCACGCTACGGGGTTTCTCGTCCACTGACTGATCAATCGCAACGCTGCGTCGAACCACGCCTCGACGTGATCATCGCCTCCAAAAACCGGCCGGCCGACATCGTGCGTGCGCTCGCGTCGCTTCGCGCGCAACGCACGCAGCCCGAGCGCATCATCGTCGTGGATCAATCCGATGCACGCTACACGTTGCCGGACGATGCGCGCATCGTCCACGTCTACGATCCGCAGTTGGGCGGCTTGCCCGCCGCGCGCAACCGCGGGGTGCGTGAAGCGCGCGCGGACTTCTTGCTGTTTTTGGACGACGACGTTGAGGTGCTGGGCGACGTTGTGCCGGCGATCGTCGATACCTTCGACCGGCACGCGGACGCGGTCGGGGCGCAATGCCCGTTCCGTCAGCCGCCGGTCGATGCGGCCGTTGTGATCGCCGACGAGAGCCGGTTCAAGCGCATTTTCTCGCACGGATTTTTTGAAGAACAGCCCATCCGCCGCGCGAACGGTTGTCAACTACGAACCCTGCAAGGCTGTGCGATGGCGTTTCGGCGTTCGCTGTTCGCGCACGAGTTGTTCGACGAGGGGCTTGCCGGCTACGCCTTCGGCGAAGACTGGGACTTCGCAAAACGCGCTCAGCGTCACGGGACGTTGTGGGTCGCCGGCGACGCGCAAATCTTCCATCATCGCGTGCTCACCAACCGCCACAAAGTCGAACGGCTGCTGCAGCAGCGCATGACGAATTTCACCTATTTCTTTCGTAAGATGCGCGCCGGCCGCCGGCCCGTCGAATGGCTGTGGCTGGCGTGGTGGTTATTGGGCGAATGCTTCAACGCCGCACGCAACGGCGTGAATCCGCTGCGGCTGCTCCCGCCCGCGCGGCCGTGACGATCACCGCGAAATTCCGCGCCCCAAGACGAAGGCTTCGGCGGCCTCGCAGCCGACGATAGCTCCGCGCCAGCGCGCGAGGTGCTCGATCGCGGGATACGAGCGCGGGTGCGGCCACCCGCGCATCTCGCGATCGTACTTGCGCAGCGCTTCGAGTTTGAGTTCGAGCGTGTCCGACACGTCGACGAACCAGTTTGGAGAAAACGGCACATCGCCGCCGGCGGGGCGCCACTCGGTGCTCGAGGGGACCTCGAAAAACAGCAACGAGCGTACGCTGTGGCCGGGCACGGGGCGACACGCAACCGCCACGCTTTCGTTCACGATGCGATGATCCGCGTTCATGTCCGACGTGTTGTGCGTGTACACGATGGACGGTTGAACCTCCGCGATCAGCGCCTCAATTGAGCGAATGATGTCGAGCTTGCCCACGGTGTCCATGCGTTGGTCCGGAAAACCGAAGAGCCGCAGGGATGCGGCACCCACGACGTCGGCCGCAGCTTGCGAGCACGCGTGCAGTTCCTCAAGCTCGCGCGCGCGGGCGCTCTCATCGCGCACTGCATCTCGCCCGGTGATGCCTTCCGCGGCGATCGCGATGTGAACGCGGTCGCCCGCGCGGACGTGCTTCGCCATCGTCGCGCCGCAGCCCAATATTTCGTCGTCGGGATGCGACGCAACGACCAGCACCGACGTCATGGCCGCGCCACCGGCGGCGCGCCGCTCATCAAGATGTCCCTGCTCGCCGGCCCGGCGTTGAATAGCAGATCGACGGCGGACATATTCGGAATGAAGTCGCCCGGAAACGCTTGCGGGTACGCCGGATGCGCGTAATCGTGGTAGCGAACCTCGATACCGACCGCCGCAAACGCCGGCTCGTCGAGGTAGTCGCGGCCGAACGGTCCCGAAAGGTACGTCGTCGCGCCAACTTCGCGGCACAATTCGAGCACGAGCTCCGATTTGCGGCCGCGCAGCGGCAGCGTCCCGCTCGAACGGAGCGGCGTGCCGATGTGCAGCGCGTCGAGAACGTACTGCGTGGTATACGCGTTGAGCTCCGCCAAATGAGTCCAAGCACGCCGGTAGACGTCGGCAAAAAAATCCTCATGCGCATGGAAATGGGCCGTCTTCCGGTACCCATGCAGCAGCGTCTGATAATGCTTGGCGGCCCAGGGCTGCGTACCCACGATTTCTACCTGGTCAATCACGAGATCGCCGAACCGCGACTTTGTGCGTACCGGGACCGTCAGCCACACTGGACCGTCCCGCGTTCGGACGCGGTTGCGGTTGGTAAAACTATTCTTTTCGAACTGCACGCGATCGAGCACGATGTGCAGATCGCTGACGGCTATCCGATGGAAGTATCCGAGCCACGGCAGGTATCCCGGTTGATTGATAGAGACGATCATCGGTCGCGGGTCCCGCGTCCCTTGCGGGCGGGCCCGCTATAGCGTAGCGTCATCTCCGTGCCCAATACCCCCGGAAACCACGAGCCACGCACCCGCCGAATGCCGCTAGCCCTCATCAGCGCGGAGTATCCGTGCGGTGCATCGGAAGCCTTCATCGAAGCGGAGTTGCGTGCACTGGCCGCCGCGTGCGGCGGCGTCATCATCTATCCCACGCTCGCCACGAGCGGGCGTCGTGCGCTGCCCGCGCACGTGGAGGCGCGCGTATTCGCCCTCGTGTCGGCGCGAACGCTGCTGGTTGCGGCCGGCGAGTTCGTGCGCCGGCCGCGGCGCGCCGCGCGCGCGTTGCGAGCACTGCTGTGCTTCGGCGGCACGCCCACCGTGCGCGTGAAGGATCTCGCCATTTTTGCGAAGGCCTTGTGCGTCGCGCGCGACGTGCGGCGGCGCGGTGTGGAACACGTGCACGCGTATTGGTTTTCGACCCCGGCCTCCCTCGCGTACGTCGTGGCGGAACTCACCGGCGTTCCGTATAGCATTACGGCGCATCGTTGGGATATTTACGCACCGCTCGGCCAAGCACGCAAAGCGCGTTCCGCGCACTTCATCCGCACGATCTCGCAGCGCGGCGCCGCCGACCTCAGCGCGATCGCGAAGCTCGGTCCCGCGGCCGCGCGCGTCGCGGTGGTGCATCTGGGAGTCGACGTTCCGGCCGCCGCGGCGCCGGCACGCGAACGCGCGGAATTGAACATCCTCGTGCCGGCATCGCTCGTCGGCGTGAAAGATCACGCCACGTTATTGCACGCGCTCGCGCGCTTGGAGCAGCGCGGTACGCCTTTTCGCTGCACGCTGGCCGGTGACGGGCCGCTGCGCGCCGCGCT
>JBHEMQ010000131.1:0-6190 GCA_046262475.1 Candidatus Velthaea sp.
CTTCAATCCCTTCTACAACTTTAGCGGACAGACGCGCGTCTTCTCTACCCCGCAGGAGGGCACGGCCGCCGGAAGCCACGTCGTGACGGAGATTTCGGCCATTTTGAGCAGCGCGGTGATTCAGCCGAATACCGAGTACACCATCGAGATCGGACCGCCGTTCGTCGCCATCCCGAACTACACGTTCGATCACACCCGCCTCTCTCGACACGGCCGGGCAAGCCTCTAACAAAGCGGCGGACCAGCGAAAAGAGCGCCCCCGCTGAGCGGTGGGCGCTTTCTTTTGTCCCCCGTGCGTTGAGGGTGCGCGACTGAATGCGCCGTCTTACGCTTTGCTCGCGCGACCTTCCCTAAACGTCTCGTTTTTTGAAACGCGGCTGCGTTTACCCTTAGCTACGTGAAACCGTTACTTTCGCTTACAGCCCTTGCCGTCATCGTTAGCCTAGCGGGTTGCGGAGGCGGCGGTTCGTCCGGCTCGGTGGCGCCCGCTACGCCGGTGACGACGACGCCCATATCGACGCCCACGTCGACGCCCTCGTCGACCCCGACGTCGACGCCGACCACGACCCCGACTTCGACGCCGACCACGACCCCGACATCGACGCCGACGACCACTCCGACCGCAATTCCCTCCGCCGCGCCCGTCGCTGATTCAGCCGCGGCACCGACGAATCTCACCGACGATGATAACGTCGATAACACCATCGGAACGCCCGTAAGCAACAATACCGCCGCAAAAGTGCAACCCGGCACGGGTGCGCCTGGCCAGCCGAACGCGAATACGATCGACGGTTTGGCTTGCGTCGTTGATCCGAGCGATTCGCTCGCGCTCACATATCATCATCACGCCCACATTTCGCTCTTCGTCAACGGCACGCAGATTGCCGTACCCGGCGCGATCGGCATCTTCGGTGTCGTCTCGCACATCAACCCGTTCTTCTTCGAAACCGACTCGTCGAACCCGGCGTCCTGCCTCTACAACTTGCACACGCATACGCCGAGCGGTGTGATTCACATGGAAGTTCGTCAAGCCGCCGATCCCACGACCTTTACCCTGAAGCAGTTCCTCGACGTCTGGGGCGTCAACGTAACGGCGACCGGCATGACGAGCAGCGTCAACACCTTCTTCAACTTCACCGGAGCGACGCGCGTCTTCGCAACCTCCATGACCACCGGCGGCGCCGGTTCCCACCCCGTTACTGAAATCACCGGCCAAAATCTCGCGACGGTGCCGCTATCGGCAAACACCGAGTACACGATCGAAATCGGCGGCAACGTGCCGATCCCGAACTACACCTTCGACCCCAACTACTTGAGCTCAAGCGCTCACCGCCCGCTCTGAGAAAAATCCTCAGACTAAAGTAAGCGACCCCGGGCTTCGGCCCGGGGCCGCTGTTTTTTATGACACCCCGAATCGCCCGACCACCCGTGCGAGTCGCGTCGGCGTTCGCCTTCGCCCTAGGCCACTTTCATCGGCAGGACGACCGACACACGGTTGCCGCTGCCGGTACGCGATAGCTCGAGTTCGCGTGCGAGCGTGCGGACGAGGAACATGCCGCGTCCGCTTTCGGCGAACAGGTCAGGCATCACATGGCCGTTTATCGCGAACGGCGGTCCGGCGTCTTCAACGTGCAGGACGATCGTACCGTGGGAAGCGGGCAGGTACGCGGTGTCATGCGCAGGCCGTCGACACGGGGAAGTTCTTGCGGCAGCGGCGCGCTGCAGCATTGATGCCACGTCGTGCTCGCGCTGTATGCATCGAGCGCTTCTTCACGTTCGCGCAGCGTCTGTGCGATGCGCCGGGTCATCGCAAGGTACACGCGGTCGAGGTCGGGGATCTCTTCGCCGCCGCCGATCTCCGCCGGCGACTCACCCGCGACGAGGCGTTGTGCGTTTTCGGCCAAGCGTTTCGAGCGCCCGGCGATGCGCCAACCGAAGCGACGATCGTCAGCGGGCCCGCGGTCGGACTTTTTCGTCGCGCACGCGCGAAGGCGGTCGCCACCTTGGACTCCGGCTTCCGCGTGTATGCGATCAGGCTCCGGTTGACCTCATCTAGACGGCGCGCGATGCGCGCAGAGGCGCTCAGTGCATCCGTCGAGCAGTGCGACCAAATCGTTGTTTGCTCGATTTCGCGTTGAAGCAAGCCCGCCACGATGAGGGGGCGAGCAGAAAGACGAGCGGACCGACGCTCAAGCGGAGTGCTTGCGGGCGTATCTTGTACGGAAGTGCGCGCGTGGGCGCAATTGACGGTTCGCGCCTGCGGCGGTAGCGTCGGGGGATGCATCGCGATGCGGAACGCCTGATCGCCGAACTGCGCCTGCAGCCGCACCCCGAAGGCGGCTTCTACCGGGAGACGTACCGGAGCCCCGAGCGCGTGACGACGCCGCGCGGGACGCTGCGCAGCGCGATCACCACGATTCTCTTTCTGCTGCCGGGCGACACGTTCTCGGCATTTCACCGGCTCACGTCGGATGAGACATGGCATTTCTATCAGGGCGATCCGCTAACGATCGACATCATCGACGCGGCCGGGCGCCACGAGCGGCGCTCACTCAGCGGCGACGGCCCGTGGCAGAGCGCCGTGCCCGCCGGCGCGCATTTTGCGGCGCACGTCGAGTGCAGCGGCGGTTACGCGCTCGTGGGCTGCGACGTGGCGCCGGGGTTCGAGTTCGCGGACTTCTTCTTGGCATCGCGCGCGATGCTTATCGCGGCGTATCCGCAGCATGCACCGCTCATCGCGCGGCTGACGCGTTGAGCGCGCGTGCCGCACGCAGGGAACTCGTGTGGCGCGCGTGACAATCCATGCACAAGGTTTCCAGATTATCCAAGTGGTGATCGCACGAAAGCGTGGCGTGTTTGCCGCCGCAGGGACTGCGATGATTCACTTCCATCCGCCGCGTTTTCTTGGCGGCGCGCCACGCGCGCATCGCCGCGCGAAATGCGGCGGCGCGCGCAAACGCCGTCGTGGAGGGCCGCTTCGGCGCCGCCGATCCGCATGCGCGGCAGCGGTATTTGTCGCGTCGTTTCGCGGCACGGCGCGCCAGCGTCCACCAATGATTCGACCAGAACGCCGTCGCACAGCGATCGCTGCACCAGGTGCGGCGGCGTGGTCCGAGGGTCGCACCGCACCACGCGCAGCCGCCGGCCCGCGGACGCGCCAGCGCGCAGGCCGCGAGCAGCGACGCGCTTTTCGGGGGAGGGTTCTTCAGATGCGCGCCGCCGCCGCGTGCGAGAACTGCGTCACGGTGCGACGGCCTCCGGCACATCCTGCGCAACCAGCGCTGCGACGCCATCGCCGCGGAGAAATTGAGGCAGCTGCGCGATCGAAAATTGCAGGCCGGTATAGAACGGGCCGAACGCCGCGTAACGCGCACTCGCTTCATCGAAGCGCATCTCGTAAATGAGCTTCTTGAACACGAGGGGATCGTCGGCATACAGGTCCACGCCCCACTCCCAGTCGTCGAAACCGATCGAGCCGGAAATCACCTGCGTCACCAAGCCGTGGAAGGAGCGTCCGATCTTGCCGTGATCGAGCATGAGCGCGGCACGCTCCTCATACGGCAGCATGTACCAGTTGATGGATTCGCCGCGTTTTTTGTCCATCGGATAGAAGCACGCATAACGGCGGCGCGGGATTTTCGCCCACAAGCGCGACGCATTGCGCGGACTGCGCGCTTGGTCGGCCAGCGCAGCATCGAACGCGGTATTCCACTCGTCCGAGTACGGCTTGAGGCCGCGCTCCCGCAAGTCGCCGTGAATCTTGCCCGTCGCATCGTACAAACCGAGTTCGAGCATCGAAACGTACGAACCGACGGGCTCCAGGAACTCGCGCAGCGCGCACTTGTCGACGCGCATTTCGGCGTCGGCCAAGGCCTCGAACGATGCGGCGTAATGCGTGAGCATCACGTCCGCCTTGTGACCGAGGATCTGTGCGAGCGCGACGTCGGCTTGCGGCGCGCGAGCGAGTTCCGCGAGCAGCTCCAGGGCGTCGCTTTCCAACGCCGTCCGCGCGCGCGCATCGAGTGCGTCGTAACGCCGGCGGTCGAAGCGAAACATGCGGTGTAAGATGCTCCAGCCCTCAAGCGATTCGGGCACGTTGGGATGCCGCATCAGTACGCGCTCAAAAGCCACACCGTGCTAAACGTGCGCGCGCCGGGGGCGGTGCTGTACATACCGGTGTCACGACCGCGCGCGTGAACCGCGCCGCGCCGCCCGGCTCCGGTGCGCTGCCGTCCGCTACGATCTGCGTTCGCTCGCCCGTTGCCGTACCGACGCGAGCGGTAAGCTGCAGGCTCGACGGATCGGACACCGTCCACGGTCCGGCCGCGCCGGGAGCCCGCTGTTGCGCCGTCAACGCGGCCAGAACTCGGACGTGGAATGGAATGTCGCGCGTTACCGCAAGCGCGCTGGTGGACCCACCGCGCGGGCCACCCGGGACGTTACCGCTCGTCGTTGCGTCGGTGCCCGCGGGGGTTGCAGCCGGGAGCGGCGAGGGTTGGCGCGGGAAAGTGCCGCCGTCGTCACGGCGCCATGTCCCGTCGGGGCCGATGACGGCGTACACCATGCTGTTTGTGCCCTCCCCGTCCGACATCGTGAGTTTCACGCCGTCGGCCTGTATGCGCGTCAGTGCGATCCATTCGCGCGTGTGCGCGTCGTCCCGCGGCCCGCCGGTTTCGTCGGCTTCGTAGCGGTACGTGCTCATCCCGTAGGGCTCGGCCGGCACGATCGTGTACAGGGGCGCCGTCACGGCAGCGGTGAGGCATGCCGCGAACGTGAGGCGCTCAAACATTGGCCAGCGTCCGTTTGCGGCGGCGCACCTCCGCGTCGACTTCAGCTTGCAGCGCCTCGGGGCGTTCGCGGTATTTCGCCCAAAGCTGCGGCATATTCGCGATGTCGCTCACGACGCGCGCCAGCACGGTGTTGACGGGCGCCGCGACGCCCGCGGAGCGCGCCGCACTCGCGACCGCGCCGTTGAGAACGTCGACTTCGGTGCGGTTCTTCGCGGCGCGCAGGTCAAGCAGCAGCGAGGGCGGCTTGCGGCCGCGCGCGCCGGCGACGCGGTTCGCGAGCACCAGCCGCACCATCCCCGAGGGCAGCGTGACAGCCGCCTGCAGCGCGCGAACGGGGTAGCGCGGGAGATCGATGGCGGTGATGCGGAGCGCCTTCATCACGGCGCGCACTTCACGGATCGCCCGTATCTCGAGCGAGAACACGTCCTCCATATGCACGAGGCGCTCCGGCAACACGTTGAGGATCGCGCACGAGGCGTTCGCGACGATGTTGAGCGTGAGCTTCGACCACTTGAGCGAACGGTAATCGGTCGCGGCCGAGACGGCCATTCCGGTCGCGCCGAACGTCGCGAGCAGCCAATTGTGCGCGCTGGTGTCACCGACCGGTGCGAACGCGATACCGCCGCCGCTTGCCGCCTCGCCCTTGCCGTCTTTCGCGGCGCCGATCGGCACCGTCAGGGCGCACGCGACCACGGCATCGGCGCCGAACGCGGCCGCCAGTTTCTCTTCGTTGCCGACGCCGTTTTGCGGGGTCACGATCGCGGCGCCGGCGGCATTGCGCAGGGCGCGCCGCAGCGTCGCGACGGCCGCGTCGGTATCGTACGATTTGACGGCGACGATCGCGAGATCCGCATCGACCGGCTGGACGTCATCGTACGCGCGCGGCGCATACGTGACTTGATTTCCGATACGGCGCAGTTGTTCGCCGAGATAGGTGCCGACGGCGCCGGCGCCAACGACGTAGACGTTCACGCGATGCCCGTCGAGCCGAAGCCGCCTGCGCCGCGGTCGCTGCCCGCGAGGGCCGCCGCTTCGCGAAAGGTCGCGCGTGCGACCGGCGCCACGATCATCTGCGCGATGCGGTCGCCGCGCGTAACGGTGAACGGTTCGGTTCCCATGTTGGCGAGGATGACGCCGACAGGTCCGCGGTAATCGCTGTCGATCGTTCCGGGTGAATTGAGCAGCGTGATGCCGTACCGGAGCGCGAGCCCGCTGCGCGGCCGAATCTGCACCTCGAAGCCCGCGGGGACCTCGAGCGCGAAGCCGGTCGGAATCAGCACGCGCGCGCCGGGCGCGAGGATCACTTGCGCACGAACGGCGGCCACGGCGTCGGCGCCCGCGGCACCGGCGCTCATGTAGGCGGGAAGCGGCAATCCGTCGCCGTCCGGCAACCGGACGAC
>JBHEMQ010000132.1:0-317 GCA_046262475.1 Candidatus Velthaea sp.
AAGCTCACCCTCGGTCAAGGCGTGATCACCGTCAACCACAAGGCCGTCGACGATTACTTTCCGCGGGCAAGCCTCGTGCAGATGGTGCGCCAGCCGCTCGACGTCACGCAGAGCCTCTCGCGTTTCAATATCGACGTGAAGTGCGAGGGCGGCGGCGTCTCGGGCCAAGCCGGGGCCGTGCGGCACGGCATCGCGCGCGCATTGCTCGAAATGGACGAGTCGCTCCGCGAGCCGTTGCGGCGCAACGGGCTCTTGACGCGCGACCCACGCGAAAAAGAATCGAAGAAGTACGGCCGCAAACGCGCCCGCAAACGCTT
>JBHEMQ010000132.1:327-6092 GCA_046262475.1 Candidatus Velthaea sp.
AACGCTTCCAGTTCTCGAAGCGCTGAGACCCTGACGACGCCCGCAACCGCGGGCGTCGTTCGTTATCCGGCCGCGGCGTCGTCCGGTGTGCGGCCGCCGACGTCCGACGCGCCGGCGCTCGGAACGCGGTCGGCCACGTTGAGCTGCGAAAGATCAGCGGGCTGCGCGGGCAAGCCGTCATCCGACTCGTTGCGCGCCTCGAGTTCGTTGTCACCATCGTCGCCGTTCATGCCGCGTTCTTACCCGGCGGTCGCCGTCACCGCTTCGAGCGCGTCGACCATGTTCTTGAGCGTTTGCAGGATCGTCACCGCGAGCCCGCTGCGGTCGCCGTCGGCGGCGGCGCCGAGCGCGCGCGCGTAGATCAGCAGCGGCGAGCGCCGGTCCATCGCATCCAGCGCGGTGAAGCGGAAGCGGCCGGTTTCACGCAAGTAGTCGACGGCCAGTAGCACGCGCAGGTACAGGTCCTGCGCGTACACCGCTTCGTCCACCGCGGAGGCCGGATCCGCCGACCCGTCGCGTGAGAGCACGTCGACGAATTCCATGGTGCGCCGGATAGCGCCGAGACACGCGTCGCGATCCGTGCGCAAGCCGCCGATCACCGCCGCGTTGAGTGCTTCGACGTCCATCGCGCCTACGTGAGGCGGTACACCGTGACGAGGTCGTCGCGCCCTTTGATTTTTGCCTGCAGGCGTTCGCCGGGGAGCTTCAAGCCGGAACGCAGGTACGTCGTCTCGTCGCAGTACGTCGCGGACGGCGGCGCGGCGGACTGCAGCCGCGACGCGAGATTCACCGCGTCGCCGATCACCGTGTAATCCATTCGGCGCGTGCTGCCGATGTGCCCCGCGACGACGTCGCCGGTCGAGAGGCCGACGGAAATCCTCAGCGGTTCGTGGATGATCGGTTCGAGGCGGCGCACGACCTCGTGCAGTTCCCCGGCGGCGCGGAGCGCGCGCGCGGCGTCGTCTTCGTGCACGCGGGGCGGCCCGAAGACCGCCATCAATCCGTCGCCGTAGAATTTGTCCAGCAGACCGTCGTGTTTGAAGACGACGCTGACCGCCGCCTCGAAATACGCGTTGAGAATTTCAACGACGCGCTCGGCGGGCATGCGCGCAGCCATCTTCGTGAAGTCCCGAATGTCGGCGAACAGAATCGTCGCCGTGCGGCGCTCGCCGCCCAACTCGACGGTACCGGGTGCCTTCATCATCGACTCGACGACGTGCGGCGCGAGATACCGGTTAAAGCCCTCGCGAATGGCGCGGCGCTGTTCCACATCCGTGCGATGCATCGTTTCGAGCGCGCGGCGCTCGGTGAGGTCGGTGACGGCAATCGCGAGTCCGGTCGCCGCGCCGTGCCCGCCGTCGCCGAGATCGATCGGCGCGACGCGGACTTCGAGGCGCAACGCGCCGCGGGTCGGGTGCACGGCATCGACTTCCATGGGCTTCGCCGAACTTTCGGCGGCCGCGAGCAGTCCGGAAAAATGCGGGATGAGCGCATCGAGCGCGCCGACCGGGCGGCCCGTCATCGAGCCCGGCGGGATGCCGAACGTTTCGCCCGCCGACTCATTGAAGGTCGTGATCGTGCCGTTCTCATCGGTCGTGATCACGCCGTTCGTGATCGAACCGAGCACTTTCGCCTGCAGTTCTTCGAGCCACATGATCTCGCGCAGCCGAGCACGCTGCTCGTCGAAGAGCCGCGCGTTCTCGATGGCGAGCGCGGCCTGGTTCGCGAAGGCCGTCAACAGATCGGGATCGTGCCGCGTGAACAGACCCGGCGCGACGCGCGAGTCCAGGTACACGACGCCGATGCGCTTGTCTTTGATCGAGAGCGGCACGCAGATGATCGAGCGCAGCTTCAGCGCGCGCACCGACATCTGCGCGTTGAAGCGCGGATCGCGCTGCGCGTCGGTTGTGAAAATGGGCTCGCCGGTTTCAAAGACCCGCTGCACCGTCGTCTGCGACGGCCGCAGGTCGTCGGAGTCGAGTTCCGCTCGCTCAAGACCGTGCATCGCCGCCAGCTGCAGCGTGCCGCTGTCGTCGGCGATCATGACGAAGCACCGGTGTGCGTTCATCACTTCGATGGCGATATCGAGCACGCGGCTCAGCACGATGTCCAATTCGAGCGAGGAATTGACGGTCTCGGCCACGCGGCCGATCGTCAGGGCTTTTTGCAACTCGCGGTCGGTCTGGGCGGACGACGCCGCCAGCCGGCTCGCCAGCGACGTGCGCTCGAGCGAGAGCGCGTCGTACGCACGCTCGGCCGCCCGGACCGCCTCAGCGAGACCGTGGTCGTTCGAGGCGCGCGCGCGCTCGTGCAACGGCGCAAAGCTTTGGTGCGTCCCGAGCGGGGACGATTCGGACGTGCTCACGCGCGGGGTGCGGCGCTTCGCGCGAACCTGGGGCGGTGCCGGATGCTTGCGCCTTCGTGCACGCGTCCAGGTTCCTCATGTGGCGGTAACGTCCCGCTCACATCCGGCCGCTATGCTCTGCGCATGCTGATCGACGTTGAAAACGGTACCGCCGGCGCGGCGCTCGCCGGCCGCGACGCCCTCGCGCGGCTGGCTCACGGCAGCGTCGCGGACGAACGGCGCATGGCCAAGGTCGCGCGCGCGGCCTTGTTCGAGGAGGCGCTGCTCGGGGCGCTGCACGCGCGGCTGAACGAACTGCGGAGCGTGACGAAGTGAGCGCCGAATTCGACCTGCTGAGCACAGCCGCGGGCGGCATGGATGCGCAGCGCGCGGTGCTGGACATTGCGGCGCGCAACGTGGCGGCCGCGCAAGCGTCGACTCCCGGACATCCGTATCCGCGCCTCGTCGCGGAAATCGCCGCCGCGGCACCGGATGCGGGCGATGGCGAGACGGACGACGACGGCGACGCTGATTTGATGCCGCTCGTGCGCACGCGCAGCGAACGCGGCACCGGCGACGCGCTGACAGAGATGATCGCCGTCCTCGACGCGCAGCGGGCGTACGAAGCCAACGCCTCGGTGTTCGATGTCGGCAAACGGCTTGCGGAACGCACGCTCGATGTGGGCCGCACCTGATGCGCGTCGATGCGCTCGTTCCCGATGTCGCCGCGCCGCGCGGCCCCGCCGCGGGCGCTGCCCCTGCCGGTTTTGCTGCGCTCGTCGATGCGGCCGGCGCACAATTGGATCGCGCCGACGCCGCGGAATCCGCATTCGTTCGCGGTGCGGGCGGTTTACAGGAGATGGTGCTTGCCCGCGCGCGCGCCGACATTGCGCTTCAAATCGCCGCAACGAGCGCGCAGCGCGCGGCGCAAGCGCTCAACGCACTGCTCGGCATGCAGGTGTAACGGGTGAATGCCGCCCGCATCGTCGCACGTGTCGCCGCCGCGCCGGTTCGCATCAAAGCGCTCATCGCGGGCGGCGCTGCGGTGCTGTTCCTCCTCGCAGGCCTTGCGGTCACGCTGGCGCGCGACACGCGCGTCCCGCTCTTCGCATCGCCGCTGAAGAGCGATCAGCTGCGCGAGGTCGAGGAGCGGCTCGCGGCGTGGAACGTTGCCTACGCGCCGTCGCCGGATAACGTTCTCGTGGCGGCGCCGAAGCGCTCCGAGTTGTTGCTGCGGCTGTCGGTGACGGGCGTACCGCACGCGCACTTGCCCACCGCGCAGGAAATGCTCGCGCACGCGGGCGCTTTGACCCCGCAGGCGGTGCTCGAAGCGCAGTCCCGCGATGGTTTGGCGTCTGAATTGGCGCTCGGACTGCGCGGCGTCGAGGGCATCGCCGATGCGCGCGTCATCGTCGCGCCGGCACGCGCGGCAATGTACGCCGACGAAGCCGCGCACGACGCATCGGCCAGCGTTCGCATAACGCTGGTTCCGGGCGCGCATCTCACCGGCCGCAGCATCGCCGGAATAAAAGCGTTCGTCGCGGGCGGCGTCCCGGCACTGGAGCCCGAGCGCGTGACGGTCGTCGACGACCGCGGGCTCGTGCTCGAGGGCGACGCGTCGCTGAGTTCCGACGGCGTTCAGACCGCGCTGCAGTCGGCGCTCGACTCCGCCTTCGGCGCCGGCGCGACGATCGTCCGGGTGCACCGCGACGTGCTCGCCGAAAAGCGCGACATTCGCACGGTGCGGCGCGCGCCGCTGAGCGGCGCGCTCGCGCGCTCGGCGAGCGACGAGCGATACGCGAGCGACCACAGGAAGTACTCGAAAACCAACAGCGTGGAAGATCGCGGAAGCGACCTGCGCGAGGAACACCGCATCGCCTTGCCGGGCACTGCTGAGCGGCTCTCCGTCGCGGTCTTCGTGGATGCTTCGCGCAGCATCGAACTCTCGAAGATTCGTTCGTTGGCCGCCGCGACGGCCGGCATCGACGACGCGCGCGGCGATGTCGTTCGCGTGGAGTCGGTGCGCTTCACCCCCGCGGGCGCAGCCGCGGGTCGCTCACCGTGGACCCTGGTCTCCATCGTTGCCGGCGTGTTGCCGCAAAGCATCGTTGCACTGGCACTCGTTGTCACATTTGCTGCCGGCGCGCGCCCCGCCGCGCGCGCTCTGGTGCGCGCGCTCGAGACGGTCAGCGTGCGAACTGCTGCACGCGATGCGGTTGGTATTCCGCCTGCGCGCGTGCGGGGCGCTCTTGCCGGCGAACCGCCCCACATTGCAGCGGCCATCATCTCAGCATTGCCGGCGGCGACGGCCGCAGCGGTACTGGAGATGTATCCCGCTGAGGAACGCGCGGCGATCGTGCGGCGCTTGTCCGCGGTGCCGTCCAGCTTGCTGCCCGGCCCCGAAGAAGTTTGCGAACGGTATCCGCTTCGTGCATGAACGACGCTTCATCCCGCTCGGTGAATGGCTGCGGCCGCCGGAACCCACGAGGCCGCTGGCTGCGGAAGAGCCGTGCGCCCTACCGCCGTCGGCCGCCGCCGCGCCGCGTGACATCGCGAACGCGGTGCGCGACGCCCGTGTTTTTCGCGCCGCGCTCGCAGATGCGTTCGACGGCATGCTCGAGCGCGTGCTGCGCGACGTCGGAACAGCGGTGCTGGCGCGCGAATTGCAGCTCGCGCCGGTCGACATCGAGGCGCTCGTGCGAACGCTGGTGCGCGAACGGTGCACGGAGGCGCCGGTTCGCGTGCGCGTGGCGCCGGCCGATGCCGCCATCCGTTGCGGCATTCCTGTCGTTGTCGACGCAACGCTCGAGCCGGGGGACGCGATCCTCGAAGTCGCGCACGGCACGATCGACGCGCGATTGGGCGTTCGCCTCGCCGACGTGTTGACCGCGGTGCAGCCGTGATCGGCCGCGCCGGCGGCAGCGTCGTGGCGGTTCACGGCGGCTTGGCGCACGCGCTCATGCCGGCGCTGAAGATCGGTGACGGCGTGCGCATCGACGCGCGGAGCGGCGCGCGGATCGCCGCGCGGGCGGTTGCCGTCGACGGCAATCGCGTGGTGCTCGCGCCGCTTTCGGCGGTTGACGGCGTGGCCGCAGGCGATGTGGTGCAACGCGATCCGGCGGCGCTCGCCATCGCTGCCGGTACGCCGCTGCTCGGCCGAGCCTGCGACGCCGCCGGCGCTCCGCTCGACGGCGTTCCAGCGCCGCGCGGCGTACGGCGCGCCGGCGCGCGCAGCGCCCCGCCGCCGGACGGCCGTCGCGCGCTGACGCACGTGTATTGGACGGGCGTTCGCGCCATCGACGGCCCGCTTGCGTTCGCGCGCGGCGCGCGCATCGGCATCTTCGGCTCCGCTGGTTGCGGCAAATCGACGTTGCTCGAAGCGATCGCGCGCGGCGGCAGCGCGGACGCGACGGTGGTGGCG
>JBHEMQ010000133.1:0-6079 GCA_046262475.1 Candidatus Velthaea sp.
GGTCATCATCGAGGCGGACGGCGACTGGGACAGGGCCGCTCGCACCATCTCGACCGCCGGGTTCAGCCACGCCGGCAGTCCTGCGTGTCGGTGCAACGTGTCTACGTCGCCGCCGACGTGCAGGAGGGCTTCACCGCGACACTCGCCAAGCTGGTCGACGGCCTTGTGGTCGGCGACCCGCTCGACGAGCGCACGGAAATGGGTTCGCAGATTTCACAAGCGCAGATGGAGCGCGTGCGGGCGCAGAGCGCAGCGGCGATGGACGCATGGGAGCGGGCGCTCGCGGCGCTCGAATCCTAGGCTTCCTCGTCCTGAAGGCCTTCATCCATTTCGGCCTCCGTAATGAGCCGCTCCCCGGATATCATGCCGGTGTCGTCGGCGGCGATCACCGCGGATACGCGGTCATCTTCGGCTTCGGTGACCAAACGATCGTCGTTCATGGCGCTCCTATACCCCCGAAGGGGGGAAACGCGCGCACGAAGCATGGGCGCGGCGACGTCGCATCGAACGTACGTACGACGTCATGCGACAACTCGGCCTCTTCGCGACGCGCTGCGAACCCACCATCGTGGTCGCCGATGGTGGCGACGTGCGGTACGTCCCGGAGTTTTTGGATCCGACGCTCGGCTCGGCGCTCGTGGCCGATCTGCAAGCCTGCACCGCGTGGCGCGCGGACTCGCGCATGATGTATGGCCGCCGGGTGCTCGTGCCGCGCCAGACCGCCGCACGCGGAGCGAAGATGTCGCAGGACTGGACGCCGCTGCTCGGCCGCGTGCGCGCGCTCGTGGAAGCGCAGACGGCGACGCACTTCGATTACGTCTTCCTCAACCGCTATCGCAACGGCAACGACAGCGTCGCTTGGCACAACGACGACGACGCCGAGGAAGACCCGCGCCGCGTGATCGCATCGCTCAGTCTCGGCGCCACCCGCACCTTCGAGTTGCGTCCCAAGCGATCGTCCGGCTTGAACCACCGCAAGATCTCGCTCGAGGTGGCGCACGGCGACCTCATCGTGATGCGGGGCGATACGCAGCTCAACTGGGAGCATTGCATCCCGAAGGAGCCGCGCATCGCCGCCGAGCGGGTCAACATAACGTTCCGCCAGCACCTCGCACGGTAGGCGTCCCCACGGCGGTCCCCGGCCGAACGGCGCAGAATCGGCCAGCATGATTACGACCGAACGCGCCGATGCCAGCACCGCTTTTCGCTGGGAAGATCCGCTTCTTTTCAGCGACCAGCTCTCGGATTCCGAGCGCATGATCGAGAACGCGGCGCGCAGCTATTGCCAAGAAAAGCTCATGCCCCGCGTGCTCGAAGCGAATCGACACGAACGCTTCGACCGTCAGATCCTTTACGAGATGGGCGAGCTCGGTTTTCTCGGCTCGACGATTCAAGGCTACGGCTGCGCGGGAATTAACGCGGTATCGTACGGGGTGATCGCGCGGGAAGTCGAGCGCGTGGACAGCGGCTACCGCTCCGCCCTTTCGGTGCAATCGAGTCTCGTCATGCACCCGATCCACGCGTACGGAACCGAGGAACAGCGGCAAAAGTTTTTACCGCGCCTCGCGACCGGCGAACTCGTGGGCTGCTTCGGTCTGACGGAACCGGATCACGGTTCAGATCCGGGCAGCATGACGACGCGCGCCGCGCGCGTCCGCGGCGGCTTCCGGATCAGCGGCGCGAAGACGTGGATTACGAATTCGCCTATCGCCGACGTCTTCATCGTGTGGGCGAAAAACGACGAGGGCGTGATCAAAGGGTTCATTCTCGAACGCGGGATGGACGGACTGACGGCTCCGAAAATCGACGGCAAGTTCAGTCTGCGCGCCTCGAGCACCGGCATGATCAGCATGCACGACGTGTTCGTTCCCGAGGAGAATCTGTTGCCGAACGTCAGCGGCCTCGCCGGCCCGTTCGGATGCTTGAACAAGGCGCGTTACGGCATCGCCTGGGGCGCACTCGGCGCCGCCGAATTCTGCTGGCACGCGGCGCGCAAATACACGCTCGAACGCGAACAATTCGGTCGTCCGCTCGCCGCTACGCAGCTCATCCAAATCAAACTCGCCGACATGCAGACGGAGATCACGCTTGGCCTGCACGCGGTGCTCCGCCTCGGGCGGCTCATGGACGACGGCCGCTCGAGCCCCGAGATGATCTCGTTATTGAAGCGCAACTCGTGCGGCAAAGCGCTCGCGGTCGCGCGCGTAGCGCGCGACATGCACGGCGGTAACGGCGTTTCGGACGAATACCACGTGATCCGCCACGTCATGAATCTCGAAGCGGTCAACACGTACGAAGGTACGCACGACATCCACGGGCTGATCCTGGGCCGCGCCCAGACGGGCATTCAAGCCTTCAATTAGGCCTGGGACCCGCCGAGGGGCCCGACGAAACGCCGGGCCATGCCCATACCGCTCGATGTCAGCTATTCGCGTTCGTTCAACGGCACGGTGCGGCGTATCTTTCAGCTGCTTACGGATATGGGCACCTCCGGCGACGCGATATGGCCCTTTGCCTCGCAACCGTTCATGCGCAGTTCGGGACCGCTGGTTGCCGGTACGACGGAGGAATGGCACCTCGGAATGCATGCGGTGCTCGAATCGGTGGAACGCGAGAAGCATATCGTCTGGCGCATCGACAACGAGGGCGTTGATGGCACGCATGGGTTTTACCTCACGGCCGACGGCAAAAAGATCGTGCTCACGCACCGTACCATTGCGACGCTGAGCGATGTCGAGGGGCGCATGTTCTGGCGCCGCATTCAAGACGCGCACGAGCGTGCGATGGAAGGCTTGTTCGACAAGCTCACGCGCGTTCTGAAACGATAACCGCCGGGGCGCTGTCGTGTCGCACATGCAAGAACGACGACTAGGGCGGAACGGGCCGCTGGTGGCGGAGCTGGGCCTCGGGTGCATGGGCATGTCCGAATTCTACGGTCCGGGCGACGAAACGGAGTCGATCCGCACGATCGCGCGGGCGTTGGACTTGGGCGTCACCATGCTCGACACGGCCGACGCGTACGGGCCCTTCAGGAACGAGGAGCTGGTCGGGCGCGCGATCGCCGGGCGCCGCGGGGACGTGTTTCTCGCGACGAAATTCGGGAACGTGCGCGACCCGCGCGACCCCACGAAGCGTTCGATCAACGGCAAGCCGGAATACGTGCGTTCGGCCTGCGACGCCTCGCTCAAACGGCTGGGCGTCGACGTGATCGACCTCTACTATCAGCACCGCGTCGACACCGGCACGCCGATTGAAGACACGGTCGGGGCGATGGCGGACTTGGTGCGCGCCGGGAAGGTGCGATACCTGGGCCTCTCGGAGGCCGGCGCTGACACAATCGAGCGGGCGGCGCGCGTCCATCCCATCGCGGCGCTGCAAAGCGAATACTCGCTGTTTACGCGCGAAATCGAAGATAACGGCGTGCTCGCGACGATCCGGCGGCTCGGCATCGCGCTCGTTGCCTACAGCCCGCTCGGCCGCGGATTTCTCAGCGGAACGATTCGGTCGATCGAGGATCTCGCGCCGAACGACTTCCGCCGCACGGCGCCGCGCTTTCAAGGCGAAAACTTCTCGAAAAATCTCGACGTCACCGACCGGGTGCGCGACATCGCCGCGCAGATCGGGGTGACCGCCGCGCAAATCGCGCTGGCCTGGGTGCTCGCACAGGGCGACGACGTCTTCGCCATTCCGGGGACCAAGCGCGTGGACCGGGTGGACGAGAACGTCCGCGCCGCCGGCATCCGGCTAACGGCCGAGCAGTTGCGGCGCATCGAAGAGGCGGCCCCGAAAGGCGTTACTGCGGGCGAACGCTATGCCGACATGTCGACCGTGAACCGCTAAAACCGCCCGTTGCGCGCGATGAACCCGCGCTGCTCCGCGATCGCGTCTTCGCCCGGCGCGGGCGTCGCCTGTGATTCCGGCCCGGCCGGCTCATGCCGGCGGTGCAAGAAGGCCAACAACCCCCGGCGGCGAGGCGCTTGGCCGAGATCGAGTTGCGGCGCACCGAGGCGTTGCGGTGCATAATGCGGGATCCGAGCGAGCACCATCGCGGGCCGCAAGCCACGAATCGGAACGTTGACGACTTGCAACGCGTGGTGTGGGCGCCGCGGCCTGCTGAGCGCCACGTGCCGGGCGGCGAAGGCGTGCGGCGACGGTGCGGCGGCGGAATCCCGATACCGTTCCCAGACTCCCATCACGCGCGCGACATACGACTGCGTTTCCGCGTATGGCGGCACGCCGTGGTAGCGGTCGACGGCGCCCGGCCCGGCGTTGTAGGCCGCCAGCGCGAAGCGGTACTGCATCGGCTGCGCGTAGTTCGGAAATCGCATTAGTAAGCGGCGCAGGTAGCGTGCCGTGCCGTCGAGGTTTTCATAGGTCTCAAACGAGTCGACCTTGAGCGCGGCGGCCGTTCCCGGCATGAGCTGTCCGAGTCCGCGCGCGCCGACCGGCGATACTGCGCGCGAACGCCACGCCGACTCGACGGTCACGAGCGCGATGAGCAGCCGCGGATCGAGCCGGTAGTACGAAGACAGCAGCAGGACGCGTTCGGCGAGTTCGCGGCGCTCCGGAACCGACAGGCGGCCGTTTTCGCCGGCTAATAAGTCGCCGTAGCGGCTGACGGCAAACGAGGCTTCGGCTTGAGCGGCGCGGGCAGGCGCGGGCGCAACCAGCGCGGCCGCGGCAACGAGCGCAGCGCAAGCGCTTGCAACCCGTCGTGTGTCGATCCGTATCCCGCCCATCCCACTACCCTCCGTTGTGTAACCGACCGTACCGGGTACATCGGCGGAATGTGTTCCGCCGCTCAGCGCCGCGCGCGCGCTGTGGCGGTCCGCACTTTCGACGCCGGCTAGCGGCGGCGGAGCCACAGACGGTCGCCGTCCGCGTCAAACCACCACTCGAAGCCGGCCATGATGTCAGTCCCGACGATTCCGTCGAGAGGCAGTTCGAGATCGTCCGAGCCGGCCGGCAGTTCGATTTCGGCGGGCGCCTCGCGGACGAGCACCGGGCCGAAGCGGAAGGTCGCGGCAACGGCTCGCTGCACCGTGACTGATCCTTCCAGGTAGCGCTGGGTCACGTCGCGGCCGCCGCGCGAGCGCACACTGAAGTCGTCCGGCGTCAGCCCAGCGGCGTTGAGCAGCCGGCGGGCGAGAACGAGCGTTTGCGATCCGGTGTCGAGCGCGAACCGCGAGCCCTCGGCCTTGCCGGCGCGCGCCGCCACCAGCGGCATTCCTTCGTACGCCGGCGCCGCCACCGGTTCTGCGCCTACCGGCGGCACGAACGCCGTACGCGGCAGCAGCTCGACGCGTTCGCGCGCATAATCGATGTGCACGATGTGCCCGACGAAGAAGTCGTAGCCGAGGAGGCCGTCGATTCGAAACCCGCCGAGGCCGACGGTCAGCATCGGAACGTCGCGCATCACCGCTTGCCCGACCGTGACCCGGCCGGCCACCACATGGCCGAGCGCCGCGCGCAGCCCAATCCGGCGCGCGAACTCGGTGGACATGATGAGCTGCGTTGTCCCGGTGTCGAGCACGAATGTCCCGCGGCGGCCGTCCACGGCGACCTCCACCAGGATTTCGTTTCCGCGAAACCTTGCCGGGACCGCCGCGGCGCCGGCAGCGTCCCACTGAAAGAGGCCGGTCACCGATGGTGGATCGGCGACCTCGGTAGCGCCGACCGCGCTCGGCGCCACGGATTGGACGAGGACGTCGGCGGCGCCGCCAGCGCCCGCGAGGTGCCAGCGGAAGGGGCGGCGGAAGCCGTTGTCGCTGCGGAAGTCCTCGAATGTGAAGGTCACCACCCGAACCCCTTCGCGCACGATTTCGCGCGTGATGTCGCCGCTGCGTTTCTCAACGTAGAACCAGTGCGGCACGTCGTGCGGTGCCCGGCAGGCCAGCACCCATGACGGCCGCGCATCCGCCGTCTCGCCCGCCGCCTTGCAGGCAGCCGCATCGAACGGGAAGATGCTGGCGGGCCAGCGATCCAGGTCGTCGCCCTGCACGTCGGCTTCGACGAGGCGGACGAGCCCGCTCGGCGTCCGGCGCCAATGCAGGCCGGAGTGGCGGCCCGATTCGTACAC
>JBHEMQ010000134.1:0-6057 GCA_046262475.1 Candidatus Velthaea sp.
TTCCGAGCGAACGCGTCCGCGTCGTGTTCGTCGAGGATGCCGGTTCCTACGGGCGCGCGGGTTTCGACGACGCGGCGGCCGACGCCGCGCTCGTGTCGCGCGCCGTCGGACGCCCGGTGCGCATTCAATGGATGCGTCACGATATGACGCAATGGGGCCCGAAGGCGCCCGCGATGGTCGCGCGCGCGCGCGGCGCGGTGCGCGACGGCGGCATCGCTGCGCTCGACGTCACGATTCGCGCGTTTAACGGCGGCGAGATTTCATCGCATCCCGATAGTGCCGGCAATTTTCTCGGTGGTCAGCTGACGGGTCACGCGAACGACAAGCCGCGCACCGAGTACGCCGTATACGGCAAGAATTCACCGGCGTATGCCGTCGGTGCGTTGCGCGCGACGGCCGAACTCGTCGCGCCGCTCGCGCCGTCCGCCTCGCCCCTGCGCACCACGCATTTACGCGATCCCGAAGGCCCCGGTACCACCTTCATCGTCGAATCTTTCATCGACGAATTGGCCGCCGCAGCCGGCGCCGACGCGCTCGCGTTTCGCCTGCGCAACCTGCGCGACCCGCGCCACGCGGCCGTGCTGCATGCGGTCGCCGAAGCCGCCGATTGGCAGACGCGCCCGGCGGCCGGCGCGCGCCGCAGCGGACCGATTCTGCGCGGGCGAGGTGTGGCGTTTGCAACGCGCGGCGACACGGTCGTCGCGACGGTCGCGGAAGTGACGGTCGACCGCCGTGACGGCCGCGTGCGCGTCACGCGCATGACGTGCGCGCACGACTGCGGCCTCATCGTGAATCCGCGTTCGCTGCGCGGAACGATCGAAGCCAATTTGATGCAGTCCTTGAGCCGCACGCTGTACGAACAGGTCGCGTTCGACGCGCGCACGGTGACGTCGACGGATTGGGTCACCTATCCGGTACTGCGAACGACGGACCTTCCCGAACGTGTCGACGTGGTGCTGCTCGACCGCCCCGACCGCCCGCCGGCCGGCGCTGGTGAACCCTCGTCGCGTCCGACCGCCGCCGCCGTCGCCAACGCCGTCTTCGACGCGACCGGCGTACGTGTTCGCACCGCGCCGTTGACGCCGGCAAACGTGCTCGCCGCTCTGCACGGGTAAGTTCGCCGCGGGTGGTATGGTCGCTGAAGGCCGATCGCGAGGGGTTCCTCTTCTCGATCGCCGACGCCGCGCTCGCGCACAATGCGCGGCGCATCTTCGGACGATATCTCACGGCGCAAGCGGATCCGGAATCCGATGTCTACGCCGCCGAACTCATCTTCGGTGAACTGGTTGCCAACGTCGCACGGCACGCGCCGGGCCCCATCCGGGTCCGCTTGCGCTGGAACGGATACGACGGCGCGACGCTGATCGTCGAAGATTCCGGCGCGGGATACGCGTTCGACGCGCGCCTGCCGGACGCGCTCGCCGAGGATCACCGCGGTCTGTACATCGTCGCCAAACTGGCGGACACGGTCGCCGTGCAACGTACCTCGGACGGCTGCATGACGTCCGTTGGTTTGCCGGCTCGCCGGCGGCGCGCGAGGGGAAGCTCCGCGCCGCGGGCGTAACGCGGGCGCATGCGCACATCACCTACGTCGTCCACGTCGCTTTCGCGGAAAACGGCGGCCGCTGCTGCGCTGCTTCTCGGCGCGGCCGGTGCCGCGGCGCTGCTGCCGGCCCGCGCGGCGTCGACCGTCAACTATCAGGTCACGAAAAAGTTCACCGTCGGCGGGGAAGGCGGGTGGGACTACCTCACGTACGATCCGGCCGGACGGCGCCTGTTCATCTCGCGTACGAACCGTGTGATCGTCGTCGATCCGGCGAGCGGCACGACCGTCGGCGAGATCGCCGATACGCCGGGCGTGCACGGCATCGCGCTCGCGCCGGAGCTCAATAAGGGTTTTACGAGTAACGGACGCGACAACACGATGACGGTTTTCGATCTCAAGACGCTGAAACCGCTCGCGAAAGTCGCGCTCGACGGAAAGAATCCCGACGCAATTCTGTACGATCCGGCGACGAAAAAAGTGTTTGCATGGAACGGCGGAAGCGCGAACGCCTCGGTCATCGACGCGATGTCCAACGCAGTCGTCGCGACGATTGCGCTTCCCGGCCGGCCGGAATTCGCAGCGGCCGACGGCAACGGACGCGTGTATGTGAACATCGAGGACAAGAATGAAATCGTCGCGGTCGATGCACGCAACAACGCGGTGACCGGCACGTGGCCGCTCGGCGCGTGCGAAGGCCCCGCCGGCCTTTCCATCGACGTGCAGCATCATCGGCTGTTCGCCGGTTGCAGCAACAAACTCATGGTGGTCGTCGATTCCGACGGTGGCAAGATGATCGCGACGCTTCCCATCGGACAAGGCTCCGATGCGACGGCGTTCGACCCGGGGTCGCAGCTCGCGTTCAGCTCGAACGGCGAGGGCACGTTGACGGTCGTGCACGAGGATGCGCCCGGCGCGTTTTCGGTGGTTCAGACCGCGACGACGCAGCCGGCCGCGCGCACGCTCGCGGTCGACGTCAACTCGCACGACGTGTACCTGGTGACCGCGCAAGTGCTGCTCAGCTCCCCGGCACCGGGCCAGCAGCGGCCCGCGCGAACCATCGTCCCCAGAACGTTTACCGTATTGGTCGTGAGCAACCGTCCGTAGCCGCTACGGCACGAGGACCGAGCGCCCCACGACCGTTCCGGTCCGCAGTTCGTCGAGCGCGGCCGTCACTTCGGTGAGCGGGCGGCGCTTCAGCGGCAACGGCGCGACCGCGCCGCGCCGCGCGAGTTCGAGCAGCTCGTGCAGCTCGGCAAGACTGCCGACGTAGTTGCCGGCGATCGTGATCGCGCGTAACGCGATGAGGGGCAGCGGCCAGGGCGCGGTGCCGCCGAACAGACCGACGAGCACGAGCGTGCCGCCGCTGCGCAGCGCGCCGAACGCGGTGCGCGCGGTCGCGGCGCTGCCGACGAAGTCGATCGCGGCGCCGAGCGGCGCGCCCGCCGCAGCGACGATTTGCGCGGCCGCGTCGTTGGCATTGCCGTCGATGACGGCGAGCGCGCCGGCGTCGCGCGCGGCTGCGCGTTTGCGTTCGTCGATCTCGACGACGACCGCGCCGGCGCCGCCGAGTGCGCGCAGAATGTGCAGGCACATCAGACCCAGACCGCCGGCGCCGAACACGGCGACCGGTTCGGTTGCGACCGATGCGCCGGCTTTCTTCAGCGCGCTATATGCGGTGAGACCCGAACACGCAAACGGCGCTGCAGCCACGGGGTCGAGGTCGCCGATGTCCAGCAGCAGGCGCGGATGTGGAACGAGTATATGGTCGGCGTAACCGCCCTCGCGCTGCACGCCGAGGATCGCGGGTTTCGCGCAGACGTGTTCCGCGCCGCCGCGGCAAACGGCGCATTCGCCGCAACCGACCCACGGATAGACCAATCGTCGTTCGCCGACCCGCACGCCGTGCGCGTCCGGCCCGACCGCGATGATTTCGCCGGCCGTCTCGTGACCGAGCGTCGCAGGCAACGGCAGGCGTAACGACAATTTTCCCGTTCCGAGGTCGAAGCCGCCCTGCCACATGTGCAGGTCGCTGTGGCAGACCCCCGCCGCAAGCACCTTGAGGAGCACTTCGGTTCCGCGCGGTTGTGGCGTCGGCCGCTCGAGGATTGCGAGCGGCTCACCGTAACCCGTAACGCGGAAACTTCTCACCCGCCGACGGCGCGGCGATAGTACGATTCGTCGATGTATTTGAGCGGATCGGTGAGCGTTTTCTGCGGCTTTGCGTACTGGCTGCGCAGGGCGAGCGTCGTGCGCAGGCCTTCGACGTCGATGCGGGCGCGGGGAAACAGTCCGCCCGCGGGCTCGACGGCGGCGGCATACGTTTGCGCCGCGATGTCAGGCGTCACTTTCGCCGCGTCGACGTAAATGGCGATCGCCTCGTCGCGGTTCTTCGGATCGTAGAGCCACCCCAGGGCGGCGACGAAGGCGCGGATGTAGCCGACCAGCACATCCTGATGCGCCTGCGCCCAGCTGCGCCGTGTGTTGCCGGTGATGCCCTGATAGCGGCCGATGACGTCCGTGGCATTGCCGAGCAACGTGTAGCCCTTCGCTTTGAGCTGCGCGTCGAACGGCGGCGTTACGAGCGTCGCGACGAAGTCGCCGTCCGACTGCAGTTTTTGCGCGCGCCCGGGGGTACCGCCGGCGGCGACCAGGCGATAGTCGGTGTCGCTCAAGCCGTTCTTTTCGAGCATCTTGCGCAGCACGAATGCGTATCCGGTCGTCAACGCGTCCACGGCCACGGCCTTGCCGCGCAGATCGGCATACGACCGGATTTCCGGCCTTGCGTACAAGCGCAAGAAGCCGTTGTCCACGCCCATGAAGGCGAAGAAGTCCGTGGCGCTGGCAACCTCGCCTTGACCTTCGTCGACGGCAAAGATGTTATCGACCGCGCTGTGCGCGATGTCGAAGTCGCCCGCATTCATGTGCTCGTACATGTACGCCGAATTCGGAGTGTTGGTAATCTGCACCGACAGGTGTTCGCGTGCGTAAAAGCCCTTCGATTGCGCGATCCACAGCGGCCATGTCGAAGCGCCGAAAAACAAGATAACGCGCAGCGGCGTGGTCTGCGAGAAGGCGGGCAACGGCAGGGCGGCGGCCGCCGCCGCGGCACCGGCGGCGAGGAAATGCAAACGCGTTTGCGGTTGTAGCATCGAGGTCGAGTTCGCTGCGCGAGCCGTCGCTGTCCCGCTGCTCAACCTTTTTTCGCGCTTTCAGCGTGGAGGCGAGCGCCCCGCACGCCTACAATCGGGACCCGCGTGGTACGTGGTTGCCATGAGTGAAGAGGAACGCGTTCATTCGCAGGATCCGGCCGAAGGCGCGACCGACAGCAGCGGCACGAGCGCCGGCCAAAACGGCGCCGACGACGAGCGGGCCGGCGAATCCACCGGCGGCGACATCGGCGGCGGACACACCGGCATGGGCCCCGGGCCGACCGGCAGTTGAGGCGGGGATAGCCATGAACGGCGGCGACCGCGACAGAGACGGTGAAGACCTCTTGGCCGATCCCCACCTGCCTGCGTCCGAAGACGTTCCCGGCGATGAACTCGGCGGCGGCCTCGGCAACATGGACGAAGGCGGCGCGGCGGACGGCTAGCCGGCGGTCCCAACTGCAACGGGACCCCCTGCCCCCTCACCGAATCGCGGCGGCAGATGGCGTTACGCGAGATTTCGGGCCCGGGAAGTGCCGAGCTGCCGAAATTCGTCGACTCGTATTACGAGCAGTTGAAGGCCGACTACGAGTTCGCGAACATCAGCCTGCAGCCGCCGCTCGTCGTGCCCGCGACGTGGGAAGATTTGTACCGGCTCGAGATGGCGACGCTGCGCGCGCGCACCGAGCCCGATCTGCGGCGCTCCGCGTGGGTGGTGCGCCTGCGCTTTCGTAACGTCGCGGGGGAATCCGGATATCAAACGTACTTGGCGTCATCGCCGCCCGACCCCGCCACCGCGGGCGTCGAATTGTTGCTCGCTGACCTGGTGAATCTGTTGCGGCGCACGTATTATTTGATCGCGCTGGCGCCCGCGAGCGAGGCGATTCGGCATGCGTTGCTACTCGGCGCCGTCGCGATCGGCGCGGTTGCCATCGCCACCGTACTCGCGATCGTGTTCGTCGTGCAGCCGCAAAACGTCGGCATCTTTCAAATCGTCCTGCTTGCGGGCGCGATCGGCGGCACGATGAGTTTGATTCAGCGTGTCCAATCGCTGCCCGAAGCCGATCCGCTGCTGTTTCGCTTGAGCGGCCGGACCACGATCTTGCAAAGTTTGCTGATACCGCCGCTCACGGGCGCAATTTTCGCGGCCGTCCTGTTCATGATTTTCGCGGCCGGCGTGCTCTCGGGCGATCTCTTTCCCGCGTTCGCCGTAGCGGCGCCGACGGCGAAAGGCACCGATTTCAGCACGTTCTTTTACAACACCACGCCGAACGGCGGAAAGTCGTACGCGCTGGTCATCGTGTGGTCGTTCATCGCGGGCTTCGCTGAACGGTTCGTTCCCGACACCATCGACCGGCTCACGGC
>JBHEMQ010000135.1:0-532 GCA_046262475.1 Candidatus Velthaea sp.
AACCGGCGGGGCGGATTGCCGTAGTTCAGCCCGCCGAGCTGCCGCCCCCGCCGCGCCCACCGGCCACGCTGGCCCCGGAGCCGGAGCCGGAGAAGGCGGCGCTGCGCGAGCCGGAAGCGGCGTCTGCGGCGGAGTCGGAGCCCCTACCGGAACCGGCGCCGGAGGCGGACCGTGTGCTGCCCGCGCCCCCGCTCGAGCCGGTTCCCGACCACGAGCCGCTTCCGGAACCGGAGCCGCAGGCGCGTGAGCCGCAGCCCGAAATTCGGGAACCCGACCCCGTTACGTCGGGGATATCCGTTCGTGGCGCCGGCGGCCCGGTGCTCACCGTAACGCTGGACCATAAGCGGCTTACGTCGCTGCGCAGCTTGTTTGGGTCGCGCAGCCTCGGCATGATCGCGCACTATCTGGTTCTCAACGCCCTCGCGACGACCGACACCCTGCCGGGCGACGGCGACGCCGCCGAGCTGCGGCGGTTCGTGAGCGCGCAAGAGCAGCTGCTGTCGCGCGCCTTGATCGCGACCCGACTCGGCAA
>JBHEMQ010000135.1:542-6029 GCA_046262475.1 Candidatus Velthaea sp.
CCACGTCTCGTCATTCTCATCGATGCCGCCGAGTACATTCTCCTTTCAACGGATGGAGAAGGCGACGCTTCAGAAGCGGCTGTCCGCCGGCGGTCACAGCACGCGACGCGGCGACGACCGTCGAGCCCGCCGCTTGTTCGGAACTGCGTCTCGTGCGCGCGTTCAAGCTGAACGAGATCGCATTTCTGGAACGCGTCCTGGGCAACGCCGACGCGCCGCCATTCTTGCGGGTCGCGCAAGTGTTCGTCGGCATGGCCGCGAGCGACGTGGCACTGGCCGACGGCGCACAGCGCCGCCGCATTGCCGCCGCGATCACCGCCTATACGTCGCTGGCGGCGGCGGAAATCAATCGCATTTTCCTGCGCGCGAAACTGACGCGGACGGCCGCACCATTCAAAGAGACCGACGCACCGTTCGACGCCGCCGCGCGGAGCATGCTCGAGACGCTGGCGGAAGCGTTCGCGTGAGGCTGCTGCTCGCGCTGCCGACGGCAGGCAACCCGGCGGCGCCGTTCTTAGAATCGCTGCGGTCGCTCGAACTCCCCGGCGCCACGACGGCGTTCGACCGGTTGACCGTCACGGGCAATTTCATCCCGGGACAGCGCGAAGTCGCCGCTCGGCGTGCCGTCGCGCAAGGCGCGGACGTACTCATGATGCTCGACGACGACATGATCGTCCCTCCCGACGCGCTCGCCCGCCTCACCGAAGTGCTCGCCGGCGATCAGGCGTATGCGATCGCCGGCGCGCTGTACTATTCGCGTGACGGATTGCGTCCGATGGCCGCTTCGCGCTGGACCTCGCACGACACGACCGCCGCGTCGATTCCCGCATTCGACGACGGCATTACCGCGGTCGATGCGGTCGGCTTCGGATGCGTCGCCGTGCGAGTCAGCGTGCTGAAGGCGTTGGCGCCGCCGTATTTTTCGACGCAGGTGTTTCTTGAAGAATCGGCCGCGCGGGTGCGCATCTGCAACGAAGACTATCTGCTCTGCGAACGAATGCGCGCCGCCGGCTTCCACGTCGCGCTCCACGCGGGAGTGCGCTGCAAACACTTCGACCGGCAGTCGCAAACCGCGCATCCGCTCGAATGGGAGCCCGCGGCCGAAACCGCGCGCGAACGAATGCTCGTCGCCGACCCCGGTCCGCACTACCGGCTGATTCCGTACGACGCCGCCGGAGCGCGCGCCGGCGAGCATCACGAGACCGCCGCGCTCGATTATCTCAGCGTGGAGTGAGCGCCGCATTCTTCAGTGCCGGTCGACGGCGAGGCGAAGTGCGTCGCAAGCGCGTTCGGATTGCGGAAATCTCAAACGAGGCGTAAATCTGGCCGTTCAGGCCGTGCGTCGCTGGGACTGCGGAACTGAAGCGGACGCAGCGCGCCGGCGTTAGCGCAGTGAGTTCAGCAGTGCCGGCCGGACCGCATCGAGCGGTTTGCTCGCGCGCCGCATCACTTTGGCGCGCGCGACGACCGCGAGACGCTCGCCGACTGCGGCATGAAATGCCGTAAGCCGGCGCATTTGATCGCCGCGGCGCGTCTCGAGCGTCGCCAGCCGGCGGTGCAACTCAGCGTCGAAGGCGGCGGGGCGCTCTCCGTCGCTCAGCGCGACGGCGTTGGAGATGGCGTGCGTGAGCCGGCGCTGTTCCGCCAACAGGTTTTCGAGAACCGTCCAATCACGCTGAACGAGCGCCTCTTCCGCCGCGACCGTCGATGCCTCGAGTTCAGCGACGAACCCGATGATGGCGCTCGCCGCGTGTCCGTTATCCGACGGCAACGAACCCGCCCTGCGGCGCGACCGGCGCCTGCGCGAGTTCCGCGCGGCGCCGGCGCTGCGCTTCCGCCCATGTCACCCGGTAGTCTTTGAAGTCCGGCAGAAGCCGTTCGACGCGCTCCGACGCTTTCTGCATGTTTGCGAGCACCAGTTCGTGATGCCAGAACTCGTACACGCGAAACAGGTTGACGGCGAGCGCGCCGCCGATGTCGAAATTCAGCGAACCCATCAACAGCGCGAGCGAGCGCTGTGCGCGCCGCAAGTCGTCGTGGATGCCCTGCGTATCTCCGGGCGTACTCTTCATCTTCTCGAGCGCCTTCGTCGACGAAAGGACCAGGACGTCGAACACGATCAACGTCAGTTCTTCCGGCGACGCCGTCAGGATTTTCGTCTCGAGGTATTTAAATTCGGGTGATTCAGCCACGTCTACATTCTTCGGCTTATCTGATGCTCTGGCTGAGCTGACCGATTTGCTGCTGCACGGACTGATACTGCGCGATCAGCGCTTCGGTTGCGGTGAACTGACGCCGCAGCGAATCCGCTTGATGGTTCGCCTCGTCCGTCAACGTCTGCACGTAGTCCTGTAGCGATTTAACGTGGGCGGTGTTGGCGTTTTCATCGCTCTGCATGAACGAGGTGCTCGGGATCTTGCCCAACAGTCCGGTCGTCGTCGTCGTCGGGAGGCCGGTGACCGTGGTGAGATACGTCCCGAACGAATTGACGATTCCCGCGGCGCCGGTAAAGATCGAACTGATTGCGTTCGGATTCGCGCTGAATGCCGCATTGAACTTCGCGAGATCGAGCGGCATGAACGAACCCGAGGTGCCCGATGCCTGCGAAATCGAGAGCGGTCCGCTCTGCACCGTGTTTCCCGACGTGCCGGACGCTGCCGAGCTCGCCTGCAGCACCTGATGCGAGTTGTCAAGCGTCAGACCGATCGACGAAAGCGACTGATACGAGGTGCTTCCCGTGTGCACGATGCTTTGCGCGAGATTGATGAGGCGGTCCTTGATGCTTTCGATCGAAAAATCGCCGAAAAGCGCGCCGCCGCTCGTGAGCGCCTGACTCGTCGCCGTGGTCGACGACGCGCTGTTCTGACTGTTGTTTTGCTGGATTACCGGCGCCGCCGTCGCCGCGTTGATCTCGTTGATTGCCGCGTTGTACGCGGATGCGAAGGTCGAGATCGCGGCGACCGCAACCGACGAATCCTGCGTAACCGTGATGGTCGTCGAGAGCGCGGACGTTTGGAAGATGTTGAGGTTCATCCCCGGAATCGCCGTGGCGATCGTGTTCGTATTTGCAAAGTAGGTCGAGGTCGTGCCGTTGGGATTCTGCAGCGTCGCTTTGGCTTGCTGGCCGACCGACTGCGTCGCGCCGGCGGCGGCTGTCAAGCCGGCGGCGTCCAAGAAGTTGCTCGAATCGCCGGTCGCGCTGCCGCCGATGACGATCCCGAGGGGCCCCGTCGTCTTCGCCGTCAGCTTCACTTGATTCGATACCGGATCGAACGCCGCCGTGACGCCCGCCGCCGACGCGTTGATACGTTTGAGTACGCCGGCGAGGTTATCCGTCGACGGGTTGATCGTGATGTGCACGCCGTTGATCGTGAAAAACGAACCGTCGCCGCCGGTGAGCGGCGTTACGAGACCTGCGAAATTGTTGCCGCCGAGCGTCGTCGCTTGATTGATGCCGCCGATCGGGCCGGCGCTCGTGACGCTGCCGCTGCTCGCCGCGTTGTTGACCTGCGCGACGTCGAGTTTCAGGACGGAGAGCAAGTTGCCGCGGTCCGAGGGCGAACCCAGGGAAACGGGCCGGTCCGTGCTGTTGAACGTGACGCTGTCGGTCGCTGCGTTGTAGGATGCGGTAAAGCCCGGATCGACCGCCGCTACGGCGGTATTGATGCGCGCGACGATGGTCTGCAGCGAATCGCTGGCCACGTCATAGGTAATGATCTGGCCGTCCACCGTTACCTGGCCGCGCTGGTTTCCGCCGTTCGCGGGCGACAACGCGGCAAACGATTCAGCGAGCGGAACTTGATCGCCGGTTTGTCCGTCGTTCGCGGGGTTGAGCGTGTCGTGCACGATCGTGTCCGTCATCCGGTGGCCTGTCGAGGCGCTCGGCGCACCGGTAACCGACGACGCCGTCGCCAGTTGCGTGCCGGTCACGATGTAGCTGCCGGGCGCCGCGGCGCCGGTTCCGCTGCTCGTTGCCGTAACGACCGTGGAATCGCTCGAACTGGCGCCGAAGGCGCCGAACGTCGCGGGATTCGACAAAGCGTTCAGCGAGTTTTGAACCGACGTCAACAGCCCGTTGATCTTGATGAGCTCGCTGTTCCGCGCGTTGATTTGCGTGATCTGCTGATTGTATTGCTGCACCGGCAGCAGCGTTAGATTCGTCAGCTTCTGGATGATCGAATTGTAGTCGATGCCCGAGGCGATGCCCGGAAAGCTGACCGGCGGAACGTTCGTGCCCGCGACCTGCGACTGCGACGAACCGGATGCGCTCGAAATACCGGCCACGTCAGACGTTCCGATCGAAGAGCGCGCCGGAAGCTTCCTGTTCGAAGAATTCGGCAAGGCGCACGATCGTCTCAGTGGGGACTTGGCTGATCACTTCGCCCGTCGTCGCGTCGCGAAAGACCGCGATGATTTCGTCCGGGTGCTTTGCGACGCGGAGATTGACCTCGACGTTGCGCTGGCCGGAGCCGCCGCCGAAGACGTGTGCGATCGTTTCGTGCAAGTTCGCTTCGCGCGCGGGCGGCGGCGCGGGCAGACCGGCGGGTTCGTGCTGTGCCGATACGCCCGGGTCGATAATTGGTGCGGCCGAAACCGGCGGCGCCGCGGTGGCCGGGGAACCGGCGCCTTGCATGCCAACGTCCATGTTGCTAGAGCTCCTCCTTGTCCCTAGGAATATCGGTCGAAGCGGCGGCTCATTTGAGAGCGTCCTCGGCGATGCGGCGTGCCTCCGTGAACCGGCCCGCCGCCATGAGCCGGCCGGCGAGCTCGACGGCGATGCGTCCGTCCGGGCTGGGCAGCGCGGCCCGCAAGGCCGCTTCAATTTCGTCGTCGCGGTGGAGCTGTGCCAGCAGCTTCGTCCGATGCAAAGTGGCTTCAGCATGGCCCGGCGCCGCCGCGAGTACGACGTCGATTGCGCCGAGCGCCTCCGCAGGGCGGTTGAGATCCGCAAGCACGATCGAGCGCAGGAAAGCCGCCTTCACCGCGATTTCCGGGTCCGCCGGCGGTACGGCGGCGAGCAGCGCCGCCGCACCTTCGCGGTCGCCCAGCTGCAGCGTTGCCGCCGCGGCGTCGTACGCGAGCCGCGGAGTGCGCCCGAAGCGGCGCATGCCTTCATCGGCGGTGGCGAGCGCACGGTCGAAGGCGCGTTCCCCGAGCCAGCGGCTCGCGCGCCGCGTATAGTCCGAGGCGTCCTCGAGCGGCGCTTGGAGCTCCGCGGCACGCAACGCTGCCAGCGCGGTGTCGTCGCCGCGCTGCGCGTAGTACGTCTCCGCGGCGTCGAGCACCGGCGCGGCACCGGGCGCGAGCGCGGTCGCGCGCGCGGCATAGCCCGCCGCGTCTGCCGCGCGCCCGGCGCGCTCCGCGACGGCGGCGGCGGTGATGGCGAACAACGCGGCGCAGCGCGGCGTAACGCGCGCGAGCGCCGCATCGACCGCCGCGAGCGCTGCGGCATGGTCGCCGCGCCGCGACCGGAAGACGCCGAGGTAC
>JBHEMQ010000136.1:0-5753 GCA_046262475.1 Candidatus Velthaea sp.
GTACCGGCTCACCGCCTCTGCGGTGAGCGCTTCCCCAGCGGGTGGCACGGAGAGTGACGGCATGCGATAGACGTGCTCGCCGGCGACATTGAGGCCTTCGCGGCTGGTCGCCAAGACATGCACGTCGGGGCAACTGCGTAAAACAGCGGCGGTCACGTTGCGCGCCTCGTCGATGAGATGCTCGCAGTTGTCGAGAATGAGCAACAGGCGTTTGCGCTTGAGATACGCGAGCAGCGTTTCGAGCATCGGGCGATTGGGCGTTTCTTGGACGTTGAGCGCTTGCGCGATGACGCTCGCGACCAGCGACGGATCGGAGGTCGGCGCCAGTTCGACGAGCCACACGCCGTCGCCCGAGCCGTCGAGCAGTTCCGCACCGACTTGCAGCGCGCAGCGCGTCTTGCCGGCGCCGCCGGTTCCTACGAGGGTAACGAGCGGCGAGCGTTTGATCAGTTCCGTGATCTCGGCCAACTCTTCGTCGCGGCCGACGAAGGACGTGAGTTGCCGGGGCAGATTGTTGGGCAATGCATCGAGCGACCGCAGCGCCGGAAACGTTTGCGGCAAATCAGTTGCGACGAGTTGGTAAACTTGTTCGGGCCGCGCCAGGTCTTTGAGGCGATGCGCGCCGAGATCACGCAGGCTGCTTTGCGGCGGCATCTCGCCTTGCAGCAGATCGGCGGCGGTACCGGAGACGAGCACCTGACCGCCGTGGCCAATCGCGAGCAACCGCGCGACGCGATTGACGGCAGGACCGAAGTAGTCGCCGTCGCGTTCGTCGCTCGTCCCCGTGTGCAGCGCCATGCGCACGCGCACGCCGCCGACGGCCGAGAAGTCTTCGGCGCCAAGGGTACGTTGCGCGTCGAGCGCCGCCCCCATCGCCTCTTCCGGGCGCCAAAAGACGGCGCAGAACGCATCGCCGATCGTCTTGAAAACGTAACCGCCGTGCGCTTCGATCGCCGTGCGCATTAACGCGTCGTGCCGGCGCACCGCCGTCTGCATTCCCGCGCGATCGCGCTCCCACCGGTGCGTACTGCCCTCGATGTCCGAGAACACAAAGGTGACCGTCCCGGTCGGAAGACCGGAGTTGATCGGCACTGTTTCATGAGAGGGTACCATGCTACTCACGTCATGAATGCCCGTTAGCCTCTCGTCGGCAAATTAAGGGCGACCCGTTAAGCGCAGAGATACGAGAACGCGTGTTGCCGGTCCCGCGCAATCCGTTACTGGGCGTCAATGAGCCGCATACGCCCGCTGCACACCGCCGCGTGCAGCGCGCCTAACGGGCGTGCCGGTAGCGTGGCGGTACGTCGCCGGCGTCACCCGGGTTACGCCGGTATGAAAGTCACCTGTCACCGGTTGGCCCTGGAAGCGGCGCCGTAGCCGCGCGCATCCGCCCTTAGGTGGCCGGGTGCCCGGTGATGTACGATTGGGCCTTGGCCCAAACGGCCGCACCGACTTGACGGCCGAGCGTACGCGCCGCCAGATCGCCGGCTTCAAAATGGATCCCGCCGTAGCGGCGCGATATCCCCGCTTCGTCGGCGGCAGCCGAGAAGGTCGGATACGTGAACAGCAGCGTGGTGGCCGGCGTCACGCCCGGTTCCACGCGCGAACTGCCCGCAGCGATCGTGGTCGTGAAACCGAAGGCATCGCTCCCGGTGAAATTTTTGAGCACCTCCGCGCTCGCCGCACTAAAGCCGCTGTGCCCGGATACGTACTCGGCGAACGGCGGCGTGATCACGAAAATCGGTTGATACGGTCGCCAGTCGGCTCCTGAAATGGGTTTGGTGCCTTGGTTCGGTCCGCCCCATGCCATAATCGTCTGCCCAGCGTACGCGTAATGGACGGCTGAAACCGGCCGAACGAAATCGTACGCGCGCTTCGCATCCCAAATGGCGATGCTCGTATCGAGTTCGGCATTCGCCAAGACAAAAAGCATTTTCACGTCGTCGTCGAGCGTGTGGTGGTCGCGCTGAGCAATGAAGTCCGCGAAGATGCACCAGTGTCCGGGCGGAAGTTCGGAGTTCGGTCCGTCCATCCAGTACTCGGCAATGGCCTTCTGCTGGTCGGTCAGATGCGCGCTGTAGTCGATCACCTGAGCGACTTGACGGGCGTACTCGGCACTGCCGAAGGCCGGCGGCGCGGGCGGCCGGAACTGGCTGCCGCTCGTGAGCGCGAACGGTTTGACCAGACCCCAGTGGGGCGTCGTAAAGCTCTGCGTGACAACGCTGCCGTCCTGCAGCGTGACCTTGAGCGGCTGCCAGCGGTTCGGATCGGAAATTTGCGCCGGCGTGTTGACGGGTGCGTAGCCCGTATAATCGCTGTACGCGGGGGCATGCAGGTCACCCAGTTGGTTCGATCCGTCGGCGTGGCGGAAAGCGATCACGGCCTGCGCGGCGACGTTGCCGATTCCGGCCGGCGTGGTTCGGTCGGTGCTCGCGTCCGCCGGATCGTATCCCAGTGCCGCCATCTGCGCGTCGAAAAGCGGGCGTTCCGCCGGAAAGAGATCGAGCAACGCGCGGTAGGCTGCGTAGCTGATCGCGCGCTGCTTGTTCGCGGGCGTCGCTTCTGCAGGCGGACGCCGCAGCGCCGCCCCAAGTTGCGTGCCGACGGCGACCGGATCGTACGCCGTCCATGCATCGTATTCTGCCGTGTGGACGATCGCCAGTGCGCGGGCAACGACCGTCGGCCCCGGCTTCGTGTCACGGACGGCCTGCAACAAAGGTTGATCCCACGCCACGACCGCACTCGCGGCGCGCACGGGCACCGGAGCAACGGAATTTGCGCCGCCGCATCCAGCGAGCATCACGGCTAGGCTGAACGCAGCGGCCGCCGGACGGCAGCATACAAACATCGGACGCCGGAGTTTCCGCGGTCCGCAAAGCGCACCCGCGGACGAGCGGCATACAACGCACCCGACCTTCGAACCCCTACAAAAGAACCTACGTTGTGCGAACGCTGGGCCCTCGTCGGCCAGGCGGAGCGCCCTTCGCGAACGCATCGACGCTACGCGAAGTGTGAAAATCGCAGATGCAAGCGGCGTAACGAAAAGAAGAGCCGGTCTTCCGACCGGCTCCCCTTGCGCGTTCCGAGTTATTCGCCCGCGACGCCCGCCGTTTCGCGCGCCGGCGCAGGCGCTGCGCGGCCCGGCAGCGGCGGCAACTTCCTCGCCGCCTCGAGATCGACGCCGGCGCCGTCCGCCACACGGCGGCCGTAGTCTTCGTCGGCGTGCATGAAATGCCAGACCATGCGCAGCCGGATGTGCTCGGGGCATTGCTTCAAATCGGCGACCAGGTTTGCGACCAGTTCCTCCCGCTCCCAATTCTCAAAAGTGCGGTACCGTTCGCCGGCTTGGCGATAATCGTCGTCCGTCCGCGAAGTCTGATAGCGCCCGAGGTCCCCCTCGATGTGTTGACGGTACTCGCCCCCCGGTTGCGGCTTCTCGTTCAATCCGCCCAGCGAGCTCGGTTCATAATTGACGTGCGGATTTTCGCCGCCGGTATCGACCACGAATGCCATCGAGCCGTCGCGCTGATTCGTGCGCGCCGGCGCTTTGGGTGCGTTGATCGGCAGCTGGAGGTAGTTCGAGCCGACGCGGTATCGCTGCGTGTCCGAATACGACAGCGTGCGCCCCTGGAGCATCTTGTCATCCGAAAAGTCGATGCCGTCGACGAGGACACCGGTTCCGAACGCGGACTGCTCGGTCTCGGCAAAGACGTTGGCCGGATTGCGGTCGAGCACCATGCGCCCGACGGGCAAAAGCGGAAACTTGTCCTTCGGCCACAGTTTTGTGTCGTCGAGCGGATCGAAATCCAGTTCGGGATGAGCGTCGTCCGACATGATCTGCACGCAGAATTCCCACTCCGGATATTCGCCGCGCTCGATCGCCTCGTACAGATCGCGCGTCGCGTGACCGACGTCGTTAGCCTGAATTGCCGACGCCTGCGCGGCGGTGAGATTGCGCACGCCGGCCTTCGGCTCCCAATGGAATTTGCACAGAACGGCTTCGCCGCGTTCGTTCACGAGCTTGTAGGTGTTAACCCCGGAGCCTTCCATCTCCCGATAGTTCGCGGGTATGCCCCACGGGCTTTTGAGCCACGTGACCATGTGAAGCGCTTCGGGGTGAAACTGCACGAAATCGTGAAACCGCACCGGACTCTGCGCGTTCGTCACCGGATCCGGCTTAAACGCGTGGATCATGTCCGGGAACTTTATCGCATCGCGAATGAAAAAAATCTTGAGATTGTTGCCGACCAAATCCCAGTTTCCCTCGACCGTATAGAACTTGACCGCAAAGCCGCGCGGGTCGCGTGCCGTTTCGGGCGACTCCTTGGCGCCGGCGACCGTCGAGAAGCGGACGAAGACCGGCGTCTTCACGCCGGCTTGCGTCAGCACTTTGGCACGGGTGTACGTGTTGGCCGGTTTGTCGCCGATTTTACCATACGCCTCGAAGAAGCCGTGCGCGCCGGTTCCGCGCGCGTGCACGACCCGTTCGGGAACACGCTCGCGGTCGAAGTGCGTGATCTTCTCGATGAATTGGTAATTTTCAAGCGTCGCGGGGCCCCGTTCGCCGACCGTGCGCATGTTTTGATTGTCGTGGACGGGATGGCCCTGGCGCGTGGTGAGGGTCTTGTCGTTGTCGTTCATGCCGTTTCGCCTGCAATTCTAAGGATACTCACTGTCGGCGCTATTCGCGCCGACAGCGGCCGGGCTCCTCGCGACCGAGCAGCCGTGCGTGCGCAAGAACGTGCGCTCGTCCGGCCGTCTGTTAAGACAGCGCGGTAGACGGGGGCCGCGCGTTTAAAGCTGCGCTATGAATGTAGCGTACCACACGGTTGACGTTTTTACCGAAGCGGCGCTGGAGGGGAATCCGCTGGCAGTCTTCCCGGATGCACGAAGCATCGGCGACCGCACGATGCAGCGCATTGCGCGGGAACTCAATCTGTCCGAGACAACGTTCGTGCTGCCGCCGAGCACGAGCGCATACGCGGCACGCCTGCGCATCTTTACGCCGGCCTACGAGATGGCGTTCGCCGGGCATCCGACGGTCGGTACCGCATACGTGCTGCGTACGCTCGGCATCGTGCCGCGCGAAGCCGCCCGCTTCGTGTTGGAAGAAAACATCGGCCCGGTTCCCATACGTGTTGACGAAGGACCATCGCCGCTCATTTGGCTCGAAACGCCGCCCATTACGCGCGGTGCGATTTTTTCTGCGCCGCTGTGCGCGCAGGCGCTCGGCCTAGCGGAGGCCGACGTGCTGCCGGACGTTCCGTGCCGTGTGCTGAGCGCCGGTAACCCGAATATCTATGTTGCGGTGCGAGACAAACGCGCCGTCGACCGCGCGGAGGTCGACACCGCCGCCCTGCGCACGCTCGTCGCATCGGAGGATGCACCCACGTGTTTGTTCGTTTTCACTGCGACGCCCGAGGGTGCGTATTCGCGGATGTTCGCTCCGGAATTCGGCGTCGTTGAAGATCCGGCGACCGGCAGTGCGACCGGACCGCTGGCCGCCTACATGATGGATCACGCTCTCGTCGGCCGCGACGACGGCACGCGCTTCATTAGCGAACAAGGCACCAAGATGGGGCGCCGCAGCATCTTGCACGTGCTCGTGCGCGGCGCGCACGGCAATGGGCCGCAGCGCCGGTCCGGACAGGCCACCGCTGCCGGCCCCCAGCCGGGGACGGCGGGTCTCAGGGTCGATCGCCAGTCCCCGCACTGTGTTGACCAGGGTGAGGGCCTCGGCTCCGGCATCCAGC
>JBHEMQ010000137.1:0-5532 GCA_046262475.1 Candidatus Velthaea sp.
GTGGTAGGAGGAGCGCAGCTCCGGACTGCGCTTCAGCGCGAGCACGGTGTCCTCCCAGCGCGCGGCGTCGCGCAGCAGGCCGGCCAGGCCGCCGGGGTAGACGGCGTGGCGCACGCGCGCGGCGAGTATCCCGTTCCCGAGTTCTACTTCGAGAACACGTACGATGTCGGCGGCGACAATCTCGAAATCGCGATCGGTCAGTTACCGCTGCCGAATTTGCGTCAGGGCGAGGCGCTTGCGGGCGACTACGGCGTGAAGCAGTCCGTGACGGTCACGATCGTCAACAGCGGCCGCGGCTCCGTTCCCGTCGCCATTTACGCCAATCCCCGGGGCGGACGCGCGACCGGCACGTTTTTGATCGACCGCACGCTGGTGCAAGCGCACGCACTGCCCGCCTTCTCGAAATACAAGATCTGGCAAGAAACGATCCGCCCGCGCACCTTCCGCCGCGTGCAAGTCGTCACGATGCCCGAAGGCGGTTCGTCGTATCCCCTGCGCCTGATCTTCGCGCCGGATGACGGCAGCGTGCCGCCGGGCGCCCCGAATTCCCCGGTGTACTAGCCGCTCAGCGCGCGTTCGTACACGTCGCGGAGCGCGGCAGCTGCGGCCTCCCATCCGAAGCGCGCCAGCGCCGCGCCGCGGCCCGCGTCGGCACGCGCTTGAGCCGCCGCCCGGTCCGCGAGAATCGCGCGCACGGCGGTGACCCAGCCGCCGGCATCGCCGGCATCGACCAGCGTCCCGGCATCACCGGCGACCTCGACCAGCGCCGAACCCCGCGCGGCCACGAACGGTAATCCGGCGCAGCGCGCCTCCGCGACGGCATAGCCGAAACCTTCGTAGTTCGACGGCACGAGCGCGAGCGCGGCGCGCGCGTACAGGTCGTCGAGAACCGCGCGCTCCACGTAGCCGAGCAGCGCGACGCGATCCGCGACACCGAGTTCGGCGGCGCGCGCACGAACGTCGGCCGCGTACGGCGTCGGCGGCCCGACGGCGCAGAGGCGCAGCGCTGGAACGGAGGCAATCGTCTCCACGGCGCGCATCAGGTTCTTCCGGCGCTCGACGGTGCCCGCGACCAGCGCGAACGGCGCCGCGTCCGGGCGCCGTACGATTGCCGCGAAGCGCGCATCGACGCCGGGGGGGACGACGGTTGCCGGCCGCGGGTCCCCGCTCAACGCCGCGTACTCATCGCGTGAAAAAGCGGAATCGACGACGACGGCGCGCGCACGCCGGTACGCGTGCCGCATCAGCGCGCCGAAATATGCGCGCGCATATGCCGCGGTGTGGTCCTGCACGCGCAGCCACGCCATGTCGTGGACGGTTACAACCGCCGGCAGCGTGCGCACCAGCGGCAGCGTGCCGGACGACGCATGCAGCAGATGAGCGCCGCTGCGCGCCGCCGCGAGTGGAAGCAGCACCTGATCCCACGCGACCCGCCGATCGAAACGCCACGGGTCGAGCCACGTCGCGCGTAATGGACGCACTGCAACGCCCTGCGCGGCGAGAGCCGCCGCGAGATCGCGCTGGTACACCCCGACGCCGGTTGCGGTGCCGACGGCGAGCTGGACGTCGAGCGCGACGATCATCGATGCCGCAGGCGCTCGAGCCCGCGCTTGGCGTCCGCACTGTTCGGGACGGCGTCCAGGGCGCGACGGTAATAGCGCTCCGCCGCCGTGCGGTCACCGAGCGTCAGCGACTGCTGCCCGGCGGCAAGCAAAAACGTTTCGTCGCTCGGCGCGAGTGCGAGCGCGGCGTCGTACGCGCGCATCGATTCGCGTTCCAGCGGACGCCGCGCCGCCGCTGATGCGGATGCGGCGCGTTCTTGCAGCAGTTGCCCGAGCCGCCATAGCGCGCGGGCGTGGTTTTCGGCATCCACGAGCCCCGTGGATCGCTCGACGAGCGCGCGCTGCAGGGTCAGTGCATCGTCCAGCCGGCCGGCGCGATCGAGTTCGTCGGCGAGCGCCTGCGCGTGCTCCACGTCGCGCGCCTGTAAATACTCCTGCGCCGCGCCGTCGAAATCACCGCGCTGCTCCGCGATCATGCCTGCCACCTCGAAGCGGTCCGCGATCGGCGGAAGCCGATCGATGATGCGCTGCGCGCCCGCGGCATCGCCTCGATGCAGCAGCGCGCGCGCGTATGCGGCGCGGACCACCGCCGGAAACGGGAGTTCGCCGAGCGGACGCGCGAGCGCGATGCCGAGCGCGGGCGGCACGAGACGCGGCACGGCCGGCGGCTGGGCGAGATCGCCGTAGAACGCCGTCGCGGCAAGCTGCATACCGCCGGCGAGAATCGCCGCGACGGCGAGCGCGATGGTAACCGCGCGCATACGGCCGCCTACCTACGGAAAGGTCCCGCACCTTTCGGTGCGGGACCTCTTTGGAGATAATCGCGAGAGGTGCGGCGGCTCGGCCGAAGGCCAAACGCGACGGATTCGGCGCAGCCGAATCGTCTAGAAGCGAACGACGAAGTTCAGGTCCTCGCGATTCTGATTGAAGTTGAACGACGGGATCACCAAGTCGTTGTACGAGTAGTGCCGTACGGCGAATGCGACCGAACTCGTGGTACGCGGGATGTTGTACGTGAGCGAGCCCACGTAGGTGTCCTTGCGCTCCGCGATGTTTTGCGTGGCCGTCGTCCCGTTGGATCCGTGGTAGCCTTGACTGTTGTAGGTGGCGCCGAACACGACGTCCTTGGTGAGCGGCACGGTCGCCGCCGCCACAAACGTGGTGTGCGTCTCGTCCACGAAGTTCGGGAAGAACGGCACCGTGCCGCTGCCGGCCGCGATTTGCGCGGCGGTCAGTGCCGCGGCAGCCGGATCCTGCGTGAGCGTGCCCGGGTTGATCGGGACGTAGGTGAACCGCGTCTTGTCTTGACGCGAGAGCCGCTCGACGCCCGCCGTGAGGTTGAGGCCGATCTGCTGACCGAACGCCGGCAGATTGAATTGCACGCCGCCCTCGACTTTGTCGAGCGTCATGCGCCGGTTACTCACGAACGCCTGGCCGCCGACCGGTTGAATCGCCGCGAAGAACTGCGTGCCGAGGCCGTTCGGCTGAATTTCGCTCAAGCGCTGCGCGAGCAGACGCCCGTTCAGCGTGATGTCGCCGAGGCGAATCGGGCTGTTGACGTTCAGCGTCGGGCCGAACGAGTTCGGCGCAAACGCGCTGTAGAACGTCGGGCTCGTCGCGACGAACGGATTGAACACCGGATAGATGAACGTCAGGTTCGGGTTTCGCGTAGTGCAGTTGACCGGCGTTGCCGCAGCGCAGGCGCCGGTGAAGTTGTCGAACTGCTGGTTGATGCCGAGGTTGTTCGCGAATCCGAAGAATTGCGGGAAGTAGTTCAGCTTGTTGAAGCTGTACAGCTGCGGCGCGTTGCCGAAATACCGCACGGGCGCGCCGTCCATGAAGTTGGCACCGACCACTTGATACTGCAGCGAGCCGGTGATCTGGTAGACTTTGAGCCGCACGCCGACGACCGCGGCGGAATCGCTGATCGCGGAGACGTTGCGGAAGTCCGGCGTGAATTTGCTGAACGCGGTTTCAGCATACAAGATCGGATGCTGCGTACGGTCGCCGCCGATCGCCAGGAACGTCAGCGGTAGTTGCGCGTCGATGCCGAGCACGGTGTCGCTCACGAGGCCGTAGCCCGAGGACGGCGCGGCGTTGACGAGCGTCAAGTCGCCCGTCGTGGTCAGGTCGTCGAAATCGAACAGACGGCTGAACGACAAGCCGACTTCGGCGCCCGGCAAGCCTTTGATCTTGTGATTGAGGCGACCGGTGATTTGATAGCGTTGCGAGACGTTGTTGTTCGTCAACGTCAGACCAACGTACGTGATCGTCACGGATGCGCCCGCGGGAAGCGGCGCGCCGAACACGACGGCGTTAAACGTATCGTTGTACGTGAAGGCCGGCGGCGCCGCGGGGCCGCCCGCAACGCCGCCGATCAGCTGACCGGCGTTATTGAAGAGCGAGCCGTTGTACTGAGAGATGTAGACGGTCCCGATCTGGGCCCTGTTGCCGAGGAAGACTTGGGTGAGCGAGCCGTCCCCGGACGTGAACGTATTCGACTTGAGCGAGCCGCCGGTGATCGCGCCCGGCGGGCCGACCTGGGTGTACCCGACCTGGTTGTGGTTGACCGGAAAGAAGAACGCGTTGATGTCGATTGAGCCGGTTTGATCCATCACACCGGTCTGCGTGTTGATCAACGTCTGATCGACCCGGCTGAAGCTCATTTGGAACTCGGTGAGCCCGTTGAGCGTGCCGCCGAACTCCGCGCCCTTTTGATACGGCTGAAACGGGTATTGGAAACCGGGGCCCTGCAGGGAGGCGTCAGGCGCGCGGTACGTCAAGCCGACCCGCGACGATTTCAAATTGTCGAGCGCGCCGAAGCGCATGTACATGTTCGTCAGGTTGCCGGCCTTGGCAATGTTGACCAGAATGTCGGGCTGAAACGCGAACTTCGCGTCGGGCGTGAACTCGCCGCTGTATTCGTAGTTCAGCACGTGAATCGGAAACGCGACCGTCAGGTTCTCGTTGATCGCGTACGACAGATTGATCTTGTCGTCAAACCGCACTTTGTTGCCCGAGCCGGCCTGGACCAGCGGGCTGTTCGATTCGTCGGAACGGAGGAAGGCGGCGATGAACGGATCGATGTTGGCCGTCCGGTTCGCGGCGTCGGCGCCGCCGTAATACAGATTTTGCGCGACGCCCGTGCCGTTGACGATCGTATGCGGGTTGAGCGTCGTCGCCCGCGTCGAGACGTTGTGGAACAAGCTGCCGTGCATCTGTAGGGACTGCGCGAACTTTGTGCGCTTGTCGAGCGCATCGAGCGCATCTTCCACGTTCGTGACGCGGACGCCGAGCGAATCCAGTTCGTCCTTGAGCGCATCGATGAGCTTCTGCAGCTTGTCGAGGTCCGCTTTCGAGGCGTAGCCGGCACCGTTCGCCTGGACCTTCGCAATGACGCGCGCGACCAAGACCGCCATCTCGTAACGCGACAGCGGCCGGTCGCCTTTGAATTTACCGTCGGGATACCCCTCGACCAAGCCGTCCGCGGCGAGCGACTGGATCGCTTGATACGCCCAGTGGTTCGCGGGGACGTCAGAAAACGGTGTGGCGGAGGCTCCCTGACCCATGGCGACGAGCGAGCCCAAAGAAAAGCCCGCTGCGAGGACCAGGGTTGCGAGACGCTTCATCGTGTCCTCCAGAAGAGTAGAGCTGCTGCCTCTTCCGAGCCGTCCCCAAGCGGCTTTCCGGTCGTCCGGCACGAGTTTCTCGAATTGCCTCGTCCGACGCGACCGAAAAGACCCGGCGACCACGAAAAGCCGACGGGCAGCGAAGAGGACGCCCTCGCTGGAGCGCATGCCGATGGGCCGTATACGACCGGACCCAAGGGACTCCTCCCCTCGACAAACAGAGCGGGCCTACGCCGCGCGCAGGTACCGTTCCGCGATGAGCAGCGCGGCGTAATCGTCGACCGGTCGATCCGGCAAGAGCATCCCGCGCGGTACCAAGCGCTTCCAGCCTTGCGGCGGAT
>JBHEMQ010000138.1:0-5456 GCA_046262475.1 Candidatus Velthaea sp.
GCCGTAGCGTTCGCGCGTATCGATCACGATGCGGTCGAGCACTTGCGCGCGGCCGAAGGGCACGCGCAAACCAGGCCGCGCGAGCGCCGCGACCTTCGGCGTCTGCCACAAGATGATGGCGCGGCCGCGCGCGGTCGTGAAGATGAATTGCGCCGTGCGGTTCACGCCGCGCTCGAGCACGAGATCGACGGCGGGGCCGCGGCGAACGCATGCGATAACGGGCACGCGCTCGACCACCTCGAGGCCGTCCAGCGCCGGCGCCTCGTCACAGCGGTGGCAGTACACGCGGCTCGCGCGCGGCCACGACTCGCGGACTTTGAGCCACACGCCGCCCTCGAGCGGCAGCCGCACCAGAAACGGCAGCGTGCTGCGCTTGTCGGGATTGCGCGCGACGATAAAGGTGTCCGGCACCTTGCGCGCTTCTGCGTGCCACCGTGGCGGCACTCCCGACGCGTACGATTTGGTCACGGCCAGTCCGAAGCAGGTCGCGCGAACGCGCTTTCGCGGGCGCGCTTTACGGTGGAAGAAAAACCTCCGCGAGGCGAGCCGTGCGTCCCGGAAAGGCCGAAGGCTCAGCGTGTCCCCGTGCCCGACTGTCGTTGCCTTCGTGTATCCAAGATCGTTCGGTGCGGCGCGGTGCAGGAGGACGTTACGCTAGACATCGACGACGAGATATTCAGGCACGCGATAGCGCGCATACAGCGCGCGTTTCGGCCCGAGGTCCTTCCCGAGCGATGATTCGGCGATCTCGATGACGACGAGCAATTCGATCGGTTGGGCGGCCGCGGCAGATACGCGCTGATGCCTCGATCACGGCGATCTCTCGCGCATGCTCGGGCTAGCAGATGATGATGCGCTCGCCGTCGTCCGCTCGCGCATTGCGCGCCTCGTGCCGAATGGTGCGCACGAACAGCGGCGGCCGACGAGGCCTGTGCATGACGCGTGCGTAACGGCATCCTGTGACCGGAGAAACCTCAGTGGCGGCCGATCCTGTTCGCGACCCCGCGCGTCTCGCCGCGGTGTTTGCATCGCATTTGTTGGATACGCCGCCGGAGGCCGCATTCGACGATCTGACACGCATGGCCGCGCTCTTAGTCGGCGCACCCTTCGCGTTTGCGACCATCGTGGACGAAGCGCGCTCGTTTTGGAAAAGCTCCTTCGGCCTTCCCGAGGGCGCACCACATCAAAACACGGTCGAAGAATCGTTCTGTCAGTATGTCGTGCGCAGCGAACGAGAGCTCGTCATCGCCGATGCGCGAACGGACCCGCGCACCAGCGCGAATCCGTCGATCGAATCGATGGGCGTGCGTGCGTGGGCGGGCTTTCCGCTCCTCGCGCCGGACGGCGAAGTGCTCGGCTCGTTTTGCATCGTCGACACGGCGCCGCGCAACTGGACTGCCCGCGACGTCGAAATCATACGCACGCTGGCGTCCGCCGCCGCGCGTGAGATCGCGCTGCGCGGCGCCGTCGCGAGCGAGCGCGACGCGCGGCAGCGCGCCGAAGCGCTCGCGCACACGCTGCAGCAAAGCCTGCTTCCGCCCGCGCTGCCGGAGGTCGCCGGACTCGACATCGAGGCGCGCTTCCATCCGGCCGGCGGCGGTTTAGAGCTGGTCGGCGACTTCTACGACTTGTTCGCGTCCGGCAACGATACGTGGAGTTTCGTCGTCGGGGACGTGTGCGGCAAAGGCATTGAAGCGGCGAAAGTTGCGGCGCTGGCCCGGCACACGATCGGCGCGCTCGCGATGCAGCATTTCGACACGGCGCGCGTGCTCGCGCTCTTAAACGAAACGCTCATCGCTCGTAGCCCGGCGCCCGGCACATTTCTCACGGCGGTGTACGGCACGCTCACCCAGCGGCGCGACGGTTTTGCGGTTCGCTTGGCCGTCGGCGGTCATCCGCCGCCGATCCTGCGGCGCGCGGACGGCACCGCGGCGTTCCTCGAAACTAGCGGCCTGCTCGTTGGCGTCGAGCACCAGTACTTCACAACCGAACTTCGGCTGCATTTGGCAGCGGGCGACGCGCTGATCGTCTATACCGACGGCGTCGATGAGGCGCGCAACGGTTCGGCGCTGTTCGGTCACGACGCCCTGCTCGCGCTTGTCGCCTCCATGGACCCCAACACGGCAGCCGCCGGTATCGCGCGCGGGATCGAAGAAGCGGTGCTCGCGTTCGGCCGCGGCGTCGCCCGCGACGACATCGCCATTCTCGTCATCCGCGTTCCGTAGCGCGCCTCCGTGCCACCCTGGTGGCACTGCCCCCCGCTACCGTTGCGGTATGGAAGAGTTGACATTGTTCGGGGTGACGACCAGTCCGAATCAGGCCGCACGCGCGCGCTTTCGGACGCGCCTGCGGCGGATCGTCGACGAGGTGTTGGCATGCCACACGACGGTCGGTGAAACGCTCGCCGCCGACCTCGTTCGAGCGCTCGAGCACGACCTGGGGCAACCGGCGGAACTGCCCGGTCCGGCCGTGCGCGCCGCGCTGATCGAAGAGGCAAACGGGCACCCCGTGTGCTGGGTCTGCGAGTATCCGATTCGGCTCGACGCGCGCGACGATGCGAACGATGCGTTCGCGATCGATCACGTCGTCCGGCGCGGCAAAGGATTACGGCGCGGCGAGCAGGCGAGCGTTGCGGCGGCGCACCGCATCTGCAACGCATTTCGCGCCGAAGTGCAGCCGTCAGAGCGGTACCGCGCGCGCTATGAAGCCTTCCTCAACCGCATGCGCCGGAAGTCCGGGCTACAGCCGGCGTCCTAAAGCCGCAGCGTCAGCGCGTTACGGCGGAAGAAGCAGCTCTGTTACGGAGAACTGCACCGCCGGAAAGCATTGAAGCGTCATGGTGTCCCCTCGCGCGAGCGTCGCTGTCTTCGCATATCCGAGGTCGTTCGGCTCGGAGTAGTGCAGCAGCACGTTGCGTTCGATGTCGACTACGAGATAGTCGGCCACACGATACCGAGCGTACAGCGCCAGCTTCGGGCCAAGGTCCTTCGCGAGCGATGAATCCGCCAGCTCGATCACGACAAGCAGATCCTTCGGTGAGAACCGGCCCTCGAAGTACGCGTCGCGCGAACCCGCCAGGATTGCGATGTCCGGCTGCGGCTCGTTTCGCGCGCCGAGTGGAAACGAGCCTTGACTTGCGATGGCTGCGCCGGGCAGCGTTTCATGTAGATAGCCGGCGATGCGCATATGGAGCGCCCAATGACGATGGCCAATGGGGCTCATATGAACGAGTTGGCCGTCGAGCAGTTCCACGCGCTCTTCGGGCTGCAAAATGCCGGCCTCCGCCATGCGGTGGTACTCGTCGACCGTGAATTCCCGAAGTTCGTACTCCAGCGCCATATCACTCACTTGTTTCTACCGGAAGGACGTTGCCGATTCGTGAGCGCCGTATGACCGGCCTCGTCACCTGACGCGGGCATCGCTCGCACGAAAGTGCGTCCGCTGTCTCCCGGTTCGCTTCCCGAGCGCCGGCGCGCTATTCGGGTGCAAGGAACTCCGCCGCGGCGAACTCGACCGACGGGAAGCATTCGACCCTAAACGTGTCGCGGGCGGCGAGCGTCTTAGTGCGGCTGTATCCGAAATCGTTGGGCTCGGCGTGGTGCAACAGACGATTCCGCTGAATGTCGACAACCAAATAATCCGGAATGCCAAAGCGCGCGTAAAGCGACAGTTTCGGTCCAATGTCTTTTGCCAGTGACGAGTCGGCCACTTCTATCATCGCGGCGAGATCTGTCGGCTGAAACGATCGCCCGAAGTACGCTTCAATTGGTTGACGAAGGATGGCGACGTCGGGTCGCGGTTCGTTGCCGGGGCCCAGCTCGAACGAGCCTTGCCCGATCACTGCGGCGTGAGGCAGCCTCGCATTGAGGTATTTCACAATTCTTGCATGCAGCAGCACATGTGAAACGCCGGTCGGGCTCATGCGGACGAGCTTACCGTCGAGCAGCTCGATGCGTTCGTCCGAGTCGAAGATGCCGATTTCCGCCATCCGATGGTACTCGTCGACGGTGAAATTACGAAGTTCGTATTCCAGTGCCATATCACTCACAGATAACGGATCGACGTTGCCGATTCGTGAGGCCGGCATGTCGCGCCTATGCGGTGCACGAGCGTTGATCGGATGAACCGCGGCGTTGCGAATACGACAAAATAATGCGTGCCGGGCCATCGGCGCAAAGCGATCTCACGCGAGAAACGCGATGACGCTGGGAGAGCGCGCCGTTGGTCGTTGCACGGGACGCCGATGTGGCTTGCGCGCGTCGACGAATGCGCTCCGAGCGAACTGCGCCCGGGCTGGCGCTAAACGCGCACCAATGCGCCGGCTCTACGACGGCGAAAGAAACGCAGACGCTGCGAGCGTGATGCCGGGCACGGCAGCCAACGTGAACGTGTCGCCGGTGCCGACGGTGACGGCGTTCGCATAAGCGAGATCGTTCGGCTCCGTGTGGTGGATGAGGCAATTCCCGGCGACATCCACCACGAGGTAGCTCGGCACGGCAAACCGCGCATAGAGCGCGAGCTTCGGGCCGAGATCTGTCCGCAGCGAGGAATCAGCAACCTCCACGATCGCTAGCACGTCGTTTGGTGTCAGAGCGCGATCAAAATACGTTTGCAACGCGTCCCTGAGTATCGCGACGTCCGGTTGCGGTTCGTCGCGGGTTCCCATTGGAAACGAACCTTGCCCCACGATGCCGTACTGCGGAAGCATGCGATTGAGATAGGCAACGATGAGCCCATGCAAGATCCAATGCCGCCGGCCGATCGGGCTCATCCGGACGATCTTACCGTCCAGCAACTCGACGCGCTCACCGGGCGGCAGAACGCCGGCGTCGGCCATGCGGTGATATTCGTCGACGGTGAAGTCGCGCAGTTCGTACTCCAGTGCCATGTCACTCACTCGGTTCTACAGCGGCGGCGTTGCCGCTTCGTGAGCGCGACATGTCGTGCCTGGTCGCAGCGAATTCGCCGAAAGCCTGCAGCATGCTCTCCATGAGCCAGCTGCGCGCGTGGTACGGGACGAACTATAAACTCGGCGAGACGTCGGATATCCCGCAGGCGGGCCAGTGCCAATGGATCCGCGCGGACGGCAAGCAGGGTGCAGTCACCATCACCGTCGCCCCGGCGCGCTACTATGTCGCGACCGGTCCTGAATTTTCAGGCGTCGGTGAGAAGGCGTATTTGGTCCCGAGCCTGGGCGGCTGGGAAGGCGGTTCGGTGAAGGGCGGCAAGGTCATCGGTATGCGTACGCCGGCGTCGAGCCGCAGCACCGCCCTTGCGGTGCTTAAAGCGCTCGTCGCGAAGCTTTAAGGCGGCGGCCGATGCGGACGGCCCGGCGCGCTGTTCGCATCGGCGGTCCATTGTCCGATCCGCAGGATGACGAATTCTGCGGGACGCACGGCCGCAACCCCGATTTCCACGATGAGGCGGCCGTTATCGAGGTCGTTTTGCGTCATGGT
>JBHEMQ010000139.1:0-5453 GCA_046262475.1 Candidatus Velthaea sp.
GGGCACCCCGGAGCGCGGGATGGCATGACCGCCCTCAGTTACGCCGACATCGCCGGCCGGTTTGCGAAGGCGGCCTCAATGCATTTCGACACCATCGTCGTTCCGGCCGGAGCTGAAGCCGCGGTCGTGCGGCGTGCCGGCGGAAAGTCGCGCTGCATCGCCGTTCCGGCCGGCGCCGCTTCTGCGGCGGCCCTGCCGGAATTCACGCCGCACTCCACCGTTCTGATCGTCGGTCTTTGTGGCGCGCTCGACGTCAAGCGCAGCGTAGGCGACGTCGTCGTGTACGATTCGGTCGACGGCCTTCGGCTCGACGCGCAATTGTGCGCCGACGTGCAGCGCGCCGTCGGACCGACGGCCGTTCGCGTTCGCGCAACGAGCGTCGAGCGCGTCGTGTGCACGGCAAGCGCAAAGGCGGCGCTCGGCGTGACGGCGCACGCCGCGGTCGTCGACATGGAATCGCGCGCGCTCCTCAACGCGTTGCGCGCCCAAGACGTGCGCGTCGCGATCGTCCGCATTGTGAGCGACGGCGCGCACAACGATTTGCCGGAGATCGGCGGCGCGTACGACGACGCGGGCCGGCTGCGGCCGTTTGCCCTAACCTTCGCGTTCCTGAGAGCGCCCTTGCGCAGCATCCGTTTCCTGCTCGGTTTGCGGATCGCGCTGACCGCCCTCAGCCGCACGGCGGCGGCGCTTTCGTAACGGTCCGCCCCTTCCATGCACCGCCGTGCCCGCGCGCGTGGCGCCGGGCCGAGTCGGCCGTCATTGCGGTGTAGAGCAGCGCGCTGAGCGGGAGAAGCGGCGCGAGCACCGGCGAACGCCGGTAGCGCCGCAGGATCGGAACGTAAGCGAAACTGAGCATCGCCCACGCTGCGGCACCGCTCAGCGCGAGCAGCGGGTCCCGTCGGCGCACACCGGCGACCGCTGAGACCGGCGGCACGACGTACAGCGCGAGCATTCCCATGACGGTAGCGGCGAGGAGCACCGGCGATTGGCGCAACTGTGTGTACGCCGAGCGCGCAACCATCCTCCAAATTTCCGGCAGCCCGTTGTACGGGCGTATGCTGCGCGCCTGCGTCGTAAGCGCGAGCCGCATGCGTCCGCCGGCGTCCTTCACGGCAGCGGCCAGCGCGCAGTCGTCGATCAGCGCATTCGCGATCCGCTCGATTCCGCCGATGCGCTGCAGCGCGGTGTTCGAGATCAGCATGCATCCGCCGGCGGCGGCAGCGGTGCGCCGGCGTTCGTCGGCGACCCATGCGAACGGATACAATTTGCAGAAGAAGAACACGAACGCGGGAATCAGCAGTTTCTCCCAGGCGCTGCGGCAGCTCAGTTCCACGAGGGCTGAGATGAGGTCCAGTGCTTCAGCGCGCGCGGTTGCCACGAGCCGCGCAACGTGCGTTGAATCGTGGACGACGTCCGCGTCGGTGAAGAACCAGTACGCGGGCGCGGGTTCGCGAGCGCGCGCGTCCGCAACGGCCGCCGCCATCGCCCACACCTTGCCCGACCATCCGGCCGGCCGCGGCGGCACGCGTACGACGGTGAACCGGTCCGCCGCGCCGGCGGCGTGCGCGAGCCCGAGCGCGAGTTCCGCCGTCCCGTCGCTGCTGCCGTCGTCCGCAAGCGTCACGCGGAATCGCCCGGCGTACGCGGTCGCGAGCAGGGCCGGAAGCGTCGATGCCAGCATCGCCGCTTCATCGCGCGCGGGCACGATCGCATGTACCTCGGGCGCGTCGTCGCTTGGCGCGGCGGCGCACAGGCCGTCGCACGGCGGGTCCCAAAAACGTGCGCGTGCGAACAGCAAGCCGAACCACGCACCGGCAATGAGCACTGACACGATGCGTGCGACCGTCGCCATGCCGCCGTTTTCGGACGGCCCCGGCTCGCGCCCCCTGCACGCAGCGATCGCGAAGAGCGTCGACGCGCTCTTCGCGCGGCAGACGGCGGACGGCTATTGGTGGGCGGAACTGCAGTCGAACCCGACGATCACCGCCGAAGCGGTTTTGCTGCATCGCATTTGGGATGTCTTCGACCGCCTTCCGCATAACGCGGCGGAGCGGTACTTTCGCCACGAGCAGCGCGAGCATGGCGGCTGGGAACTGTTCTTCGGCGACGGCGGCGAACTCAGTACGAGCATCGAAGCGTACATGGCGCTGCGGCTGCTCGGCGTGCCGCGCGACGATCCGGCGCTGCTGCGCGGGCGCGACTTCATACGTGCGCGCGGCGGGCTCGCAGGCGCGCGCGTTTTCACCAAATTTCACCTCGCGCTGATCGGAGCGTACGACTGGGACGCATTGCCGGCATTGCCGCCGGCGCTCATGCTGTTGCCCGAGCGCGGTCCGTTTTCGATTTACGATCTGTCGAGCTGGGCGCGCGGCAGCACCGTGCCCCTCATCGTCGTGTTCGACAAGAAGCCCGTGTACGAACCGCGGCTCGACCTAAGCGAATTGGCTGCCGGCACCGCACCGGCGCCGGCCCGCGCAACGCCCGAGCCCCTTTTTGCGGCGCTCGACGCGCTGTTGAAAGCCGGCGCGCGGCGCGGCATCGTTCCGGCGCGCCGCATCGGCGTCGCGCGGGCGGAGCGCTGGGTGCTCGAACGCCAAGAAGCGACGGGCGACTGGGGCGGCATCATCCCCGCGATGCTCAACTCGATGCTCGCGCTGCGCGCACTCGGCTATCGCCGCGACGATCCGCGCGTCGTGCGCGGATTCGCGGCGCTCGAGCGCTTCGCGATTCACGAGGGCGGCACGTATCGCGTGCAGCCGTGCATATCGCCGGTCTGGGATACGGGGCTGGCCGTCCGCGCGCTTGTTGAAGCCGGTGCGGCGGCCCACGATCCGCGCCTCATCCGCGCCGCGAACTGGCTCCTCGACAAACAAATTCTAGGCTACGGCGATTGGGCCGTGAAAAACCGCACCGGCACGCCGGGCGGCTGGGCCTTCGAGTTCGACAACCGTTTTTCCCCCGACGTCGACGATACGGCGGTCGTCGCGATGGCGCTTTCGCGCGTACGGCATCCGCAGCCGGCACGCGTCCGCGCCGCCGTCGAGCACGCCGCGCGCTGGGTCGCGTCGATGCAATGCCGCGGCGGCGGCTGGGCGGCCTTCGACCGCGACAACGACAAAGCGTGGCTCAACCGGATCCCGTACGGTGACCTGCATGCGATGATCGATCCGCCGACGGCGGATGTGACGGCGCGCGTGCTCGAGATGGCGGCGGCTTGCAATGTGCCGCCGGCGGGCGAGGCGTTCGGACGCGGCCTGACGTTCTTGCTCGCGCAGCAAGAGCCGGACGGCGCATGGTTCGGCCGCTGGGGCGTCAACTACGTGTATGGCACGAGCGGCGCGCTCGCGGCGCTCGGCGCGGTCGAAGCGGGTGTGGCTGTTCGGCGCGCGCTCGTGCGCGGTGCCGTTTGGCTCAAGAGCGTGCAGAACACGGACGGTGGTTGGGGCGAAACCTGCGCGAGCTACCGCGCACCGGGGCTGCGCGGGCACGGCTCCAGCACGCCGTCGCAAACGGCGTGGGCGCTCATCGGACTGCTGGCCGCCGTCGAACGATTGCCTCGCATCGCGCAGGCGTTTGCCGCCTCCGTCGAGCGCGGCGTCGACTACTTAGTTCGCGAACAGCGCGCGGACGGCACGTGGGACGAGGCCGAGTTCACCGGAACGGGTTTTCCGCAGAATTTTTATCTGCGGTATCATTTGTATTGCCAGCACTTTCCGCTTACGGCACTCGCACGCGCCGCGGCGGCGGCAGCGCGCGCAGCACGGTGAGGAGTACGCGCGCGAGAGCCGGTAAGGCCGTCGGCTTGACGAGCCGGCGATCCAGCATTCCCATGAAGCGGCGGTTCTGCGCGAGTCCCGCTTCCAAAAACCGCTTCGGCGTGAGGCCCTCGAAGATCTCACCGGCGGCCGGCGCCGCGAAGCCCGTCGTTTGCTCGCCGGCGAACGAGGCGACGAGCCGCTGCAGCGCACGGACGTAATTGCGCGCGCTCACCAGCACGCGTCCCGGCCAACGGTCGCGGCCCCCACGGGCTTCTTCGTAGCGGTACCAGTTGATGAAAAACGTGATGTGCCGGGCTTCTTCAAGGAGCGTCTCCTCGAAGATCGCAACAAAGTTCGCCGGAAAAAAATCGAGTTCCGACGCGACGCCGAACAGCGCCGCGCCCATGAAATAATCGAGGCATTCTTCGTAGCCGAAAACCACGAAATCGTCGTGCGCGGCGCGCGGCGGCGCGAAGGGAATCTCGTCCGCGCGCAGGTCGTAGCGCTCGATCAGGTGCGACATCAGCCGCGCGTGACGGTCTTCCTCGACGCCCTGCACGGCCACGGCTTCACGAATCAACGGGTCCTCGAGCGTGCCAGCGAAGGAGGACACCATGATGCCGGCCTTGCGCTCCATCGCGCGCGCGATGCCCCAAAACGGGATGCCGCGCAAGCGCTCGATGTACGGCGAGCCGAGCTCGGGCCACGGAAGATCCTCTGGTTCGTACGGACGGTGCGTCTCGATGAACGTGCGGCAGAAGAGATCGCGATGTTGCGGCGTTCCGAGGTGCATGGCGCGTAGTTGCGGGCAACGGCCGAGGCAGGCCTCCGTGCGGAGCCGAGAAAAGGGTTTCCGGGTGACCGGCAGCACGTTGGACTCACTCCGTTTTTGCAACGCGATGCTGCCGCGCGTGTCGCGCACCTTTGCACTGGGAATCCGGCTGCTGCCGCGCACCCTCGCGGCGCCCGTCACGGTGGGTTACTTGCTGTGCCGCATCGCCGATACGGTCGAGGACGACCGCGCGATCGGTGCCGCGCGCAAGGCGCTGCTTTTAGCGGCGTTCGTCGATGCGTTCGCCGATGCTGCCGCGGCGGCGCAGTTTGCAGCCAAAGCGGACGGCACGGGCATGACCGAAAGCGACCGCGCGCTGATTGCCGGCGCCGGCCACGTTTTTGCGGCTTTCCGCGCGCTCGATCCGCAATCGCGCCGCATCCTTACGGAGTGGGTCGGCGAGTTGACGCACGGCATGATGCGTTTCGTCGACGCGTATCCGGACGGCATCCGCATCGTCAGCATCGAGGAATTCCGGCGCTATTGCTACTACGTCGCCGGCACGGTCGGCCATCTTTTGACCGACCTCTGGCACGCGCATTCACCGTTCGTGGGCGCGCGAACGTACGCGCGCCTGCTCGCGCACTGTGAAGCGTTCGGGGAAGCGCTCCAGACCGTGAACATCTTGAAGGATATCCCGTGGGACGTCGAGCGCGAAAACGCGGTGTACATCCCGCGCGATCTGCTCGCAGCCGCCGGCAGCGATCACCATCACTTGCTGGACCCCGCGCTGCGCAGTGAGAATCGCGCCGCTCTGGACGCCTTGCTTGCGCTGGCCGAAGACGATCTGCAGAGCGCGATCAAATACGTGAGCGCGATTCCGCCGCCGGCGATGCGCATTCGCTTGTTCTGCGTTCTCC
>JBHEMQ010000140.1:0-1751 GCA_046262475.1 Candidatus Velthaea sp.
ACTTCGTGCTCGCACGCACGTGACCGCACCGGATCGCCTGCAGGTCGTCCATCACGAGGGCTACGATCCGGCGATCAACTCGCTCTTCGTGCCCGCGATCAAAGTCGCGCGCGGCCGGCTCGTGTTCGTCTCCGGCGTTACCGGTGCCCCCGTGTATCACGACCATCCGCACCGGCCGGAGGAATTCGATGCGATTCCCGCCGACGCGGCATCGCAAGCGCAACTCGCGTACGCGCACCTGCGTCAAGCGCTCACGGCCGCCGGCTGCACGCCCTCGGACGTCGTCTCGTTGACGCGCTTTTTCACGGACATCGCGGCCGATCAAGACGTCGTCAATCGCATCCAAGGCGAGTTTTTCAACGGCCATCTGCCCACCAGCACGACGGTCGAGGTGAAGCGGCTCGCGACCGATCCGCGTTTACGGCTGGAGATCGCGGCGATAGCGGTCGCGCCGGACTGAGGCGTGGCGATCCTCATCGCGGGCGGCGGCATCGGCGGGCTGGCCGCCGCGCTCTTCCTGCGGCGCGCCGGCCTCCACGACGTCGCCGTCTTCGAGCAGGCGCCCGAGCTGCGCGAGATCGGCGCCGGCATCCAGGTCGCGCCGAACGCCGTGCGGCTCCTGCGGCGCCTCGGCCTGGCCGACGCCATCGAGCCCGACGCCGTCTTTCCCGAACGCATCACGTGGATGAACGCACTGTCCGGCGAACGCGTGACGTGGCTCGATCTCGGCCCGCCGTTTCGCCGGCGCTACGGCTATCGCTACATCGTGATGCACCGCAGTGATCTGCTCGCGGTGCTGGTCGCCGCCTGCCGGCGCGACGCGCGCATCTCGTTGCGCAACAACAAGGAACTCATTTCCATCGCCGAATCCGGCGAGGCCGTCACAGTGACGTGCGCCGACGGCTCGCACGAGTCGGGCGAAGCGCTCGTCGGCGCCGACGGCTTGTGGTCGACCGTGCGGCGCTACGTGTCCGACGACGGCGGTCCCGAGTGCTCCGAATACGTGGCGTATCGCGGCGCGATTCCCATCGAGCAGATGTCGGAGCACGCCGGCCTCGATAACGTCGTCGTCTGGACCGGACCGGACATGCACCTCGTGCAGTATCCGCTGCGCCGCGGCGAGTTGTACAACCAGGTCGCCGTCTTCAAGAGTTACCGTTACCGGCCGGACTCCGACGACTGGGGAACGACCGATGAACTCGAAGAGCGTTTCGGCACTGCGACCGGCGCCGTGCGCAACGCCTTGCGCATGATCAAGCGCAATCGCCGCTGGCCGATGTACGATCGTCCGCCGCGCCCGGAATGGGCGCGCGGGCGCGCCGTGCTTTTAGGCGATGCGGCACACCCGATGCTCCAATACTTGGCGCAGGGCGCGTGCCAAGCAATCGAAGATGCGGTGGCGCTCGGCGCGGCGTTCGCCGAGCATTCCGGCGTCGATGCGGCGTTCGCCGCATATAAAAGCGCGCGAGTGCTGCGTACCGCGCGCGTCCAGTCGATGGCGCGCGACTGGGGCCGTTTCTGGCACGTGCACGGTGAGGCGATGACGCGCCGCGACGCGCTGCTCGCAACCCGCGCACCCGACGACTACCGGGACACCGACTGGTTCTACGGCGCGTGAGCGCGACCGCGGAGCCGCGGCTCGTCAGACATACCGTCCGCAACGTGGAAGTCTCCCTCTGATTGTCCTGCACTACCGCTGCACTATCGCGATCCAGCGCAAGGCGCACGACAGGGTGAGCTCAAAGCAGTTG
>JBHEMQ010000140.1:1761-4992 GCA_046262475.1 Candidatus Velthaea sp.
TTCCACCGATTGTGCTGCACCACCGCGACGGAGCCAGCGCTGCCTTCAAGGCGCAGGACGGGGTCAGCCCTAAGCAGTTGCTTATGCACGATTGGGACACATGAGGCCACCGGATATGCGACGATACACGAGGCAAGCACGTGCTTCACATAGCGTTGTTGGCGCTGGTGCTCGCCGGAGTTTCAGGTGGAATCTCGGACACCGAATCTCGGCGTGCGGCCGGCGTAGCGCGGGGCTTAGGCATTCAATGTGGCCGCCGCGTCCCTGGGTCGCTAGCGACCGGAACTTGCCCGGCGACCGGAAGAAACGGAACGATCGGAACTTCGATCCGTGACTGCGCGAAGTGCATGGTTACCATTCGGATCAAAGAGATGTCTGAACATGCGAAACGCTCCATAACGTCAAACCCTTGACTGCGCCCGACATGCATCGGTTGCATATCCACTGCCGCCGAAGATCTTTCGGTGCCGTACGCGCCGGGTTTGTATTCGTACGTGACGGAAGTTCCGGCGGGAACGCAGATGCTCGTGCGTGTCGCGAACGGGATATTTGGAGGTAGCGGAGGAGCGATGCAATATCCCGTCACGAGCGGTACCCTCGTTGTCGGCGGCGCAACACCTCTATGAGCGACCTCTTGCAGCCGCGGCTCGAGGGAGGGATTGTTACTATCCCGCGTCACGGCAACCGACCGCCGATGGTCCTTGACTTCGCCGCTGGCGGTTATACGATCACCGATTTCAGCACGCGCGAAGGAATAGCGACTATCGCCTTGGGCCCGTGGTATTCGTCGCCGCGCCGCGTCGAGCGGTACGGTCCGGGTCGGATGTTTTGGCGTCACTTTCAAGATGGCACGCGGACGGTGACCATTTGCTGGGACAATCACTCTTTCGAGCTCGCGGGCGGCAAGCGCATCGTCGTGCCGGGGGAAATACGCTGGATGCTTACGCGCGACGATGGGGATTACGTCGTCGTCGATCCCGCAGCCGCCGAGCCGGGGCGCAACCTGTTCCGCTACGCCCCCTCGGGCAACCTCGAATGGCAAAACACGCCGCAGCCTGACTGGATGGAGCAAATAACGGACGTCGAGATCAAGGGCGACGACGTACTCGTGTGGGCGCGCATGAACGGCTGGTGCGCGCCCGTCGATCCGCAGACCGGTGTTGTCGGTCTCCCCGTTCGTACGAACGTCAAGTAGTCCAAACCGAGACCAGGTGCGCCTCAACGACGTGAAAGACCCGAACCCGCCATTCATGCCGAGTGTCGATGGAGCGCAAATACGGACCGCGGCCGTCAATCAAACCGGCGTCATGGGCGCCACAGCGGGCGCATGGCTGACGACGCTCCATCAAAGCCGGAGTCGATACAGCGCTCATTACCACGACTGCCGCGAACAGAGCTGGTGAGATGGCCGGCTCGTCCCTCGCCCGGTTAGTGCGACCGATTGCTCAAGCTGAAGGTGGAGCGTGCCTAACGACGCTCGACCAAGTCACTAACGCGGATGGTACGTTTGTGAGCGCAGCCGACATCGCCGACAACCTTTCGCTACCGTATACACCCGCCTATATATCGTACGCGTCAAAGGTTCCAGAGAGAACGCAGATGCTCGCAGCTGTTGCAAACGGTATCTTTCGGGGTAGCGGTGGAGCGATTCAGTATCTGGTCACCGGTGGTACGCTGGTCTTTCAACACTGCAGTGCATCTGCGACACAGCGCAGCCGTGGCTTGACGGACGTACCGTCACCATTCCGCAGCGCGGCAGCCTTCCACCGATCGTGGTGCATTACCGCGATCGGCCGGTCGCGGAGTTCGAGGCACACGATGGGATCGCAACGATTACGTTGGATCGTTGCGATGAACGGCTTCCGGTCGTTCAACGCCTCGGTCCCGATGGCATGTGCTGGCGCCACTACAGGGATGGCTCGCGTGCGGCGACCATCTGTTGGGATAATCGCTCCTTCGAACTCGCGGACGGCACACACGTCGTGGTGCCGCGACCAGTCCGCTGGATGCTTACGCTCGACGACGGGAATTACGTCGTCGTCGATCCCGCAGCCACCGAGCCGGGCCGAAATCTCTTGCGCTACGGCCTTCGGGCACACTAAATTGGCAAGTTGCCCCGCGGCTTTTCCGCCCGCAAGATGAGATCACGGATGTGGAGATCAAGGGGGAGGACGTACTCGTGTGGGCGCGCATGAACGACTGGTGCGCACCGGTGAACGTACGCACCGGTGTTGTCGGCCTTCGGGTTCGCACGCAGGACAAATGACCGCAAACAAGGTGGCCGGCGTATCGCCGAAGCGAAAGATGAAAACATTTCATCGGTTGATCCGTCGCCGATGCGCGAATTAGCAACGTCCGGTGTCTTTATGGACGGAGTGACGCGGATAAACTCGCACTGCCGTATACGGGCCGAGTTGTATTCGTACGCCGGATATTTTCGGCAGCGGCGGAGGCGTGCAATACCTCGTCACGAGCGGCATTCTCGGCTTCGGGGTTGCAATACATGCATGAGCAACGTTGAGCCGCGCTCGAGGGGCGGTGGCGTTTTCGGCAACAGCGCCGGCGCAATGCAATATCTGGCCACGAGCGGCATGCTCGTCTTCGGCGACCTAATAAACCCTTGAGCGGCACTGGGAAGCCGCAACTGGAAGGGCGCATCGTTACCATCCCGCGTCGCGGCAACGGGCCGCCGATGGTCGTCGAATATCATCGCCCGATTGCCGCGTTTGACGCGCGCGAGGGAATAGCGACCATTACCTTGGATCGCTCCGGCGAAATGCTTGCGCGCGTTGATCGCTATGGGCCGGGTTGCATGTTTTGGCGCCACTACAGGGATGGTACGCGGGTGGTGACGATCTGTTGGGACAATCGTTCCTTCGAGCTTGCGGATGGTACACACGTCGTGGTGCCGGGACCAATCCGCTGGATGCTTACGCGCGACGACGGGGATTACGTCGTCGTCGATCCCGCAGCCGCCGAGCCGGGGCGCAACCTGTTCCGCTACGCCCCCTCGGGCGACCTCGAATGGCAAAACACGCCGCCGCCTGACTGGATGGAGCAAATAACGGACGTCGAGATCAAGGGCGACGACGTACTCGTGTGGGCGCGCATGAACGGCTGGTGCGCGCCCGTCGATCCGCAGACCGGTGTTGTCGGTCTTCCCGTTCGTACGAACGTCAAGTAGCCCAAACCGAGACCAGGTGCGCCTCAACGACGTGAAAGACCCGAACC
>JBHEMQ010000140.1:5078-5451 GCA_046262475.1 Candidatus Velthaea sp.
TCAGCGCGATGCGCATGGCGGATAAGCTCGGGCTGCCCGATGTACCCGCCTACTACTCTTACGTCACCGAGTTGCCGGTGGGCACGTTGCTGCTTGGCGGTATCGCGAACAGCAACTTTGGCCGTCGCGGCGGCGCGATGCACTATCTCGTCGTTCGCGGCAGCATCGTCCTTGGGAACGTCAACCGTTTGTGAGTGCGTCGGTCGATGCGCGGCGCGAAGGAAATATCGTGACCGTCCCGCGGCGCGGCAATGCTCCGCCCATGATTTTCGGTTTTGGCGACGAGCGGATCATCGCATTCGATGCGCACGACGGAATTGCGACCATCACGCTGGACCGCTGGGATGCGTGGCCTTCGCGCGTCGAGCGCTAC
>JBHEMQ010000141.1:0-5447 GCA_046262475.1 Candidatus Velthaea sp.
GCGGTTGCGGAGCCCGCGACGCTACGTGCGGTCGCAAACGCTCTCGCGACCGCGCACCCGCAACTCATCCCGAGCGTCATCACGCCGGCGCGCGACGCCTTCGTCGAGCCGAATTTTTTGCTGCTCGACGGCCGCCGCGCGGTCCGTGACGACGAGCCGATCACCTCCGCCGACCGGCCGTGCGTGCTGTTCTTGGCGAGCGGCGGCTGATGTACGTCGGACCGCGCGGCGTGCTCGAAATCGATCTGACGACGGAAACCATCCGTCGCAGCGAACTGGATGATGCCGTTTTCGCCGACGCGCTCGGAGGCGTGGGCCTCGCCGTGCGATTGATGGACGAGCGCGTGCGCGGTCCGCTCGATCCGCTCGGTCCCGAGAACGTCGTCGTGTTCGCGGCGGGAAGGGTTGTCCTCGAGTCACTGGTCGGCCGTGTTGCGGCGCTGCGGATTGGCCGCGCTGGTCGTGCGCGGCAGCGCGCGGCGCTGGACGACCGTCGTCATCGAAAACGACGGCGTGCGGTTCGACTCGGCGGACGAACTTCTGGGCCGAAGTGCGCGCGAGAGCACCAAAGCGCTGCGCGAGCGGTTGAACGACCGGAGCGCGCGGGTGTGCGCGATCGGCGCGGCGGGCGAGCGCGGCGTGCGCTTCGCGGCGTTAGAGAATGATGGACGGCAAGCGGGCCGCGGCGGCACCGGCGCGGTGCTCGGCGCCAAGCGTCTCAAGGCGATCGTCCTGCGCGGACGCGGCGACGTGCGCATCGCGGACCCCGAGCGTACCGCGCACCTAGCCGCGGCACTAAAGGCGCGCACGCTCGGAGCCGAGACCGCCAAGTACCGCGTGCTCGGAACGGGCGCGAACATGCGCGTCCTGCAGCGCATGGGTCAGCTGCCGACGCGCAATTTCACGGCGGCGGTGTTCGAGGGTGTCGAGGGCGTAACGCCCGAGCGCGCGCGCGAATCGAGCGCGGAGTACACGGAGCTGCGCGCCGGCTGCGCCGGCTGCCCCGTGCAATGCGAGCACATGTACGTTCGCAAAGGCCGCGAGCGCCGGAATGCGGCCGCAAGCGAGTACGAGAGCGTCTGGGCCTTCGGACCGAATTGCGGCGTCGACGATCTCGACGCCGTGCTCGACGCGGTCGGCCGGTGCGACGAGTTCGGGCTCGATACCATTTCGACCGGGTCCGTCATCGCGTTCGCCATGGAGTGCGCGCAGCGCGGCCTCGTGCCGGAGCTTGCGTTCGGCACGCCGTTGCGTTTCGGCAACGCGCGCGTGCTGCTGCCGGCAATCGATGCGATTGCGACGCGCACGGGACTCGGCGCCACGCTCGCACTCGGCGTTCGCGCCGCCGCGGCCGCCATCGGCGGCGACGCCCCGTCGTTTGCGATGCACGCGAAGGGACTCGAGCTGCCGGGCTACGAGCCGCGCGCGCTGCCGACGTACGCGCTCGGCCTCGCGACGTGCACGCGCGGCGCCTGTCATAACCGTTCCGCGACGTACGACCGAGATCTGCGCAATCCCGATGCGCGTCCGAGCGACGCCGAACGCGCGCGCGGCGCGGTCGATGCGGAAGACTACGCGGCGGCGTGGGATTCGCTCGTGATCTGCAAGTTCGTGCGCGACTGCTTCGATGATTTCTACGATGAAGCGGCGGCACTGTGGAGCGCCGTAACCGGTTTAGTCCTTGACGGCACGGCGCTGCGCGCGAGCGCCGCGCGCACCTGGCGGCGGAAACGCGCCATCAACGCGCGGCTGGGCTGGACGCCGGCTGACGATGCGCTGCCGCCGCGCATCGCCGAACCGATCGTGGGCGGACCGCTGGACGGCCTGCGCATCGATCCGGAGTATCTCGCGCGTTTGCGCGCAAGCTACGAACGCGAACGTGCAGCATGCGCGCGGAGCGAAGGGGAAACCATCGGGGCTCGCGACTAGCACCGCATGAACCGCCGCGTCGCCATCGTGTTGCTGCTCGCCGTCTTTTCGATGGGCGCCTCACCGGTGCACGTCGGTACGTTACAGGCCGGGCCGCATAACGGCATTACCGACGTGCCCGGCGTGCGCGTCGCACAGGTTACGAAAATAGAGGGAACCGACGTGCGCACCGGCGCGACCGGCATCATTCCCAACGCCGATCCGTGGAACGTTCGCGTCGCGCGGGCGACCTACGCGCTCAACGGAAACGGTGAGATGACGGGGGTGCAGTGGATCGAGCAGTCGGGCTTTTTGGAAACGCCCATCGTCCTCACCGATACGCTCGACGTCGGACGCGCCGACGACGGCGTCATTTGGTGGATGATGCAGAAGTATCCGCAAATCGGCGTCCGCGACGACGTGCCGCTGCCGGTCGTCGCTGAATGCGACGATCAAGGTTTCAACGACATTCGCGGGCGGCACGTGACCGCCGAGGACGTCACGACGATGCTAGACGGCGCCTCGACGGCGAACTTCGCACGCGGCGCGGTCGGCGCCGGTACCGGTATGCACGCGTTCGGCTTCAAGGGGGGCATCGGATCGTCGTCACGGGTGCTGCCGGCGGCGCTCGGCGGCTACACCGTCGGCGTGCTCGTCAACCTCAACACCGGCTCCCGCGAAGAGCTCATCATCGACGGCGTGCACGTCGGACGCGCGCTGCGCAACGAACTCTTGCCGCGTTATAATCGGGCTGCGGCCGCACCGCGTACCGGCCGCGCTGCCGACGGCAGCATCATCATCGTCGTGGCGACGGACGCGCCGGTCGACGCCGGGCGCTTGCGCGACATCGCCAAACGAACCTCACTCGGACTCGGTCGCACCGGCGCGACATCGCACGTCTCGAGCGGCGATTTGATGATCGCGTTCAGCACCACGCACACCTTTCCGCGCCGCGGCGGCATTTCGGGGCCGCCGTTGATGCTCGCCGAAGATCGCGTGGATGCGCTCTTCGGCGCGACGGCGGATGCGACCGAAGAGGCCATTGACGACGCGCTCTTCAGCGCAAAAACCATGACCGGGCGCAACGGCACGACGCTGTACGGCTTGCCCTACGAGCGCGTGCGGCCGTTGCTGCGGCGCTGAGTCCGCCCTGCGCGCGTGCGGCGGGGAGGGGCGCAGACGGGCACGCAGCACGCCCGCGTCATTCGCGAAGGCAAGCGCGCGGTATTGGTCTGTTCCGTGTGCTTCCTGCGCGAGGTGTTCGACACGACGGGCGCGGCGACGGCGGCGCGGGCCGCGCACGTACGCACAGCGCCGCATCGTTCGTCGCTGCGCGCCGCCCGCCGTGAATGAACTCGTCGCGCTGCGGCGTTCCTTACCGCACTCGGTACGGTCGCCGCAGGCCGGCTTTGGACGCAACAGTATCTAGCGCTGCCGGTGTCGTGCGGCGATCCGCCGACGGGCGCTGAAACGCGCTTACCATTCCCATGAGTCGGGACGGTCGAGATGCCGCCGTTCCAATCTCGACGGAATGTCAGCGCGCCGCCGGCACCGGTGACCAGAGACATGTTGCGATAGCGCCGGCGCCCGGTAGCGCCGAACGAGCATCAACCGGAGAGGGGGAGATTCGAACTCCCGAGACCTTTTACAGTCTGCTCGCTTTCCAAGCGAGTGCATTCGACCACTCTGCCACCTCTCCGCGGCCGACCCCCTTTCGCGGCGCGCAGGCGCCTTCCCGTGCTTCTTATCCGCCCGCGGCGCACCTCGGAATACCCCGCCGCGACGTGAGTTCGCGAAGTAGTCGGCTCGCGTACGCAACGTGCGCGCACGACTCGGCGAGATCCGTTTGCAGGAAGGCCGCATCGATGTCGCCGCTCACCGCGATCAATCCGTGATTCTCGAGAAGTGCGAGGGCCGCGTCGCCGGACAGCGCGCGCGCGACGGCGTCGGCAAGCTCCTGTGAACCAGACGGTGCGAACGGTACCCAGGCCAGCGGTGCGAGCGATTCCGTCGCCGCGACGATTTCGCGCGGAAACGGGCCGCCGGTTTGGGACCAGACGACGCAGTACGCGGGATGCGTGTGGATCACGTAGCGCACGTCCGCTCGCGCGCGGTAGACCGCGAGGTGCAGCAAACGTTCGACCGAGGGACGCATCCCCGCGTTGTACGGCCGGCCGTCGATGCCGACTCGCACCAGATCGTCGGCCGCGAGCGCGCCGAAACTGCAGCCGGACGGCGTGATCAAAATCGAGCCGTCGTCGAGCCGTGCGCTGATATTGCCGCTCGAACCGTTGACGAGCCCGCGGTCCCACAGCGCATGCGCCGTCCGGACGAGCGCTAAATGCGTGCCGGATGCCAAATGGTTTTTATTTCGGTGAACGCCAGCACGCGCTCGAGATCGTCATACCGCTCGCCGAACCACTCGTGCGGGGGCGGTGCACCCTCGAAGTGCGTTCGCTTGACGTTTTCGGCGGCGAGTACGGCCAAGCGTTTCACGTCATCGTCCGGCAAACCGAAGGCGGCGAACGCGTTGACGTCCATGTGCGCCGCAAGGACGGCGAGGACGTCGCCGCGCGAGCCGGTAAGCACGTTGCAGACGCCGGCGGGCAAGTCGCTGGTCGCGAGACACTCCGCGAACGTCACGGCGGTGCGCGGGTCGCGCTCGGACGCCATGGCGACGACCGCGTTGCCGCTGACAAGCGGCGGCAGCACGGCCGTTACGATGCCGAGCAGTGCGGGCTCGTCCGGCGCGGCGACGGCGACGACGCCGGTCGCTTCGGTCGTCGAAAAGTTAAAGTGCGGACCGCTCACCGGATTGCGCGTCGATGCCACCGCGACGTATTTGTCGCACCAGCCCGCGTACCACACGACGCGGTCGACGGCGGCCGCGACCTCGGCCCGTGCGCCGCTCGCGTCCACCGTGCCCCCTCGCTCCAGCTGTGCGGCCAGTTCCGCCGCGCGGCTTTCCATCATTTCGGCGAGGCGGTACAGGACGAGGCCGCGCACGCCGGGCGTCTGACCGTCCCACTTTTCGTGCGCCACGCGCGCCGCGACGACCGCATCGCGGGCGTCCTTGCGGGAGGCGTGTGCGACGTTTTCGCCGTCGACCGGATCGCTGCGACCGGATTCGGACCGGACGAACGCGCCGCCGACGTAGAGCTTGTACATTTTACGAACGCCGAGACGCTCGCCCTTGCCGTTCATGCGGTTTGATTCGGAGGAAGGCCGGGGTCTCCCACACGGGATGGCGTTTGCAAAGCAAGGGAGCCGGATATAAGTCCCCTTGTGAACGTATCAAAAGCGACTACCGTTAAGTCGGATTCGGCGCAGCCGTTTCTTAGCGACGTGCAAGAACTCCGGCGCCGCGCGCGAGCGCATCTCGAGACCGGCGTCGTTACCGAAACCTACGAAGGCGATGTCAACCAGACGATCGACATACTGCAAAGCGTCCTCGCGACCGAGATCGTCTGCATTCTGCGCTACACGATGCACGCGGTTACCGCGACGGGCATTTCCAGCGAAGGCGTGAAGGCGGAATT
>JBHEMQ010000142.1:0-5216 GCA_046262475.1 Candidatus Velthaea sp.
CCGTAGTAGAGCGATCGTCCATATCCGCGAAGGTTGGAGCGCAGGCCGTCGTAACCGCGTACCGTCGCGATATCCGCGGGCGCCGTGCGTGCGCGATGAGCGTCGCGGCCGCCTCGGGGGCGACACGAACGTCGGCGTCCAAAAACAGCATCCACGGCGCCGTCGGCGCAAAACGTGCACGACCTCGGCCAGCGCCGCCGCTTTTCCGCCGTCGTCACCTGACAGCGGCAGCCAATACACGCGCGGGTCGCGCCGCGCGTCCGCGGCGAGCCGCGCGACGGTATCGTCGCCGCAGCCGTCGTCCGCCACCAGAACGCGCGCAACGTTCGGCATGCGCAGCACCGCCGCGAGGAAGCCGTCGACGTTCGCCGCTTCGTCGCGCATCGCAACGTACACATCCACCGGCTCGTCATTCGCCGCAGGGCGCAGCCGCACGAACTTGCGCGCGTTCGCAGTCTGCATGACGAGGCCGACGGCCCCGAGCGCGGTGCACGCTGCGACGAACCCGCGCACCACCTTCAACGCCGAAAGCGGCGCAGCGCGGATGCCGCACGTTGGTCGACGCCGCGCGCGCCGCGCACGACGCGATCGAAGTGGGTGGCAATCCGGCGTTCGGTGATGTCGGCGTCGATCGCGGCAAGCATGCTGCCCACCGCGTCCTCCGTTTCTCGCCGCGCGCCGCCCCCCGGCTCGATCACGCGTCCGGCCGCGACAAACGCGTGCGGCCGCTGCGTGTCGAGCAGCACGAAGCGCATGGCAACGGGAACGATGGGAACCCGCGCGCGGCGCGCTGCGTGCGCGAAGCCGCTCGTGAAGGCGAGCGGCGCTGACGGCGGTTGCAGCACGCCTTCCGGGAAAATCCAAACGGCGGCCCCGCTGCGCGCTTCTTCCGCCGCATACGCAATCGCGGGTAACGCGGCGCGCCGCGACGCGACGTCGACCGAGAACGTACCGGCGAACCCGGCACCGACGACGACGACGCGCTTAGCGCGCGGCACGCAGTTCGGTCCCGGACGCCGCGGCCCAACGTTCCAGCGCCGTGCGACGATACGCGAAGATCTTGCGCACGTCGGCCGCGACGAGCGGCGCGGCAAGGTTACCGAACGGATATAAAGGGAGCGCGTAGCGCACGTGATCCTTCACGAGCACGCCGCCCGCGACGCGCTCGAAGGTGTGCGCGTGATGCCAAAGCGCGTACGGTCCGTGCAACTGCACGTCGTCGAAGCCGAACGGCGGCTTCCAGCGCGCGATCATCGTCCGCCAGCGCAGCGGCAGGCCGTGGACGCGTAGTTCGTAGGCGATCTGCGCGCCGCGCTCCAGCGCCGCCGGATGCTCGCGCATCGCGAAACGCAACGACGCGGGCGTGACCGCCTCCAGATTGCTCGCATCTGAGAAGAATGCGTACACCGCTTCGAGCGGCACCGGCAAGAACTGCTCGGCACGAAAATGACGGACTACCGGCCATGCGCGTGACGACGGGTAGACGGCCGCGAGCGCGCCTTCGAGTTCCGGATGCCGCCACGCGAAGCCGGCGTCCTGCGCGGTCGCGGGAATCACGAGTGTACTGCCGAGCAGCGTTTGCGCGAATTCGCCGAGCACGAGACGAAGTGCGGGCGCCGGCGCCGGAATGATGGCGGGCCGGTGCAACGCCGCGCCGAGCGCCTGCGCGAATCGCGCGCTCGTCGCATAGTCCGGGGTGACGCCGTTCACTGCGCCGGTTAGCGTCTCGCGCTCGAGCGCGAACACGTACAACTCGACGAGATCGTCCAGATGAATCCACGGCACGAACTGCCGCCCCGATCCGAACGGGCCACCCGCGCCGAACCGAAACGGCGCGGCCATCTTTCGCAGCGCACCGCCGTCACCGAGCACGATGCCGGTTCGAATCTGCACGCTGCGGATGCCCAATTCCGCCGCCCGGCGCGCTTCGCGTTCCCACTCGATGCACGTGCGCGCCAAGAAATCGTCGCCCGGCGCGGACGTTTCATCGAGCGTCGCGTCGCCGCGTGCGCCGTAGTAACCGGTTGCCGACGATGCAATGAGTACGGCCGGGCGCGTCGCCAACCGCGCCATCGAGTCGACGACCGCGCGCGTTCCGTCGACGCGCGATGCGAAGATCGCGTGCTTCTTGCGCGCCGTCCAGCGGCCGGCGACGTTCTCGCCGGCAAGGTGAATGACCGCGTCGATGCGCTCGAACGCTGTCGGATTCCCGTCCGGGTCGTTCGCGTCGAACCGCCGGCATTCGACGTCTTCCGGCAATCGCAAGGTCGCCGGTTCGCGGCTAAGGGCGACGCACGCGTAGGCTTTCGCCCGCAGCCGCGCCGTCAGGGCTCGGCCAATGAAACCTCCAGCTCCCGTTATCGCTATACGTTTCATTGTTGCCCTCCGCTCACCACGGCCTGGACTGTAGTCGATGGCGGTGGTGTTGTCAATGCTATTTCTAGGACAACTTCTTGACACGGCGCAGCATGGTCCGGTATCGTAGCCCGAGCAACCATGAGCACGACATTTCAAATCGCGGCAGTCGCCCGCATGACCGGTCTGTCGAGCGACACGATCCGCGCGTGGGAGCGACGCTACCGATTCGTCGAGCCGCTCCGCAACGCGGCCGGCGTACGGCTTTACAGCAAGGCCGACGTGGAGCGGCTCGAGTTCGCGCGTAGTGCGCTCACGCTTGGCCACTCGATCGGGCAGATCGCGGGGTTGTCGGATGCGGATCTCCGTCAGCTCATCGAAGGCACGGGCAACGCGGGTCGCGGCGATGCCGCGGGCGCGCCGGCGGCCCGAATCCTCGCCGACATCCTCGGCGCCCTCGAGCGCTACGATCTCGCGCGCGCGGAATGGCTGCTCAACTCCGCAGCGCTGCTCTTCACGCCGACCGAACTGATCGTCGAGTTGCTCTCGCCGTTGATGGGAGCGGTCGGCGACCGGTGGGAAGCCAAGACGTTCTCGGTCGCGCAAGAGCATTTCGCCTCGCATCTCGTGCGCAGCCTCGTCGGCAGCATCATGCGCATGCGTCCGCGCAGCGGCGAGCGCGGCATGCTCTTCGCCACGCCGCCCGGCGAATCGCACGAGTTCGGCATTCTGTTCGCGGCGTGCCTCGCGGCCGTGCACGGATTCAAAGCGTGGGTGCTCGGTGCAAACGTGCCCGCCAAAGAACTCCTGCGCGCCGCAGCGAAATTGCGCGCGACGCACGTCGTTCTCGGGCTGGTCGCCGATGAGAACAGCGCCGCTTCGCGCGCGTACGTTCGCGAGATTCGCGCGGCGCTCCCCAACGAAACGAACATCTATGTCGGCGGCAACGCCGCTTCGCGACTTCGCGCGGACGATTTGCCCGAAGGCGTGGAACCGCTGGCGAGCTTGGCTGAATTCGTAACGCGGGTGGGCCGCCCGGCGGCGTAAACACACTGCGGAAAAAAGAACCGCCGTGCGAGTGAGTCCACTACTCGCACGGCGGTGTGGCATGGCGGCTCGAGGGGGAGCCGCGTCGCTTCTTATCTCACGGCGAGGAACTGCGCGTGGATGCGCGTCGCGCAGCTTCCGGTTCCGTTGGCGGTTGCCGTCTTGCCGAGCGCCGGCGTTACGCCGCTCATCGTCGTCGCGGCGTCGAAGTCCACGTACTCCAAGGCACACGCCGCGGAGTTCACGAGCACCCAACCGGCGCCGACGCTCGCGATGACACCGGTCAGCGTCACCGAGCCCGGAGCGCCGAAGTCGATGCGCGTCGCCTGATACGATGAACTGCAACTGCCGGTTCCGGTGACGGTCAGCGGGACGCCCGGTGACGCCGGAATCCCATTGCTGTTGATTACCGTATTGCCGTTCACGTATGCGTTGACGGTGTTGCCGTTGCAGCCTCGCACAACGAGGTAACTCGCATTGTTGGCGACGAGCGTACCGCTGAAGGAACTGACTGATCCGGAGCCGCCTTCCGTGAACGACGTCTGCGTTTGGTTGCCGCCGAAGCGTTTGTTCGGCGGCGAAACTTGCCGCAACCCGACGGGCACGACCGCGGCAGGCGTTGGGGCGGGCGTCGCGGCAGGCGCAACGACCGGAGCGCGCGTCGGGACGGGCGTGGGCACGGGCGTTGCGATCGGCGTCGGTACGCGCGTCGGAATCGGCGTGGGAACGGGCGTCGCGATCGGCGTGGGAACGTGCGTCGCAATCGGCGCCGGGACCGGTGTCGTCACTGGTGCCGGTACGGGTGTGGCCGCCGGCGCCGGGACCGGCGTCGCAACCGGAGTCGACGCGGGCGCCGGAGCGCTCAGCGTTATCGTCGCGGCTTGGAATGAGGTGCTGCAATCGCCGGTACCGGTAACGCTCACGCGTACGCCGGGCGTCAAGGTGAGCCCGTTCCGGGTGATGACCGTGGAACTGCCGTAGAACGCGTTCACCAGACCGCCGCCCGAGCAGCCCTGCACCACTAAGTAGGACCCGTCGTCGATGACGAGCGTACCGGTGAGCGTCGCGGGCGCCGGTGTCGCCGGCACCGGCGTCGGCGGGACCGGCGTCGGCGCGGGCACGGCCGGCGGAGCGGTGGCCGTCGAGATGACCGGCGCGGACGGCTGCAGCACGATGACCGCGCTATGCGGCGCCAGCGTCGACGGCACACCCGCCACGAACGGCGCCTGGCCGCCGTTCCACGAATCTTTGCCGTCGGTCAGCGCGAGGCTGCGCGTGTATCCGCTGACGAGCGCGGAGATGTTGGCGCCGGCCGACATCGAGGCGTTGACGATCGTCTCGCACGGGCCTATCGCCTGCTGCGCTTGATAGCACATCCCGAAATGCCGCCGGTACACCGAACCAACTTTCAATTCGTTGACGTTCGCGAGCGCGCTCTCGACCGGCTGCGTCGGGACGATATCGTACTCGGGATAGTAGAAGAGGTAGCTGCCCTTGTTCAAATTTGGCGCGAGGTCCGGCCACGCGATGGAATACGTGGGGTCGTACGTGAGCAGCCACGACGCGTAGAAGAAATTGCGCGTCAAGTTCGTGTCGGCGTCGTTGCTGAAGGCCATGCAAATCGAGAGCTTGTGCTGCGTCGACATTGCCAGCAGCGTATTTTGATCGAAGATCCAGTCGGTCGTGTTCTTCGCGGGATCCTTCGACACGAGGCAGCCTTCGTTATTGATGCCGCCGGCCGCGTTGGCCATGAACATGACGGAACCCGAATAGCCCGGGTTCGGTTGATCGTTGTTGCTCATGCCGTCGACGAT
>JBHEMQ010000143.1:0-441 GCA_046262475.1 Candidatus Velthaea sp.
CTCGAAGAGGGCCGCGCGCAACTGCAATTTCTCGCGACCCGCCGCGACGGCCAGCGCGCGACGCTGCAACAGGGTCACAAAGCATTCGACGCCGACACGCTGCGCGCGACCTACGCGCACCTGGCGTATCTCGACCGTGCCATCGAAGACCAACACGTGCGCGTGGAAGCGTGCGAGGCCGAATTTGCGCGGGCGCAAGCGAAGCTGTTGGCGGCGAGTAAAGACCGCAAAGTGCTCGAGACGCTCAAAACGCGCCGGCGCGAGGCACACGACTCGGCACTCGCGCAGGCGGATCAACGCACGCTCGACGACCAAAACGCGCGGCTGTTCGGCCGCACCCAACTGCAACGAGGACAGACGTCATGATCGTCACGCGACGACGCCGCAAAAAACGCAACTGGATGCCGATCGTGCTGCCGGCCGCAGCAATCACCGCGCTGG
>JBHEMQ010000143.1:451-4921 GCA_046262475.1 Candidatus Velthaea sp.
GTTACGCCGCGCGGAACCGAGACCCGGCCGACGAGCGACCGGCTGCGCGAGACGCTGTTCAACATCCTGGCGCCGCGGGTGCGGGGGTGGCCCGGCCGTTCACTTTCGCCACGCAGCAACAGCACATCGCCGACCAGCAACGCGAGATGAATCGCCTCAATGCGTCGCTCGAGTCGGATCGCAAGACGCGCGAAGAAAAAGAAACGCGCATCGCCGAGTTGCAGTCCGCAGTCGCGCGCCTGCAAGCCGAACCGAAGCCGGCCCCGCCGGCGGCGGCACCGCGGGCGCGCGCGAGCACGGCCCCGGGCGCGGCGCATGATGCAGCGGATGCGCTGAAACGGACGGCAGCATACTGGGCGTCGATGGATGCCGAAAAGGCTGCGGCAGTCGCGCAGCGCCTGCCCGATGAGTACGTGAACCGGGTGTTCGCACAGATGGCGCCCGATGCTGTCGCCGACATCATGAATGCACTGCCCGCCAAAGTTGCGGCGCACCTGACGGCGGTTTCCGCCGCCCACTAGCGTCCTTCAGCTGCGAAAGCGCAGGCGGACGGTCGTGCCGGTTTCTTGGCCCTGGATGCGCACGTCGTCGGCCAGCGCGTGCATCAGCGCCGTGCCGCGCCCGCGGTCCGCCATGCCTGCGCCGGTGCGGTAGTGCCCCGTGTCCGCGATTTCGACGTCGACGCCCGCGTCGTCGTAGTGGGCGCTGATCCGCACGTCGCCGCTCGATCGAATTGACGATCGCCTCGCCCGTCGCGAGGAGGAAGTCGAAATGCCGCTGCCGCGGCAGCGGCGTTTCGCGCAACAGGTCGCGGAGCATGGCGCGCGCTTCGCCCGCGCGTTCGGGCGCGGCCGGGAAAGACCAGCTGAGTTGCCGCGCCGGTCCGGCGAATGCTGCGGTGAAAACGGCGACGTCGTCCGTGCGTTCCGCCGCGGTGCGGTGGCGCCGACGTCGTGCGCTAACGCGATGAGCCGCGATTCGCCTGAAATCAAGTCGCGGTCGTATTCCAGCAGGCCATCCGCGTAGAGCACGATGCTCTCGCCCGGACCGACGGCCGTACGCTGCAACTTCGAGCGTTCCGTGAACTCAACGCCGAGCGGGATACCTTCGAGCGCGGGCATCGGCGGGAAGCGCTGTCGCCAGGCAACGGTGAGCACGCGAGCGCCGATCGCGAGCGGTTTGGTGATCGCCGTGTGCGGCTGGGCGAACGCGTCACACGCGGTCTGTCCGTCGCGCGCGCGCGGACGTGCGGGCGCTCCGTAACCGTGCTCGAACGCGTGCATACTCATCTCGCGGGCGAACCCGATGCAGTCGGCGCCGCATAAGAGCAGTGCATGGCGAGCGATTGCCGCATAAAGCGCGATTTCGGCGTCAGCCTGTGCGGAGGCTCGGACGATTTCCGCCAGGGTGTCGATTTGATAGCGTTGGACTTCCATCATCGCCCATTGCTGCCAACGCCCCAGCGCGACGCGAACCTGAGCGGCCAAGAGCGCCGCCTCGCGCAGCGATATTGCATCTTTTCCACGACGTGCCGTGAGAAGACGACCGCGATCGCGCGGGCTGGCTTCCCGACAAGATCGGAAGCGTAACGATCGATGCGATGCCCTCCGCTCGGTGCCAATGCTCGCCGTCGTGCCGGATGCGCGCCGCGCCCGCGGCGTCGGGCGTTCCGGTCCTGAATGAGGTGGCGACCAGACCGTCGCGTGCAACGAGCGGCGGCACGCGGTCCTTGAAGTCGCCGTACGTCTGCAGCGGCCACAACAGATCGAGTTCGGGCACGTGGCAGTACAGCACCGCGCCGTCGAAGCGCAAGAAGCGCGTGAGCTGTTCGAGGGTTTTTCGAACGAGCGAATCGATGCGTTCGCCCGAACGCGGCGAGTTCACTCGGCCGGCTGCAGCGTGATGATCGCGTGCAGGCCGGCGCCGTTTTCGACGGCGCGGCGCAGCGCGCCGCGATACGTTCGGCGCGCCTGATTCGCGGCGATGACGTTATAGGAAAAACCGAAGGCCTCACCGGCGGCGGCACGGCGCAGGACGACGGGGAGCGGAACCGTGGAACCGGCGTCGTCGTCGATGTGTACGGCCGTATCCGTCGCCGACGCTTCCAGGCGGCGGAAGCGCGCGTTAGCCGCCACGATGGCACCGGCGGCGTCGACGGCGGCGACGGCGTCCGGCATCTCGTCGAGCAGTGCGGCGAGCGCGCGCACCGCCGACTCGGCGTCCTGCCACGTGCGCTGGTGGCTGAGCACCAGGTCTTGCAGTTCCACGCTGCGCGATTCCAGCTCGTCGTTCGTCGTGTTGAGCTCTTCGATCGTCGCCTGAAATTCTTCGTTGAGCGTCTCGAGCTCTTCGTTCGTCGCCTGCATCTCTTCGTTGAGCGTCTCGATCTCTTCCGTTGCGGCTTCGGCTTCTTCGGCGCTGATCACCAGCGCGTCGTTCTGCGACTGCAGCTCGATGTTGGCGCCCGCCAGCTGCTTATTCGCCGCGAGGAGGTTGCGCTGATGCTCGCGTGCGGCGGTTTCGGCCCTGCGCAGCAGGTCGATGTCGTGGGTCTGCTCCGCAAGCCGGCGATCCGAGGCCTGACGCGCCAGCGCCAAATCGGTGGCGTCGACGAACAGCAGCGCGGCGCCGCCCGGCTCGCCGTTGGTGGAATGGTCCCGGTACGCGGAGACGCGCAGGAAGCGCGAATCGCCGGTTACCGTGCCGCCGTTGTGCTTGATCGCCTGGGCGCCCGTCGTCCCGAGCCGAGGCCCGTCAGGATTACGGCGATCAGCCGCTCGCCGTACACTGCCGCGGCCGTCGCGAACGGCAGGTCGATCGAGGGCTTCGGCCGTGCGTTAGCGTCGCGATGGACGGCGACCGAGCCGTCGCTGATTTCGACGTTACGGTCGTCCGGCACGACATATATCGTGCCACGATTCAAGCGCTCGCGGCCGTCGACGCTAATGACCTCGAGGGCCGTGCGCTTCGACAGAATCGCCGGCAAGTGACTGGGTACGCGGGGGTCGAGATGCTGCGCCACGACGATGGACGCCGGGAAGGTGCGCGGCAGCGGAGCAAGCATCCGTCAGAGCGCCTCGATGCCGCCCGCGGATGAGCCGTGACGACGAGTTGCCGGCCAGCTGTATTCGTGAGCGCTCACCGGGGACGGCCCGCGACCTTCGTCGGAAAGTACGACCCGCCCCTCATTTTCACGCCGCGCTACGCCGATGACTTCGTTAGGCGCCTCGCGTTCGCGGCATTGTTGTGCCGCCGCGCGCGCCGCTCAAACTATCGAAAGGAGGTGAAATGTGAACCAATTCTTATCGACGATCATCCCCGCACCGGCCGGAAGTCCAACGTCCTCCCCGGTGCGCGCGGGCGCCACAGCCGGCTCACCGGTTGATATCGGCCTGTTTCGCGCGCAATTCGCTCAACGGCTCAAAACCGCGAGCGGTGCAACGCTCGATCCTTCGAATCCGCTCGCCGCGAACGAATCGTCCGCCGCGAGCCTCGAGAAGAGCATTGCCGCCCGTCTGAAAGCCGGTGAATCGCTCGCCGACATCGTCGCCGGACTCGCCGCGTCGCTGGCGACGTCGGTCGCGCTGCAGCTCGGTCTCACCGACGCCGATGCGCGTCTCCAGTTGAAAACGGCCTTCGCTTCCGCGCTTGCACCGCCCGGTCAAACGGGGCCGCCGCTCGCGATGGCCGATCAAGCGCGAGCCCTCGCGCAACGGTTCGCCGCAATAGCGAACACGGCAGCGAGGGTAGCGAGTACCGCCTCAGGGCAGCTGAATCGAATCGTGGGGACCATCTTGGACGCCAAACCGGCGAAAGACACCCCAGCCCCGGCACCACTCGCGCAACCCGATACGGCCGCCGCATCCGCGTTCGCCGCTTCACCTCCGCTCGCGAATTCCGTTTCGATCGCCGCCGCGGCGGCGAGTGACGGCCGCACCGTGAGCACCAATCCAGCGCAAGCGATTGCGACCGGCGGCGACACGCCGCTCGGGCGCATTCTCGCGCGCGCCGCAAACGCCGCCGAGCAGCGTCAGTCCGTCGCCGCCGAAAGCGGCGGGACGTCGCTTGCGAGCGCGGTCGCCACGCGGCCGATACCCGGTTCCGTCCTTGCAACGTTCCTGCAGTCGTTCTGCTCCGCGCTCGCTACAGACGCGGACGGCGGCGGCCGCGCGAACGGCTCCGACGACGGATCCTTCGCGGCCCTGCTCTCGTCCGGGCCGGCTTCCGCCGACGCGCCGGCATTCGCGCCGGTCGTTCCGCCGTTCGCGGTGGACGCGACGCAGCCGGCGTCGCAGAACGCAGCAGCACCCGCGCCGCATCCGGCGGTGCCTGATGCCGATGCGATCGTCGACCAAGTGCTGCGGGGCGCGTTCATGCGCAACCTCGGCCAATCGAACGAGATGCGTCTGCAACTCGTCCCCGAGCACTTGGGCGACGTCACCGTCAAGCTCATCATCGACGGTGGAGCGG
>JBHEMQ010000143.1:4931-5210 GCA_046262475.1 Candidatus Velthaea sp.
TAACGGCTTTGCGGGCTTCGCGCAACAGCAGCAGCAATCGCACGAGCGTCCTTCGTTCGGACGCCGCGTACTTCTCGGCGGCCGTGCGGCCGACGAGGCCGGCGACGATGCGCTGCAAGCGATTCCGTCGTTCGGGCCGCCGCTCTTGGCGAGCGCCGACCTCGGATCGCTCGATTATCTCGTTTAACTCACGTCACCAGAAAACCCAGTAAGGAGTACCTATGGCTACGGTCTCGCCGACGAGTGGTCTGCCGATCACCTCGTTGATCAATTCGGGAC
>JBHEMQ010000144.1:0-5130 GCA_046262475.1 Candidatus Velthaea sp.
GTCGGTCGCCGACGTGCCGTTCAGTGCGATCGCGACGTTGTTGCCGCTGTCTTTCGCAATCACGAACTGCTTGATGCCGTCACCGTTCCACGAACCGTAGAGACCGGCTGCGGTATTGCTGACGGTTGCTACGACGGCGCTTCCGCCGGGCTGAGCCGTAACCGTTTGTCCGACCGGCGACGTCCATCCGAAGAGCGCCTGATATGCGAGTACGACGAACGACTTGGAGCCGAGAACGGTGCCGGCGGTGCGGTCGAACAACTGCATCGTCATCACGTTCGGGGCGAAGCTCGTCAGCGTCGGTCCTATGCCCGTAAAGAAAGCGGTGTTTATCGGAAAGGTGAATGCTTGCGTGCTCGTCGTGCCCGTGGCGGTGAAGGTTTGCGCCGGGCCGAAGGTCTGATTGTCGACGAATGCATTCGTCAGCACAGCACCGTTCGGATCGCTGAGCGCGAGGCTGTACGTATGACCGGCCACGAAGCCCGGTGACGGCAACGTCATGCCGACGTTGAGGCCGCTCACGGACTGCTCGGGACTGAGTACTCCGTTGACCTGCATGAAGCCGTCCGTCGCGAACGTGTCGCTCAGATTCGTTCCCGTATTGCTGCTGCTGCCGGAATACGGCTGCAGCGTGATCGTCGTCGTGTTCGGCTGCACGGAGATCTGCTGCGTAGACACGAGATCCTGCGTCGTCGAGTCGTAGAGTTGGATGGAATACGTTCCCGTCGCGGCGTTGCTCGGAACCGCCCAAGCTCCGGAAAAAGCACCGTTGAACGGAGCGTTACCGCCGCTCGCCGGTGACGTGAAGCACGTGCCGCCGCCGGTCGGAAGCACCGTCACGACCGGTTGCATGTACACGCAATTCATCGGGTCCGCCGCCGTGTACGCAACGCCGAAGACGTACGAATGATTCGGCGTGAGGCCCGCAGCGTTGAAATAGGCCGTTGAGCCCGGCGTGAACTGCGTCGCGATCGTCGTGTTGCCCGCATCGGAGTACGAGTTGAAATGCAGCGTCGAGATCACGACGAAGTACGCGACGGAATCCCACGCGATATGCGCGCCGCCCGCGGTAATTCGTTCCATTGCCACGGCCCACACCCCGGAATACGCGGAGACCGGCGTCGCGCTGCCGACCGGCGTCGCAAGACTCACGTTGAAGTACTCGTCCGTGCCGCCACCGGTCTTGCACTGGCCGCTGGCGTTGGTCGTGATGTTGGCGCTCGCGACCGACGCCTGCGTCGGCGGATACATCACGTAGCGATACGTGGCGCTCGGCGTCATGTTTTGACACAGGAAGAACACCTGGGCGTCGTACGCCAGGGTTTGATCGTTCAAGTAAAAGTTGGCCTGGTCGCCGGTGAGGATGATCGTGGAGCCGCTTGCGGCGAGCGGCGCGCGGCGGCCCTTGTATTGGCGCAGCGCGCTCGACAGCTTATGCGTCTTGCTGCCCGGCAGAGGCGGAACCGTCACCGGATACACGACTGACTTCGCCAGCGGCTTCGACGGATCGAAACTGGGCGGCAAAATATGGTTGGCCGGTACCGGGATGCCGGCGGATGTGATCGACGACGGCGTCGCCCCGAAAGGCAGCGGCGGCGGGGTGGCGTGCACCGTTCGCGGCAGCGACGGTCCGCGCGTCGGGATGGTGGACTGTGCGCCGGCGGGCCGGGTGAACGAACCGATCTCGCCGGCGCAGAAAACTGCGACCAGAAAGACCAACGCTGCACGTGAGAGTCGAGACATCCTTTTCTCCGGTGGAATCGCCCGCAATCCTAGCGGACGGTAAACGTCGTTTGTCCTGCGATGAGGTTCGGGCCGCCGTAGTCGATGAGCGCGACCGCCGAATACGAACCCGGCGCCAACTTTTTGCCGGCCGCGTCGACCAGACGTTTGCCGTCGCGTTCGACCAGCATGTCCTTGGGCATCGTTACTCGATCGACGACTTGACCGTTTTGTTTGATCTCGACGCGTCCGCTCAAATAGACATGCGCGTTGCCGGTGTTGTGGAAGGCCACCATGTAGTGCTGGCCGGCCATGTCCGACTTGGTCGAAACGTCGTCGATTTCGCCCGCGAAGCGCGCGGAATCCGGAATCAGTTCGTAGAGCTTCGAGGCGACGCGTTCGGCGATCGCGAGCCCGCCCGGTTTGCGGGAGGGGCGCGTCGTGAAAAACACGAGCGTTGAATACTCACCGGCCGTCCCGGAGGGCACGTTGACGGAGAAGCGTACTTGTTTGAACGTCTGCGGTTCGAGATCGAACTCACGTGGATTGACGTCGACCCAATTCGCCATGCTGAAGCGGGCCTTGCCGGCGGGCAGAAACTCGTAATTTCCGTCACGCGCGACCATGAAGTCGCTCAGCGTCGTCTGGATGTGCACGGGGCCGTCGCTCGTGTTGCGAATCGTGATCGGAATCGTTTCGGCACGACCCGCCGCAACTTGCAACTCATACTTGGCCGGTGATACGTCCAGACTGATGTCCGCCGGAGACGAAGCGGGGAAGGCGATCGCGAGGATGGCCGTCGCTCCGAGAGATACCACAAGTCGATGAAGGCTCATATTATCTGTCTCGGCCGCTTCGCTCGGCGGCTTTCGTTATTTGCTCGCTTTAGTTCGGGATGAGCGAGATGATGATGTAGGAGCTGTCGGCCGTCGACGACGCTTGGTTCGGAGCCAGGTTGATCTGGATGTCCTCGCCATAAATCGTCTGGGCAGCCGGCGGACCCGCCGCAACGTTGGCCCAAGTGAAGGGCGTGGCCGGAGCAGTCGAGTTGCGGATGCCAGCCGTACCGGGCTGACCGGCGCCCGCGCCCGTCGGCGCTGAACCGGCCGGGAGGAGGCTGCCGCCGGTGGCGCAAGCGCCCGCGGCGATCGCGGCCGGAGCCGTCGCGTTGGAGGATGCGGGCCCGACGGTCGCGCTGGAGCCGTTCGGGAACGCGCAGAACTGAATGCCGGCGGTGGGGGCGGTGTCAAGCCACTCTTGCACCTTGTAGCCGAGCGCGTCGTTCGTCACGACGAGCGCGGATACGGCGCGCTGGTAGTTGCAAGCCGTTTCGACGGTCGTCGAGCCGGAGAGCGCACCGAACGTGAGGTTCAGGGCCGTTTCGGAAGCGCCGCTCGCGCACGTCGCGGCGGGGCTGCCTTGGAGCGAGGTCGCGCCCAACGATTGCGGCGCATTGGCCGCCGTCGTGTAGTTGGTCGCCAAGGTCATCGTCGCGGTTGCTGCGACGTTCCACGTCATTTTGACGGCACCGGTCGGGTTCGCCGCAAAAGCGGGTGCACTCGCCATGGCTGCCAGCCCGAATGACACGAGAGCAATAGCTGCTCGTTTCATTGTCGAATCCTTTCGAGTTTGGGTGGGGCGGGAGGTTACTCCCAAGAAGTGATTCGACGCGGCCAAGCAAGCAGTTTAGCTCTTGCAGCGGTTTCGGCCCGAACTTTTACAGCGCCTTAGCGCACCATGAAAGACGTCTGAACGCCCTTTTTGCTGGTAATGGTCGCGGCATAGGGCACGCCGTGGGACCAAACGCGGATGTCGAAGGCGAAAACGCGGCCCTTCGGCTTGGGCAGCTTCACGGTGTAACCGTCTTGGAAGCGCAGGTCGTCGCCCTCTTCCGCCGGCGCCAGGATCTTGGCGATCACGCGCGCGGTTTGTCCGGCCTGCGGTTTCGCGGGCAAGATGCGGACACTCACGAGGGGCACGCCGTTGTCGATTGCGAGCGTCGCCACGGCATTGTTCTTTTCGGTGCCTTCCAGCGCGGCTTGCAGCGCGTACTCGCCCTTTTGCCGCTCGGGCGCGACGAACGCGCCGGTCCAGGCATCGAGGAGCTTATCGTAAACGAGCCCGAACGGCGCGAAGAGATCCGATTCGATGCCGACCCGCTTCACGTTTTTCGCGCTCGTGCGCGCCACGATGTTGATCAGGGCGCCCGGCGGCGCTTTGGTAGGATCGAGCGTCACCGAGAACGGCGCCTTCTTCGCACCGTTGAAGGTGAAGACGACTTCCTTCGCTTCGGTACGGAGCTTGAACGAAATGCCTTCGATTTTGCCGCCTGGTACCAGCGCGAGCGTACCGTCGGGGCCTTGTACCGCCGTCTGGCCCTCCGGCAGCGTTTCGGGATCGAGTGAAAGCTGATAGTTTCCGGCCGGGAGGTTGTCGAGCAGAAACGCTCCGTCCGGCCCGGTGATCGCGGCATGGTCGCCGGGATTCGCGACCACGTACACGTCCCGCGCGCCCCGCAAATCGCCGAAGCCGTTCTCCGGAGTGTAGAGCACGACGCCGCCGATCGAGCCGAGCGCCGCGGCCGTAAAATCGACCGCGGTCACCGTACCCGTGACGGCCTGCACCGTCTTGACCGGCGCCGCGGAGAACGTGACGCTCGCCGGAAGCGACTCCATGAGCACCGCGACTTTGTGCGCGCCCGCTTTCAGCCGGCCGACGGAGTAGCGGCCGTCGGGACCCGTGCGTGTACGCTGCAAGTCGTCGATGATGACGTCGACGTCGGCAAGCGGCACCGCCGTACCGTTCGACTGCGTCGTAACGCGTCCGGCGATGCCGGCAAACTGACCGACACCGAAGTCGACCGTCGTGACCTGACCGCCACCGACGCGGAACGCCTGATTCTGCCGGTCGGCGACGAGGCCGGCCATCTCCGGGTCGAGGCGGAACGCGCTGATGTCGTTGACGTACCGCGCCCCGGCGCGCAGCGCCGCCTCGGCGACGACGAGCTTGGTCGTGTCGATCGAGATCGTCGCCTCGAGGCCGGCGCGGACGTTACCGAAACCGCGCTGCTGCCCCGCCGCCGCCGTGAAATCGTTGCCGGGAATCAAGTACACGTGACCGCGCACGGTCGCCGGCAGATTGGGATTGCCTTTACCGTCGGTGCGCGCGATGGCGCCGAACGCGAGCGGTCCCACGAGGTCGGCGGAGAACGACGTGCCGTTCGCCGTGAACGCCCCGGTCTGATGCGTGCGCGCCGCGGTCACCCGCAACGCTACCACATTGGAAAACCGGCGCGTCAGCGAGGTCGTAAGCGTCACGGTGCGAGCCGCCGCGCCGTTCGTCATCTGTGTGACGCTGGAAAGCTGGCTGGAAAAGTCCACCTTCTTGCCGATCCGGCGCGTATAACCG
>JBHEMQ010000145.1:0-5052 GCA_046262475.1 Candidatus Velthaea sp.
CTTCGGAACGGCGCTGCCGTGGCCGTGGACGACCTTTGCAATCAACGTCGCCGGTTCGTTCCTCATCGGCCTGGTCGCGGGGCTCGCGGTGACCGGGGCGCTCGGTATCGGCCCGTCGGCGCGCGTCGTCCTGGCCGTCGGGGTGCTGGGCGGCTTCACGACGTTTTCGAGTTTTTCGCGAGAGTTGCTGGAGGCGCTGGCAGCGGGTCGCGCGGCTCGTACGCTAAACCGCTACACCGCGACGAGGGGCGCTTCGACGACGCGGTTGCGGCCGGCGTTCTTGGCGCGGTAGAGCGCGCGGTCCGCGCGGTCGATCAGCGCTTCGCTCGTGGCGTCGGAGCGCCGCGCGTACGATACGCCGACGCTGATCGTCATGGGCGCGCCGTCGGCGTATGCGAGCCCGCTTTGTTCGATGGCCAGGCGCAGGCGTTCGGCGACGGCCAGCGCGCGCTCCCGGTCGGCATCCCGCATGAGCACGATGAATTCTTCGCCGCCGAAGCGGCCCGCAACGTCGCCTTCGCGCACGTTCTCCGAAATGATCGCGCCGATGCGCGCGAGCGCGCGATCGCCCGCGGTGTGACCCAGCAGATCGTTGATCGTCTTGAAATGATCGATGTCCATCAGCAACATCGCATAATTGCCGCCGGAACGGACGTGCGCGATCGCCTCATCGGCGGCGCGCCCGACGGCGCGCCGGTTCACGAGACCGGTCAAGGTGTCGACGGAAGCTGCGGTGCGCGTTGCCGCGATTGCGCCGTAGTCCGCAAGCACGGGCGAAAGCTCGCGCGCGGCGCGCTCGAATTCGCGTGCGCTGACGATCGGCGCGGTTCCGTCGACGCGATACACGACGAGCGCGCCGAGCAATCGCCGGGCCTCGTCGTGCGCGGCGTATGCAAGCACGACGCCGTCGGCATCGCGAACGCCTTCGACGGAGCCGCCGTGCGCGCACAAATCGTACAAGGCCCGAGCCGCGGAGCGCGTGAGCGTTTCGGGCGCCGCAGGTCCGAGCCGCGCGACGCTGCCCCAGCCGTCGCCGTCGCCGCCCCGGCCGAAACCGAACACTTCGATGGATTCGCGCGTCACGCGCACGTCCACGCTTTCCAAGATCGAGCGAATCTGCGGCAGCGGATCGTGGGCGCTCAGCATGGCTTCGATCGCCTCACGCGAGAGCGTCAGTCGGTGCACGAGCGCGCGCGTGCGCGCCAGTTGCACCAGCACGGCGGCCATCAGGACCGGCGCGCTCAAGACGGCGAGCGCGAGGGCCGGGCCGTCGTGCCGCAAGACCTGGAAGGCAAGATAGCCCCATGCGAATTCGGCGGCGGTGACCGGGAGCCAGCCGGGGGTGCGAACATGCGCGTACCAATACCACAGCACGGAACGGTTTGCGCGCAGTGCCGCGAGCGGATCGACCCACAGCAGGTTTGCCGCGAGGTACCACGCCGCGTTGATGACGACGAAGGCACCGAGCGCGGCACCGCTGAGCGCGGCCGAGTGCACTGCGAGGATGTGATGCAGCGGCGCGATCATCCACCACATGGGCACTCGCAACGCCGCGTTCAACATGCGTGCCAACGCACCGCGCCGGCGGGCGCCGCTCGGCAACGCCACATGCGCGAAGAGATCGACCAGCGCGGCTTCGTACCAGCCGTACATTGCGAAAACGGCCGCCAGGAGCGGGAGCATCAGACCGATGCGTTCCGCGGTCGGCGGCGGACGGTCGGCGCGCTCGAAATACGCAACGGGCGCACGCAGCAGCGAGAGGACGAACGCGAGGACCGCGGCACCGGCGAGCATGAACACGTCGCCCGCGCGCAAGTGCCGAGCTTCCGGTGCGGTGGTCAGGGCGAGCAGGCCGAGCGCAAAGATCAGCGAGCTCGCGCGAAGCCATGAGAAGACGCCTCGAGCCGTCATGTTCTAGGTATCGGCGGCGACGCCGATTACGCGTACCGGTAGGGGCGATGGGGCGCCCGCTCGCTCACTGCAACGACGTGGTGCGCCCGACTGGAATCGAACCAGCAACCTCGGCCTTAGGAGTGCCTTGCTCTATCCAATTGAGCTACGGGCGCAGCACGCCGACTTTCGGTGACGGGAGGAACCCTTCCCGGGCCGAAACGACGGCGATGCAAACGCAGAACCGTCATATTCCGCCGATGAGCTCCACGCCGCGCGGCTTCTCGGCCGAGCGCGACCTGCCGGCGGGATTCGCGGCCTTCTTCCGGCCGCTGCACGACGCGTTCACCGCCCGGCAGCAGGCGGCGGCCGCGGCACGGCGCGGAGTCATCGCGGCCTCCCTTGCCGGCAACAAGCCGGGCTATCTGCCGCCGTCGGAGGCACAGAGCGACTGGCGCATCGAGTTGCCGGTGTGGGTGCAAGACCAGCGCAATCAGATGACCGGGCCGGCCGACGACCACGAACTCATCGTGAAGATGCTCAACTCCGGCTCGCCCGCCGTCATGATCGACCTCGAAGATTCGATGGCGAACGAGTTTGCGCTCACCCTGCGCGGCATCGACAATGCGGTCGCGGCGTATTACGGCGATTTGACGTACGTTGACCACAAACGCGGCGACGCCGTCGTCGGCATCAAACCCTCGAGCGTCGTGCTGTGGACGCGCGTCCGCGGACTGCATCTGTCACAAGCGGGAATCTACGACGAGCCGACATCCGCCTCGCTGTTCGACTTGGCGCTGCTAGCCTACAAACTGGACTTCGCCCGGCTGAAACACCCGCTCGCGATTTATATCGCGAAGACGGAAAACGCCGCCGAAGCGCTCTGGTGGCGCGACGTCTTCGTGGCCGTCGCGCGCGCGAAGGGCCTGCCGTCGGACGCCATCAAGTGCATGGCGCTCGTCGAAGCGCACAACTTCGCATACGAGATGGAAGAATTCGCGTACAACCTGCGCGACCACGTGCTCGGTCTCAACCTCGGGCGCTGGGACTACATGGCCAGCTTGATCCATTACAATCTCGACGATCCGGCCTGGGTGCTGCCGGACCGCAACACGATTCCGTTCAACGTGCCCTTTTTTCAGAATCTGCGCGAAAGCATTCCCGAAGTGTGTCACGCCCACGGCCTGCTCGCCGTCGGCGGCATGACGGCGCTCTTTCCGGATCGCTCCAACCCGGAATTGAATGCACGCGCGATGGCTGTCTTGGAACAAGACAAGAAGAATGAGGCGGGCTGCCTGTTCGACGGCGCGTGGACCGGACACCCCGATCAGAACGACGTTGCCGTCGCGCAGTTTCCCGCACCCAACCAAGTGCGCGCGCGCAAGCCGGGCGCCAACAAACGCCCGAATCTCCGTCCGCCGCTCGGCGGCGTCGGAACGACCTCGATCGAGGGGACGCGCGCGGCGGTACGCACCGTGATCCGGTACCGTCACGGCTATTTGAGCGGGCGCGGCGCGTCACTCATCGACGGCTACATGGAAGATCTCGCGACGGACCGCATCTATCGCTTGATGATCGCACAGCGCATCAAGCACGGCATGCACACGGCAGCCGACGTGACGCGCATCTTCGATGAAGAGCTTACGCGCTTACTCGCGGAGCCCGCCAATGCCGATCCCGAACAGGCGGCGCTTTTCCGTGAAGCGCGCGCGCAAAGCGAAGCGATGATCGCGCACGGCTACCACGATCCCATTTAGCGGGCGGTCACGGTTGCCGCGCAGTTCATCACGCAGCGCCCGCGATCGTGCCGCGCACGTCGCCGAAACCGACGCGCACGCCGTCGCGTTCAGCACGCGCGCTCAGAATCACCGTGTCGCCGTCATCGAGAAAGGCGCGTGATTCGCCGCCCGGCAGTTCGAGCGGGTGCGTGCCGCGCACCGTGAGTTCCAATAGGCTCCCATACGTTCCGGGCTGGCTCCCCGACACCGTCCCGCTGCCGCACAGATCGCCGGGCCGCACGATGGAACCGTTTGACGTGAGGTGCGCGAGCTGCTGCGCGAGATGCCAGTACATCGCGCGGAAGTTCGTCCGCGCGACGGTCGCGGGTGGCATGTCTGCCGCACGCATGCGCCTGCTTTGCAAGCGGACCTCGAGGGCGATGTCGTACGCCCAGCGTTCCGAGGTGCGCAAGTAGGGCAGCGGCGGCGGGTCTTGTTCGCGGTTGTCCACGCGAAACGGCTCGAGCGCGTCGAGCGACACGAGCCACGGTGAAATCGACGTCGCGAACGATTTGCTCAAGAACGGCCCGAGCGGCTGATATTCCCACGATTGCATGTCGCGCGCGCTCCAATCGTTGAGCAGCACGTAGCCGTACACGTGCTCGCGCGCGCGCTCGACCGGTATCGGCGCGCCGTCCGCATTGCCGGGACCGATGACGAACCCGAGCTCGAGTTCGTAATCCAGCTGACGCGTCGGGCCGAACACCGGCGCCGCGTCGTTCGCCGCCTTCGTCTGTCCGCTCGGACGGCGGATCGTGGTGCCGTCGACGACGACGGTTGCGGCGCGGCCGTGATAGCCGATCGGAATGTGGCGGTAGTTGGGCAGCAGCGGATCGCTCGGGCGAAACAAGCGCCCGACGTTGGTGGCGTGTTCGATCGATGAATAGAAATCGACATAGTCGCCCACCGCGATCGGCAGATGCAGCGTGACGTCCGCGCGCCCGTGCAATTCGCTTTCGACGGCGGAGCGTTCGGCGGGCGACGCCGCTTCGCCGAAGAGATGCTGCAGCCGCTGCCGCAGCGCGGTCCAGCGCGCGCGTCCCCGCGCGAGGAACGCGTTCAGCGCCGGCACTGCGCGCAAACTGGGCTCATCGACGATCGCACGTGCGACGAGCGCCGACACGTCGCACACGCGGTCGCCGATAGCGACGCCGGCCCGCGGCGCATCCCCGTGCCTCGAAAAAATGCCCAGCGGCAAGTTGTTGAGCCCGAAATCGCCGGCCGCGGCGCTGGCAAGCCAGGGCCTCACATGAGGATACCGAGCCGGCGCAGCGCCTCGACCGGTTCGAAGAAACTGCAGCTGCCGAACGATGAGAACGTCGCCGCGCGCGCGGCCGCCACCGCCGCCGTTTGCAACCGCAGGTCGCGCCACGCGGCGTGCGCC
>JBHEMQ010000146.1:0-4899 GCA_046262475.1 Candidatus Velthaea sp.
CAGCAACAGGACGTCGGGGCGCCGCACCAGCGAACGCGCGAGCGCGGCGCGCTGCGCCATTCCGCCGGAGAGGTGCTTCGGCAAACGCCGCTCGGCCGCGCGCAGGCCGACGAGTTCGATCGTTTCCTCTACGCGCGCGCGTTCGACGTCGTTGCGTGCCGCGAAGGCGACGTTGTCGCGCACGTTTTTCCACGGGAAAAGACGCGGCTCTTGAAAGATCATTCCGATCTCGCCGGCGACGCTCACGCGGCCCGAATCCGCCCGTTCGAGTCCGGCGATGCAGCGCAGCAGCGTGCTCTTGCCGCAGCCCGACGGACCGAGGATTGCGACGATCTCGCCGCGCTCCACGTTCAGGGAAAAATCCGTAAAGATCGTCTTATCGGCGTAGCTCTTCGCGAGGCCGTCGATCGCGATGGCCTTCACGCCGGCACCGCCGTATCGGCCCAGCCCACGGCACGGCGTTCGAGCGCGCGCAGCGCCAGTTCCGAGAGCTTGCCGCACACCGCGAAGAGCAGGATAGCGACGAAGATTTCGTCGGTGCGTGCCGTCTGCTGGCCGTCGGTGAGCAGGAAGCCGATGCCCTTCGTTGCCCCGAGCAGTTCCGCGGCGACCAGAAAGAGCCACGCCTGCGTGAGGCCTATGCGCATGCCGACGAGCAGCGTCGGCAGGGTCGCGGGAACGAGGACGCGTGTCGCGAGCGCCGGACCGCGCACGCCCAGCAGCCGTGCCACTTCGATCAACTTGCGGTCGACGCCATGGATGCCGCTGACGAGCGCGATGTAAATCGGAAAGAATGCGCCGATCGCGACGAGCGTGATCTTCGCCGTTTCGCCGATGCCGAGCCATAACAGCAGGAGCGGCACCCAAGCGAGACTGGGGACGGCGCGCAACGCCTGCAGGGACGGTTCGATCGCTTTTTCGGCAACGCGCGAGCTGCCGACGAGCGCGCCGACGACAACCGCACATGCGAGCGCGACGGCGAATCCGAGGGCAACCCGCTCGATGCTCGCGAGGAGATTGCTCCACAGTTCGCCGCGCGAGGCGAGGTCCGTAAACTCGCTCAGCACGGCCGACGGCGACGGGAACTCGTACGGTTTCACCCAACCGCTCGCGGTCGTCACGAACCAGATGGCGAACAGTGCGATCGGCCCGCCGAACCGGCTAAGCATGGAACGCCGCGCGCGCGGGCGCCGGATCGACGATCGCCGCGAGCGCGGCGTCCAAATCGGCGCCCGGTGTCGCGAGATGCTCCTCCTTCACGATCGCGGCGACGGCGCGCAACGCATCGTGGTACGGGGGGCCCGGGGTCGGATCCGGAAAGCGCGTGCGCTCGCGAACTTCAATGTCGGCGACTTTCAGCTCGATCTTCGCGGCATCGGCAAGGACTTTCACCGCGTCGCCTGGATGCGCGATTGCGTACTCACGCGCGCGCTGATATTGCTGCAGAACGACGGCGACGAGATCGGGATGATCGTGCAGAAAGTCTTCGCGTACGTTGAGCGCGCCGTACGTGTTGTACTTCACATTGCGGTACAGCAGACGCGAACCGGCGTCCACTTGCGACGCGGCCATGTGCGGATCGAGCCCGGCCCATGCGTCGACCTGACCGCGTTCCAGCGCCGTGCGGCCATCGGGGTGCTGCAAATCCACCAGTTCGATGTCGCGCTGCGTGAGATTTACGTCGCGCAGCGAGCGCAGCAAGAAAAACCAGGGGTCGGTTCCGCGTGTCGCCGCGACCCGTTTGCCTTTCAATTCCGCAACAGTTTTCAGCGGAGAATTCTTGCCGACGACGAGCGCGGTCCACTCGGGCTGGGAGTACAGAAAGACGGTCCGGATCGGCCGTCCGTTGGCGCGCGCGAGAAATGCGGCGCTGCCGGCGGTGGAACCGAATTGCACGGCATTGGCGGCGAGGAATTCGTTCGCCTTATTGGAGCCGAGCGAGAGGACCCACTCCACCTTCGTGCCGTTCTTCGCCAGGGCGGCCTCGAGCCAGCCGTTCTGTTTGAGGAGCAGGCTTGCGGGATTGTAGTACGCGTAGTCGACGCCGATGCGGTCGACGCCCGCGGCGCGCGCCAGGCGCGGCGCGCTCAAAGCGGCTGCGGATGCGCCGAGACCTGCGAGCAGCTGCGCCCGCGAAAGGGTGGACATGGACTGCCTCCTGGTTGAGAGAGGAAAGCAAAGAAAAAAACCCCCGCCGCCGGCGGAGGTTCACTGGGTAACGAGCTCGCTCGTTATCTCAATGCAACGCTGCGCCGGCCCCGGTAGGGAGACACATAATACAGCAGCAGCAGCACATCAAAGCGGTCACGTGGCCCCGACCGTACCACACGGCCGGGCGCAGCGTCAAGCACCGAAGTTCCTTTGCGAGGCCCGGGGCGCGGCGATGTCAGGCCAAGGCCGACTGGGCGGCCGCGAGCCGGGCGATCGGCACGCGGTACGGCGAGCACGACACGTAGTCCAGGCCGAGTTCGTCGCAGAACGCCACCGACGACGGATCGCCGCCGTGCTCGCCGCAAATGCCGATCTTCAGGTCCCGGCGCACCCGCCGGCCCTTCTCGATGCCTTCACGCATCAAGCCGCCCACGCCGATGCGGTCGAGCACCTGGAACGGGTCGTCCTTGAGAATCTTCATCTCCAGGTACTTCGGAATGAACGAGCCCTCGGCGTCGTCACGGCTGTAGCCGTAGGTCGTCTGCGTGAGATCGTTCGTCCCGAACGAGAAGAACTCGGCGACCCCGGCGAGCTCGTCTGCAATGACGCAGGCGCGGGGCAGTTCGACCATGGTGCCGATGCGATACGGAACCTGCACGCCGGTTTCAGCAATGACGGCATCCGCGACCGCCTTGGTCGCCTCGTGCGTGACGCGCATTTCCTCGATGGTGCCGACGCCGGGAATCATGACGTCCGGCTGCGCGTCGACGCCGCGTTCGCGCAAAGTGCAGGCAGCCTCGAAGATGGCCCGCACTTGCATCGCGTAGATTTCCGGATACAGAATGCCGAGGCGGCACACCCGCAATCCCAGCATCGGATTTTCTTCGTGCAGTGCGCGCACGCGCGCGAGCACGCGCATCTTTTCGCGGTAGCCGGGCGTTTCGGTTTCACCGCGCACGCGCAGCTCCGTCGTTTCGACGAGCAAGTCTTCGAGCGATGGCAAGAACTCGTGCAGCGGCGGATCCAAAAGACGGATCGTCACCGGATAGCCGGCCATCGCTTCGAGAATGCCGCAGAAGTCGTCGCGCTGAAACGGAAGAAGCTTCGCGAGCGCTTCCGCGCGCGCAGCCGGCGTGTCGCTGATGATCATCTGCTGCACGATCGGCAGGCGCGCTTGCTGCATGAACATGTGCTCGGTGCGGCACAGGCCTATGCCCTTGGCGCCGAGCTCGCGCGCGCGCTGCGCGTCCTCCGGCGTGTCGGCGTTGGCCCACACCTCCAGCCGGCTGACCGCATCCGCCCACTGCAAAAACTCGGCGAGCCATGCCGGCGGCTCGGCCGGCGGCGGAATCAATGCGAGCTCGCCGAGGATGACATCGCCCGTCGTCCCGTCGATCGTCAGCCAGTCGCCTTCCGCGAGCGCGTGCTGCCCGAGCTGCGCCGTCTTCGCGCGCCCGTCAATTTTCAGCTCGTCGCAGCCGGCCACGCACGGCAGGCCCATCCCGCGGGCGACGACCGCCGCATGCGACGTCGCGCCGCCTTTCGCGGTAAGCACGCCTTTCGCGGCAATCATGCCGTGCATGTCGTCCGGCGTGGTCTCTGTGCGCACGAGAATGACGGCATCGCCCGTTGCGCCGCGCGTGACGGCGGTGTCCGGATCGAATACGACGATGCCCGTGGCCGCGCCCGGCGATGCGTTCAAACCCTTGGCCGCGCGCTCGTACTGCTGCTTCGGATCGATGCGCGCGTGGAAGAGCTGGTCGAGCGACGCCGCGTCGACGCGGCGCACCGCTTCGCGGCGGTCGATGATACCTTCGCGCACCAAGTCGAGCGCGATCTTGACGGCGGCCTCCGCGCTGCGTTTCGCGCTGCGCGTCTGCAGCATGTACAGTTTCCCGCGCTCGACGGTGAACTCGAGATCCTGCATGTCGCGGTAATGCGTTTCGAGCTGACCGGCGATTGCGACGAATTGCGCGTACACGTCGGGCTGCGTGCGCTGCAGGTCGACGATCTTTTCCGGCGTGCGGATGCCCGCGACTACGTCCTCGCCTTGCGCGTTGCGGAGATACTCGCCGAAGAGCTGCTTCTCGCCGGTGTTCGGATCGCGCGTGAACGCGACGCCCGTGCCCGAATCGTCGCCCATGTTGCCGAACACCATCGACACCACGCTGACCGCGGTTCCCCAATCGTCGGAAATCTTGTTGAACTTGCGGTAGTCGCGCGCGCGTTTGGAGTGCCAGGAATCGAAGACCGCTTTGATCGCGAGTTCGAGCTGTTCGGTCACGTCTTGCGGGAACGGCCGGTTCGCTTCGCGCTCGACGACCGCTTTGAACTCTGCCACCACGGCGCGCCACGTTGCCGCGTCGATCTCGGGATCGGTTGCGACGCCGAGCCGTGCCTTCGCTTGATCGATGACGCCGTCGAAGTGATTCTTACCGATATCCAGCACGACGCTCGAAAACATGCCGATGAAACGCCGGTAGGCGTCCCAGGCAAAGCGGTCGTTGCCGGTGAGCGCCGCGAGACCTTCGACCGTCGTATCGTTGAGGCCGAGGTTGAGAATAGTGTCCATCATGCCGGGCATCGAGACGCGCGCGCCGCTGCGCACCGAAACGAGCAGCGGATTCGCCGCGTCGCCGAAGCGCTTTGCGGTGCGCCGTTCGAGCTCGTGCATCGCATCGCGCAGGCTGCCCTCGAGGCCGTCGGGGAACCGGCGGCCCGCCGCGTAGTACTCGAGACACTGCGCCG
>JBHEMQ010000147.1:0-4704 GCA_046262475.1 Candidatus Velthaea sp.
GGGCAAGCCCATCACGGTAGCGACGCGGGTGACCGTCGTCTGGGGAGTCGCGGCGAAGGGAATCGCTTCGACGGAAATTTGATCGCCGCGCGCGGTATCGATGCCGGCGGCGGCGGCAACGGCGTTGCGGATCTTAGCGACGTCGGCAGGTGCGACCGCGTACACGGGCGCGGCGCCCGGCGACGGCGCCACCGTGGCGGCGGCCGGCACGTTGACGAGCACCGCGACGCTCATGCGCGTCACTTTGCCCGGCGCGTCGATATGCTTGGCGCTGACTTCGGAAACTTCGTTGTTGACGGTGTTCTTCGTCTTGTTGTAGCGTCCGGCGCCCGTTTGATTCTGCTGGCCCTGGTAGGTCGGCACGGCATTGGTCGTCGTTCCCGGCACGCCGGCGGCAGCGCCGCGCTGCGGCGGATTGCCGACGTACGATTCTTTTTCACTCTGCTGCGAACGTACGGTACCGGTGGGCGCGTAGGTCTTGGATTCGGTGGAATTCGCGTCGAAGAGCATCTGCGCGTTCACGCGGGCAACCGCACGATGCGCGCCTATGGCCGCGTCGAGCATGCCCTGGATGTTTTCTTGCTGGCTCGTCTCGTAGCGCTGTTTCGCAAGCAACTGATCCTGCGTCATTTTCAACGCGTTGGATTGGGCGCTCGAAACGGCATCCGTGGAATCGGCGGCGGATGGAACCAGAATGTTGCCGTCCTGGTTGACGATCGTAACGTTTTCGGCTTTGAGGCCTTCGACGGCGCCGGAAACCAGTTGGGTCACGCCGCGCACTTCCGTCGGTCCGAGCTGCATGCCGGCCTTCGTCTTGATGGCCACGGAAGCGGTCGTCGGCTGCTGCGTCGTGCTGTAGAGCGAGGATTGCGGCGTTGCGATGTGCACGCGCGCCGACTCAACGGGCGTCAGGCCCGCGATCGTCCGCTGTAATTCGCCCTCGGTGGCGCGTTGCTTGGCGATCTTCTCCTGAAAGTCGGTCATGCCGAAATTCGTCTTGTCGAACAACTCGAAGCCCGACCCGCCGCCCTTGACGACGTTGTCGCCCGCGAGCGCGACGCGCTCTTCGTAGACGCTTTCTTGCGGCACGAGAATCGTCGATCCGCCGTTTTGCAAACGGTACGGAATCTTCGCATCTTTCAACTTCGTGACGACGGCGGATGCGTCGTCGGAACTCAGGTTCGCGAACAGCACGCCGTAGTCGGGCGCGCGAAACCGCGTCGCGCCGAAAAATACAACCGCGAACAGCAATGCAGCGGCCACTGCGCCGGCCACCAGCTGCATCGTGCGGCTTTGCGCGGTCCAGAAGTCGCGAAGTCGCAGCGCAAATTGCGCGGGCGAGTTCGGGGAGCGATCCAAATGCCACCTACACGAGGCTTATGAGAGCCCCGACGTCCGGCCGGCCATGGCCTAGGGTTGGACCGAACCTCCCTGTCCGGCTTGATAGTCTATCGGCGGTGGCATTTCGCAACTTAAGGGTTGTAAAGGCGAGCGAACAAGCATGCTTTACATCATCGACGCAAATGCACTGCGCTCAGGTCCGACGGACACGAGGGCCAGCGGCACAGCGAGGAATTGCCGCAATGCCGACACGTACGCGCGCGCAGCCGGCGGTAAGTCGCCGACGCGGCGGATGCCGTCGATCGGCTCCCGCCAGCCGTCGAAGTATGCGACGTCGACCTGGACGTCTGCCTCGTGCAGCGCCTCGACGCCGGCAGCGCTTCCGTCGGCGCGGCGGTATCCCGTGACGACGCCGATGCGGTCGAATCCGGTCAACACGTCAAGCTTGGTCAGGATGAGGTGCGAGAGACCGTTCACCTGTGCCGCGTAGCGTGCTGCCACCGCATCGAACCAGCCGCAGCGCCGCGCGCGGCCGGTATTGACGCCGAATTCGCGGCCGATCGCGCGCAGCCGCTCGCCGCGCTCGTCGTGCAGCTCCGATGGAAACGGCCCGCTGCCGACGCGCGTGCAGTACGCCTTCGCGATGCCGGCCACGTTGCCGACGGCGCGCGGACCGATGCCGAGACCGGTGCACGCCGCGCCGGCGAGCGTACTCGAACTCGTAACGAACGGATAGCTTCCGTAGTTGACGTCGAGCATCGTGCCCTGCGCACCCTCCGCCAAGAGCCGTTTGCCCGAGCCCAGCGCGTCGTGCGCGTAACGGACGCCGTCGACGACGTGCGGCAATACCGTTTCCGCCAGGCTGAGTGTTTCGGCGATCACGTCTTCCTCCCGCGCGACGTCGACGGCGTTCGCGAGGATCGGCGCCCGCGCGAGCATCACCTGGCGAATTTTTTGTGCGACCGTTTCCGGACGGCGCAGATCGCCGAACGTGATGCCCATTCTGCCGACCCGATCGATATATGCTGGACCGATGCCGCGGCCGGTCGTGCCGATCGCAGCCGCGCCGCGGTCGCGTTCGCTCAGCCGGTCGAGCGTCGCATGATACGGGAACACGATGTGCGCGCGATCCGAGATGCTGATGCGCGTGACGTCGACGGCGGCGCGCCGGAGCATCGTCAACTCGTCGCACAGCGCGCGCAAGCCGACGACGGTGCCGCCCCCGATGAACAACCGCACGCCGGGCACCAGCGCGCCCGAGGGAACGATGCGCAAGGCGAGCTTCGTGTCGCCGACCTCGATCGAATGTCCGGCGTTATCGCCACCGCCGAAGCGTGCCACGATGTCGTACGCCGGCGCCATCAGATCGACCACGCGGCCTTTGCCTTCGTCGCCCCACTGGATTCCGACCGCGACGTCGAGCGGGCGGGACGGATCGTGGGGCAGGCTGATCATGTCCGCGCGCTATTCGCCGCGGAATTCCAAATCGCTCGTCGAGCCGAGCGGCAGCGGCGCGATGCCGCCGAATGCCGTCATGACGTATTCGCTAAAGAGCGCGTTGGGCCAGCCGAAATCTGCGCGCGAGAACTTCGTGGGATCGTTTGGATTGAACGATTCGTGCAAGAGATGATCGCCGGGATCCGACGCCAGCAGCTGGTTGAGCACGTCCGTGCGTTCGCCGTCGTTGCCGGCGGTGAGCCCTTCCATGATCAGGGCCAGCGGCCACACGTAGCCTTCGCTCGTGTGCGGGCTGCCGATGCCGCGCGCGAACTTGCCGGTGTAATACGTCGGGTTGTCTTTCGAGAGCAAGAACTTGCGCGTGTTGCGGTATACGAGGCTCGACGACTTGGTGTATCCGAGATACGGCGCGGACAGCAGGCTCGGAATATTGGCGTCGTCCATCAGCGTTGAGTGGCCCAGGCCGTCCACTTCGTAGGCGTAGATGTAGCCGTAGTTCGGCGTGAACACTTCGCCGTACGTCTGAATGCCCGTTTGCACTTCATCGCGCAGCGAAGCGGCGCGCTGCGCCTTCATGAGATTGTGATAGACGTCGCGCTCGATCTCTTGCAGCTGACCGAGCGCCACCACTGCCATCATTTCGGACGGGATGAGAAAGTTGTACTGGCAGGCATCGTCGGATGGGCGGAAGCCCGTCCAGATCATGCCCGTGTACTTGACCGCGTTACCGCGCCCGGCCGAAGCCATTTCTTTATGCGTGTACTTGGAGTTGCGGGGATGATCTTGCTCGCGCTCCATCGTCTCGAGATCTTTGTCGAAGCCGAGCGACAGATCGCCGGTGAAGATCGACGTGTCGCCCGTCGCCTTCCAGTACGTCCACGCAAGCGTGATCGGGTACGCAAGCGAATCGAGCTCGAATTTTTGTTCCCAGACGCGGTAATCGATCGTAAAGGCGTTGGCGTAGGGATCGACCTGCAGGTATTTGCCCATGCGTGCGATCATGCCGCGCAAGAGCGTGGCGACCTGCGGATCGCTCTTCGCGTAAAAGAGGTACGGGCGTACTTGCGCGCTCGCATCCCGCAGCCACTCGGCCGGAATGTCGCCCGTTTTGATGTACGCGGTGCCGTCCGGCGCGATCGTCGCCTGGCGGCTCGTGTTGAGCAGCGCGGCGCGGTACATTTGCTGCAGCGCGGCGTTCGGGTGCGTGTACGTCGCCGACGCTTTCGCGATGGACTCGAGTTCCACCGCGGGTGCCGGACCAGGAATAAGCACGCCGGTCATAACCAGCATGCAGACGGCGAACCGCGCGATCCAAACTCGCAGCCGTATCGCTCTGCGCATCGGTCTCCCCTATTACCTTTGGCACACAGCGGTTCCTCGGAACCGATTGCGGGTGCTAATGAAGTTCTGATTTAGCCGATATCGAGGAGCCGAAGGCCGAAGTTGAACTCTGGTAAATGAGGCCTCCGGCGACAATGAGGAGCGCGCGCGTTCCCGCAGCGTGCGATAGATCAGCGGCGCGGGAAAGCCGAGCCGCTCGAGAGCCCGCGCGACGGACGGGTAACTGACGTTCGGCTTCGACTGGGTTAATTTTTCGTATGCCGCGGCGATGCGTTCGCCTTCGGTGCGCGCGCCGGCGGCGACGGTGGCGTGTGCCGCATCGCGGTCGATGCCGCGTTTGACCAATTCCGCCACGAGGCGGGCGTCGCCGACGGCTTTGCGCGCGCCTTCCACGTACAGCGCCGCGAAGAGACCGTCGTCGAGATAGCCGGCGCATTTGCATGCGGCCACCGCGCCGGCGATGTCATCCGGCGGGTGCCCCTTCGCTTCGAGCTTCGTCCAGAGCTGCGCTTCGGTGAGCCGCCGCCGCGCTAGCAGGCGCAGCGCCGCGACGCGGGCGCTACT
>JBHEMQ010000148.1:0-4675 GCA_046262475.1 Candidatus Velthaea sp.
GCCTTGTAAATGGCCAGCACGTGCGAGATGCGCTCCAGGGTGTCGGGGCCGAGGCGGGCACTGTCCGGCGCGCGCCGCATGCGGTCGTAGGTCGTCGGCGAGACGGCGCCGAGCAACGCGCGCCGCTCGCGATGGGTGAGCCGCCAGCTGTCCGCCACGTTGGAGAACGTGCGCAGCGCGGGGCCGGCCAGATGCTCCGAAACATTGATCACTGGAATATCTTACACCAGACGGCGTAAATTTTCAACAAACACACCGTTTGAAACACGGCCGCGGTCGTTGCCCGTCGTGATCGAGCTGCGTGCTGTCCTTGGCCTTCTCAACGGCGATGCTCGGCGTCGACGGATATGTGGTGCGCGTGGAAACGGACTCGTCGGCGGGCGTACCCGCATTCGCCATCATTGGGCTTCCCGACCGCGCGTTGAACGAGTCCCGCGAGCGCGTGCGCGCCGCCCTCATCAACTCCGGCTTCGCGTTTCCGCCCGGCCGCCTGCTCGTGAACATGGCGCCCGCCGACATCCGCAAGGAAGGGCCGGGATTCGACCTGCCCATCGCGCTCGCGCTGCTCGCCACCGACGAGCAGCTCGACGCAAGCGCGCTGCGCGATTACGTCGCGCTCGGCGAACTCGCGCTCGACGGCAGTTTGCGCGCCGTGCCCGGCCTGTTGCCGATGATGATCGCGGCGAAAAATGCAGGCTTTTGCAACGTCATCGTCCCCGCGGCGAACGTGGAAGAAGCGGCGCTCGTGAGCGATCTCAACATCTACGCGGTTCCAGCGCTCGCCGATGCGGTTGCCGTCGTGCTGGGACACGGCGCGAAGTTCCGGTACCGGCACAGCGCCGCGCCCCACGAGCCGGAAGCCGCGTCGGCGGCGGGTGATTTCGCCGACGTGCGCGGTCAAGCCGTCGCGAAGCGCGCGCTCGAAATCGCCGCGGCCGGCGGACACAACGCCGTGCTGGTCGGGCCGCCCGGCTGCGGCAAGACGATGCTCGCGCGGCGCGTCCCTTCCATTCTGCCGCCGATGACGCGTGCGGAGGCGCTCGACGTCACGAAGGTCTACAGTGTCGCCGGCATGCTCGGCGCAACGCCGCAGATCGTGCGCACGCGGCCGTTCCGCGCGCCGCACCACACCATTTCGCACATCGCGCTCGTGGGCGGCGGCTCGCACCCGAAGCCGGGCGAAATTTCGCTCGCGCAGCATGGGGTGCTGTATCTCGACGAATTGCCGGAGTTCTCACGCAACGCGCTCGAGGTGATGCGTCAGCCGCTGGAGGAAGGCACGATTACGATTTCGCGGGCGGCCGGAACGTGCACGTATCCGGCGCGCTTCATGCTGGTCGCCTCCATGAATCCGTGTCCGTGCGGCTATCGCGGCTCACGCACGAACGACTGCCGCTGCGACGACGCCGCCGTCGCGAAATACATCGCGAAGTTGTCCGGGCCGCTGCTCGACCGGATCGACCTGCACGTCACCGTTTCGCCGGTGGCACTCGGCGATTTGGCCTCGCTGACGCGCGGTGAGACCTCCGCCGCGATTCGCGCACGCGTCGTTGCCGCACGCGAGCGTCAAACGGCACGTCTGCTTAACCGCGGCATCGCATGCAACGCGGAAATCCCGGCCGCCGACGTGCGCGCACTATGCCCGTTCGACGCGCCTTCAATGGACTTTCTGTCCTCCGCTCTGACTCGTGGCGCGGTCAGCGCGCGCGCGTTCGATCGTCTCGCGCGCGTCGCACGCACGATCGCGGACATCGCGGGCAACGACGCGATCGCCCGCGAGCACGTGGCAGAGGCGCTCCTCTACCGGTCGCTCGGACCCGCGGCACGCACGACGGCGGCGTAAGCATGATCGCGAAAGCCGCCGGCACGACGCAGTAATTCGCGCGATCGCCAATCCGGCGTGTCGCGATATTCTGCACTTGCTCCGCGTCGGGCGCTTGGTCAGCACGCGGCTCTTGGTGCTTTGCGCCCGTACTGCGGCGCGCCGGCGCCACGCCTCGTTAGTCGTCCGACGCGGTGAGGACGGCCGCCGCCAGCGCCAACTCGACCGCCGCATCGCCGAGATACACCGGGGAGATGCGGCGACGCATCACGTACACGACGTCGATCGCGGCGAACCCGATCGCGCTTGCGACGGCAAGGGTTCGCGCTGTGACGGTGTCGTCTTCATCGAACAAGACTGCCGCGCCGAGCGCGGCGCCGTTGGTGCACGCGAGCGCGGCGACCATTCGCATCAGCCACACATCCGTTTTCGGACCGGTGACGGCCGTGAAGGTCTTCATCGACGCCAGCGGCCACGCGCCGGTAAGCAGATAGTAGATCGACTGCGCGGCGAGCACTGTGCGCCGAACCACGAATACGTGCCGCTACTTTTTCATAAAGGGCAAGGGGCCGCGGCGATGTTCTTCCGTGGGCGACGGCGCGGCGTCGAGCGACTCGTCGTGCAAGGAGTTCGTCGTTTTTTCCGTCGTCGCATGATGCGGCCGGCGATCGAGCTTATCGAGCCCCTCGCGCCGCGCTTCGTCAGGCGATTTGGGTTGGTTGTCCATGGCGGCGTTGTTCCCGCCGCGGGCGTGATCTCATCACAAAGAATACGACCGCCCGATGCTCGGTAGCGTAGAACATCGAGCGCTAAGCCCACCATTCAGAAATTCGGGCTCGCCCCTAGCACCCCTCAATAGGGGGCGTACACTTGGCCGCCAGGCGAACCGTCACTGACATTCGCTTTTTTGCGCCCCATACCGTGGCGTCGGAGACGACGACGTTGCGGCGCATGATGCCGGTTGCCGGAGCGAAGATCGTCAACGTCGGACACGTTGATTTCAACGCGCTCGACCAAGCCGCGCTGCAGCAGCTCACCTACGGCACCGCCCCGATCGGCGGCAACGACGACAGCTCCAACATGCTGACGAACGGCGACGTGTTTGCCGTGCTAACGAACGCCGGCAATTTCGCCAAGGTCCAGGTCGTCACGTACGGCTACGACATGCACGTCCGTTATGCGACGTACAAAGTCGGCCCGGCGTATCGCGTGCTCGGCACCGGCTATACGGAACCCGAAGACATCGTCGTCGATACCGACGGTCGTCACGCCTTCGTGACCGAGCGCATTGGGAACGTCCTGCGCGTGGACCTCGCCGCCGCGAACCGCGTGTCGGCAACCGTGCTCGCGAGCGGCTTGAACGCGCCGCATCAAATGCAGTTCAACGCCGCACATAACGCGCTGTACGTCGTCGAGTTCTTTTCACCGGGCCGGCTCCTGCAAATCGACGTGCTGACCGGCACCGTCACCACTATTACGAACCAGCTCGATCACGCAATAGGCCTGGAGATATCGGCCGATCGCGCGCATGCGTACGTGTGCGAGCAATCCGCAGGCGGCGGACGCGTGCGCCGTGTGACACTCTCGACCGGCGCCATCGCCGACAGCGCGGCGGGCCTCAGCAACCCGTTTATGATGACCTGGCTCGACGAAACGAAAGAACGGCTCATCCTCACCGAGCGCGACCCGGCCAACCGGCTTGCGGTCATCGATCTGAGCCAGGGAAATACGATCACCCGGCCCATCAGCGGAACGCCGTTGCGGCCGTCCAGCGTTGCCATGCTTCCGTCCGGCGATGCGCTCGTCTGTTGCGATTCCGTGATTGCGGAATACGAACTGGGAACCGCAATAGGAACACTCACCGGTTCGCTCTTCAAGGACATCGGCAACGTCCCGTTCGACCGGATACTCAGCGGCCTGGCCGACACCACCGGCGATCCGACCTACTTCTATCAAGTGAAAAACGCACCGTTCGGCGGGGTACTGCCGCTGCGCGTCAACCACATGGGCGCATGGCTCGACGGCGCGCGCTGGTACCGCGTCCTGCTCGACGGTATGCCGCGCACCGATTCGTGGACGGACTATAAGTGGAATTCGGTGTCGAACCAGTACGACGCCGTCACGGTTTCGCCGCAATCGGCCGTCGGCCTCACCAACGTCTATCCCATCCACGATCCGACCGAGGTGTTCTTGTGGTTCAACATCGACCTCGGAAGCCGGCTGGACACGCACCTGCAGCCCGACGGCATCCACACGCTGCAGATTCAATTCTTCAGCATGCTCGGCGGCCTGGTGACGACGACGTCGCCGCTGCAGCTCTTACTCGAAAATGCGTCGTGCATCGCCACGATGGCGCAACCGCACATCGGCTTGCAGTTTGCGTCGCCGAACTGCGGCGTCCTCGACTACAATGCCGCTGACACGGTGCAGTTCGATGACAGCGCGAATCACCCGCACGGCTTCGCGACCTACAGCTTCAGCGTTCAGCGCGGCGCCAACGCGGCGTCGATCGTTCAGAGCGGCCCGGTAACGGGACCGATGACCGTTTCGGCCGGAGAAGCGGCGTTGCTCGGCGGCTGCACGATCGCGGGATTCACCGAGATCTTGTACGTCGCCGCCAGCGCAATCAACGGCGAATACCGGCAGTCCCAGTACGATGCGGAAGTCGTGCACGCGTTCGTGCTCGCGCCGGCGTAACGCCAGCCTGGGGACGGCCGGTTCATCTCCGGCCGTCCCTCCTCGCGACCGTCGCATGCATGCACCGCCGGCGCACAGAACGTCGGAGCGATGTTCCGTCGCGATTTCCTGGCGCTCGCCGCGGTCGGACCGTGGGTACCGCAAGTCCGGCCCGGC
>JBHEMQ010000149.1:0-330 GCA_046262475.1 Candidatus Velthaea sp.
GATGATGTCAGTGCCGGAAAGCGCGAGGTCTTTGACGGTGAACGGAGGCGCTTCGGCGAGGATAGCCGCGACACGGGCCTCGAAGCGCTCGTTGGAATCGTCGCGTCTGGGAAGGCCGCTGCCGGCGATGTCGGCCGCGCGCAGCGCGAAGAGACGCGGTAGATGCTGTGCGTTGATCCGGTGGATGAAGCGCCGCACCGCCTTCGGCTGGAGATTGGCATCGGCGCCGTACATGTGCTCGCGCACGAGGTGCGTTACGGTGGTCACCGTATCCGCCGGCAAGCGCAGGCGGGCCAGCATCGCGCCGGCGAGATCCGCGCCGACGTGCTC
>JBHEMQ010000149.1:340-4621 GCA_046262475.1 Candidatus Velthaea sp.
GTGCAGTAAGGCGGCGAGCCGCAGCGCGATGTCGCCCGGGGGCGCAGCGTCGAGCGTTACAAGGTTGTGGCGGTACACGTCGTACGCGTGCCACTCGTTTTGGTCGACGTCGACGCCTTCGAGAAGCTCCGGCCACAGGTGGGCCAGAACGCCTGTCTCGCGAAGAATTTCCAGGCCAACCGAGGGCGTGGGTGCGGCCGCGATCAGCTTCGTCATTTCCTCGCCGATGCGCTCGGCGGAAACGGTTCCCATCATCGCGGCGGCGGCGGTCATCGCGGAGCGGGCGGCCGCACTCAGCCGGAAATCGAACCGCGCGGCGAACTGCGCGGCGCGCAGCATGCGCAGCGGGTCTTCCTCAAATACGTGCGCACCCAGGATGTCGATGCGGCGCGCGCGGATGTCGGCAACGCCGCCGTGCGGATCAACGATGGCATCGTCGGCGATCCGCCGCGCGATCATGTTCATGCGGAAATCGCGTCGAGCGAGATCGTCCTCGAGCGGAATGGCGGGTCCGCTGTCAACGGCGAAGTCGCGGTGTCCGACGCCCGTGGAGCGTTCTCGGCGCGGCAGCGCGACGTCGGCCGAACCTTCCGGGGCGGTCAGCTTAACGACGGAAAACGACGCGCCAACCACGTCGACGCTGCCGATGCCGCGCAGCCGGCCGAGGAGATCATCGAGCGCGATGCCGGTGACGACGTAATCGAGATCTTTCGGCGGAACTTCCCGTGCATCGAGGCGCGCGCGAAATTCGTCGCGAACCCGCCCGCCGACAGCATAAACAGCCGAGCCCGGCAGAACGGCCAGCAACCGGTCGTCCAGGGAATGACGCGCCATGCCCTAGCCGCCCGCCCAACTACCCGCTGTTTCACGTGGAATGCAGCGGGCAAGCAAGCCTTGAGCCGCCGGCGTCAACTCGCGCAAAGCGGCCGCTTTTCTGGAACCCCTGTCCGGCGGGGGAACCGGTGGTCGGTCGGCACCCGCTTCACAATTGCAAACACCCGCTTGTCGCGGCCGACGTGCCGCTCTTCGAGCAGCTCGCCGCCCAGCATGAGCGCCGCGTCCGCAAGCGCCGTGCGCTCCGCGTCCGTTGTCGCGCCCCGCTGCAGCAGCGCTCGTCCGCCCACAAAGAGAAACGGCAAGGTCAGCTCCGCAACCATGGTCGCCCCACCGACGGCGCGCGCGGTTGCGCACGCGAACCGTTCGCGGTAAGCCACATCGTGTGCCAACGTTTCAGCCCGCTGCGCCTGAGCTTCTCCCGGCAGTCCGAGCTCGGCCAGCGCACGCGCCAAAAACACCGCCTTCCTTTGCGCCGCGTCGACGAGTACGACCCGCGCGCCCGTCACCATCGCGAGCGGGATTCCCGGCAAACCCGAACCGGCTCCGATATCGATCAGCGGGCCCTCGATGTCCCTGGCCACCGTCAACGCATCTAAAATATGCTCCGCGAATGCGTCGGGCGTGCGCGCCGCTGTGAGATTCATCGTCCGGTTCGCGTCCAGCACAAGCTCAGCGTACGCAGCCAGCCTGTCCGCAAAGTTCGCGTCGACACCGGCGGCACGCAAAGTGCCGGCGACCGCATCGCCGCGCGTCACGCGGAAACGCGATGCGCTTCGCGGTGCAGCATCACGCTTAGCACGGCTACGTCCGCGGGCGTAACTCCGGGAATGCGGCCGGCAGCGCCCAACGTGGCAGGACGAGCGCGGCTCAGCTTTTCACGTGCTTCGAGCGAGAGCTGCGGGACGCCCGAGAAATCAAACGCCGGTGGAACCTTCACGCCTTCGTCGCGCGAAGCGTTCGCGGCGGCTAGTTCAGCGCGCTTCACATAGCCCTCCATCGCGATCTCGATGTGCAGCCGCTCGCCGACCGCCGCGTCGATTGGAGCGGGGAAGCGCTCGGCGACATCGGTGAACCGGAGGCCCGGCCGGCGCAGCGCGTCCGCAATCGTGGCACTCGCCGGCAGCTCGTCATCCCGCAGCTTGACGGGACCGATCCGCGTCGTCCGCGCCGTACCTCGTGCTTCGGAAAGCGCTTTCCGGCGCGCTTGAAATGTCTCGAAGGTCGCGTCATCGACGAGCCCGACCTCGCGCCCGAGCGGCGTCAATCGCAAGTCCGCGTTGTCGTGACGGAGCATCACGCGATTTTCCGCGCGCGACGTCAGCATGCGGTACGGCTCGTCGACGCCTTTGCCGACCAAATCGTCGATCATCGTGCCGATATAGGACGTCGCGCGTCCGAGGCGTAACGGCGCGCGGCCCTGCGCGCGCCGCGCCGCGTTCACGCCTGCGACGAGGCCCTGCGCTGCCGCTTCCTCATAACCGGACGTTCCGTTGAGCTGACCGCAGTGGAAAAGCCCCGCGACGCGCCGCGTTTCAAGGCTCGCGTCCAATTCGGTCGGATTGACGAAGTCGTATTCGACCGCGTAGCCGGCGCGCACCATGCGCACGTCGGCGAGTCCCGGCAGCGAGCGCAGCATCTCGAGCTGCACGTCCTCGGGCAGTGACGTCGAGAAGCCGCCGACGTAGAGCGTCGGCTCGTCCCAGCCCTCGGGTTCGATGAATATTTGATGCGTCGGATTGTGCGCGAACTTGACGACTTTGTCTTCGATCGACGGGCAATACCGCGGACCGATACCGCGAATGAGATCGAGCCCGTAGAGCGGTGAGCGCGCGAGATTGTCACGCACGAGCCGGTGCGTGCGCTCGTTCGTCAGCACCATCCAGCACGACAGCTGCGGTCCCGCGAACCGCGCGCGGCTTCCGTATGAGAATGGAAGCGGCACGCTGCTCGGGCGCTGTTCCGTCATGACGCTGCGGTCGACCGTCGAACGGTCGATGCGCGGGGGCGTGCCGGTTTTCAAGCGCCCGAGCGGAAAACCGAGCCGTGCGAGCGCCGCCGACAGTCCGATGGCCGGTGCCTCTCCGAAGCGGCCTTCGGCTTTGACCGTCTCCCCGCGAAAAGTTTTGGCGCCCAGAAACGTGCCGGTCGCGAGGACGACGTTCGGCGCGCGCAGCGTTCTGCCGTCGGCGGCGACGACGCCGCGAACGGCGCCGGCCTCCACGATGAGTTCGGCCGCCATCGCGGCGACGACTGTCAGCCCCGGTTGAGCGTGAACCATTTCGCGCGCGATGCGCGCGTACGCCGGCTTGTCGGCGAGCGCGCGCAAGGCGCGTACCGACGGTCCCTTCGATTCATTGAGGAAGCGGGCGTGCACGGAACAGGCATCGATGATGCGCGCCATGGCACCGCCAAGTGCGTCGATTTCGCGCACCAACTGCCCTTTCGCGCTGCCGCCGATCGACGGATTGCACGCCAAGGTGCAGATACGCTGCGGGTCGCCCGTGACGAGAACCGTTTCGACGCCGAGGCGCGCGGACGCAAGGGCGGCTTCGATGCCGGCGTGGCCGCCGCCGACCACGATGACGGCCGCATCGTCGCCCTTCACAATCGTGTTCATACCGGTAGCGCGCACTTCTCCGCGAAAGTGACCGCATCATGGCCGACCCGAAAAGACGGCTCGCAACCAACGTGCCCGGCGATTGGTACGTCGATGCCACCTGCATCGATTGCGACGCGTGCCGCCAGATCGCGCCGGCGACGTTCGCAGAAAGCGGCCAGTACTCGTGTGTTCGGCGACAGCCTGCGGACGACGACGAACGCAGCGCCGCGGCGCGCGCTCTCGTGGCATGCCCCGTCGGCGCGATCGGCGCGCATGCCGGCCCGTCGCTCGCCGCGGCCGCGGCGGCATTTCCGCTGCACGTGGACGGCCCCGTATCGTACTGCGGCTTCAACGCGCGCGCGTCGTATGGTGCGAACAGCTATCTCCTCGAGCACGCCGGCGGCAACTGGCTGATCGACAGTCCGCGCTACAACTCCACGCTCGTGCGTGCACTCGAACGTCACGGGGGACTGCGCTACATCTTTCTCCCCCATCGCGATGACGTCGCCGACGCAGCGCGGTTCGCAAGCCACTTCGGCGCGGAGCGCATCATTCACCGCGCCGACCGCGGTGCGGCGCCGGACGCCGAGATCATCATCCACGGCACCGCGCCGGTGCGCCTCGGCCCGTGCACGGTCGTACCGACGCCCGGGCACACGCGCGGCCACTGCGCGCTGCATTTCGAGCGCTATCTCTTCAGCGGCGATCATCTCGCGTGGGACCGCCGGCACCGCCGGCTCGATGCGAATCGCGACGTGTGCTGGTTCGACTGGCCTACGCAGCTCGCGTCGGTCGCGCGCTTGCGCGACTTCGATTTCGAGTGGCTGCTACCGGGCCACGGTCAG
>JBHEMQ010000150.1:0-4540 GCA_046262475.1 Candidatus Velthaea sp.
CGGATTATCTGATCACCGACGCGGTCCGCATCAAGTCGTACGGCGGGCCGCAGGAGCCGGTGATCAAAGGCGATGCGAAGTGTGCCACCGTCGCCGCGGCATCGATCCTCGCAAAAGTGCACCGCGACGCACTCCTGGTCGAGCTCGGCACCCTGTACCCGCAGTACGGTTTCGCCGAACACAAAGGGTACGCCACGCCGCAGCACATCGGCGCCCTCACGGCTCACGGGCCGTGCGAGCACCATCGCCGCGGGTTTTGGCGCGTCAAAGAAGCGCTGCTCACGCTTCCCGGACTGGACCCCTGAACCGCCACGGTCAGCTCGGGCGACGCGGTGAAGAGCATGCGATTCGGCTTTTGGAAGCGTCAGGGTATGTCGTCGTCGGGCGTAACGTGCGCGTTCCCGGCGGCGAGATCGACGTGATCTGCACGGATGGAGATGTAGTGGTGTTCGTCGAGGTCAAAACGCGCGCAAGCACGCGGTTCGGTTCGGCGCTCGCGGCGGTCGACGCGCGCAAGCGCCGCAAGCTGCGCGAGCTCGCGGCCGATTGGCTTCAGATCGCGGCCCCGCATGCTCGCGCCCGTTTCGACGTCGTCACCATCGACGGACCGCGCGCCGTCCTGCATCGGGGCGCTTTCGCGTAATGCTGGAACTCGCCGGCCGGACACTGGCCGGACGCTACCGCATCGAGGCCCTCGTCGGCCGCGGCGGCATGGCGGACGTGTACCGCGGCAACGATACGGTGCTCGAGCGCGCCGTCGCGATCAAAATCCTCACCGAGCGCTCCGACGACATCCGCAAGCGTTTTTTGCGCGAAGCGCAGTCGATGGCACGGCTCAACCATCGCAACGTCGTCGCCGTGTACGACGCCGGGCAGGGCGACGGCCTCTCGTACATCGTGATGGAATTGGTCGAAGGCCGCACGCTCGCGCAGATTCCGGCCGACGAGCTCACGATGCACCGCGCCATTCGTTTCTTCATCGACTTGCTCGAGGCGCTCGCGTACGCGCACGAACAGAACGTCATTCACCGCGATGTCAAGCCGGCGAACGTGATGGTGCTGCCCGATGGTACGATCAAGGTGATGGATTTCGGTCTGTCGCGGCGTACGAGCGAAATGTCGAGCGTGACGAACGCCGGCGAGATCGTCGGAACCATCGCGTATCTTTCGCCCGAGCGGTTTCTCGGCAAGGTCGCCGATGCTCGCAGCGATCTCTATTCCGTCGGCGTGGTCATGTACGAGATTTTCACCGGCGCGGTGCCGTTCAAAAGCGAGACGGACGATTTGGTCGCCGTGATCTTCGCACACGTCAACGAGCCGGCGCCGCCGATGCGCGGCGCGAACCGCGCGGTACCCGTGCAAGTCGAGCGCATCGTTATGAAGCTGCTTGAGAAAGACCCCGACAAGCGGTACCAAACCGCACGCGATCTCATCCGCGAACTGCAGGCGCTCATCGGAGCTCCGGGCGGTGCCGCTGCGGGGGCCGGCGGCCGGCCCCTCCCGGCCGCCCCCGCGCCGCGCGCACCGACGGCGACAGAATCGGCGGTCCGCGACGTGCTCGACCGGACGTTCGGCAGCACGACGACACTCAATGAAGGATACTCGAACACCTTAGCGGGTATGCTGGCAACTCGCAAGCGCGATTATCCCGAAGCGATTCGCGCGTACACCGCAGCACTCGCGGCGTTCTCAAACGTGAAAAACCACCTCGAGCATGCCAAGACCGCACTGAAATATGCCACGATGATCTTGCAAAAAAATTCTGAAAGCGACCGTCCCGATCGCAAGGAGATCGAAGACGCGGTGGATGTCCTGACCTCCGCCCTGCCGGTCATACGCGGGCGGCGCATGCACAAAGAATTGGAAGAGGGTGAACGCGTCCTCTACGCACTGCAGCGAACGGGAGTGCGGTTCCGCTAAGTGAGCACGCCGGAGCAGCCCGGTCTACGGAGGTCCGTGACCCCGTGGGGCTCTTACTCGTGGGGTTATGCCGATGTCGGCGCCGACATCTTCGTCGCGCTCGGGCTCGTGTTCGGTGCAGCGTCGGGCGCATCGAACGTCGCGTTTCTGTTCGCCGGCATCGTGTACGTGTGCGTCGGGCTCGCGTACACCGAGCTCGCCGCGGCGTACCCGGTCGCCGGCGGCGGCCAATACTTCGTGATGCGCGGGCTCGGCGATCTCCTCGGCTTCATGGCCGGCTGGGCCGTGCTGCTCGACTTCACCATCGACATCACGCTCTTCGCCTGGGGCTGCGTCGGCTATCTGAGCAATCTGGTGCCGCTGTTCGGGCAGGTCGCGCATCCGTGGGAACACTTCTTCGTGATCCTCGCGCTGATCGTAGGGCTCGCGGTCCTCAACATCATCGGCGTCCGCGAGAGCACCGCGTTTCAAGGCGTCGTCAGCGCCGCGGACGTGATGAGCGAAACGGCGATTCTCTTCTTCGGTTTCCTCTTCGCGTTTAATCCGCAGTTGCTCGTACACTCGATGCAGACCGGCTGGCCCACGGCGTTCCAGTTGATGAACGGCACGTCGCTCGCCATCATTTCCTTCGTGGGCCTCGAGTCGATATCGCACGCCGCGGAAGAGACGCACCGCCCGGCGTCGATCATCCCGCGCACGTCGATCGCGCTCATCCTCACGATCCTCATCTTTGCCTTGGCGTACTCGAATTTGGCGCTCGGCATGGTGCCGTGGCACCCCGTGCCCCCCGACAGCCACGGTGTGGTGCAGCCGTTCTACCAATTCCTCGGCACGAAGGAAAACAGCGACAAAGCGGTGGCCGTCATGGCCTCGAACATTCCGTATTTCGGCGCGGTCGCAGGGTTGTACGTGCCGATTCTGGGCGCAATTCTGCTTTTGATTTCGAGCAACTCCGGCGTGTTCGGCAGCTCGCGGATCGCGTATTCAATGAGCCAGGCGAACCTGCTGCCGCGCATCTTCGAACGGGTGAGCCGCAAGTACCGCACGCCGGTCGTCTCGATCATCGCCTTTTGCGCGCTGGCGGTCGTCGAACTGATCTTCGCGGCGCTCCAGGACGACGGCTACGTGTTCCTCGGCGACTTGTACGCCTTCGGCGCAGCCGCCAGCTACACGCTCGTGTTCATCGCGCTCATTTGGCTGCGTTTCAACGACCCGCTCACGCCGCGGGCGTTCCGTATTCCGCTCAACGTAAAAGTCCGTTACAAGGGAGAAACGGTCGATTTTCCCCTCATCGGCGTGGCGGGGTTGTTCGGCATCGTCGCGATCCTGATTTTCGTGCTGCTGACGCACCCGATCGGGCGCATCGCCGGTCCGGCGTGGCTCATTGCGGGAACGCTCGGGTACCTCGGGTACCGGCGCTTCAAGAAACTGCCGCTCTTCCGGTCGCAGCCGCGAAATTGGGCGGCCGAACAGATCGACATTTTACGCGAATCAGGCGAGCTGGAACTGATGGACGAGTTCGTCGAAAAACTGCGCGTCCGGCAAGCGGCGCGCGAAGCAGCCGCCCCATGAAAGCGTTCGTGCGCAGCGACGCCTATGCGAAAACGAAGTTCGCGCTCGGCTTTTTCTACATCGTCTTCGGCGCGATCGTCATCGTGCAGATGTTGCACGGCGTCGGGCTGCGGCTGGAGGCGCTGAGCGGCTTGGTGCTGGGCGCCGCGCTGATCGGCCTCGGCGCCGTGCGCATCCGCGCCGGCTTCCGCGCGCGCGCGAAGCCGTGAACGCTATTACGTTCACGCCGGCAGGCGCACTCATCGCGGTCGCGGTGGTCGTCTCGCTGGTGTCAACGCTGTGGTGGATGCTGCATCCGCCGCACAGCCGCGCGATCATCGCCGCGCGCGAAGCGGAAGCCGCCTTGCAGGAAATGGTCGGCAGCATCATCGTCGTCTTCTCCGAAGAAATTCATTCCGAACACATGATGGTACTCGCCGCCCGGCTCGCGCGCCGCGAGCGGGCGAACCTGCTCGCCGTCTACATCATCGAGGTTCCCTTGATTCTTCCCGAGAACGCGATCATGCCTGACGAAGACCGCGCCGCGCTCGGCGTGCTGGCGACCGCCGGAGCGATCGCGCAGAACAACGGCGTGCAGCTTCGCAGTGAGACGATCCGCGCGCGGCAGGTCAGCCAAGCCGTGCTCGATCTCGCCAAGACGGAGGGAGCGCATTTGATCGTGATGGGATCCTACCGCGAGGGCAAATACACCGGTGCCCCGCTCGGACGAGCCATCGAGTCGATCGCATCGCGCGCGAAATGCGACGTGCTGATCGGCGTGCCGGGTCAGCACGGTACGGTGCTGCAAGCGGCCGACGAACGGGCCGGCGCCGGGCGGGCGTGAAAGCCGCCGTCACGCACTGGTGAAGTCAGCGACGTTCGACTTTCCGTTCTGATCGTCGATCACCGGCGCACCGGCGCGGCGCTCGCGCGACTGGCCGTTCCGAATGCGGCGTCGATTGCGGGTGACCAATTGCTCGGCATCGTCGACACCATTGTCATCGGAACGCTCGGTGCGACGGCGCTCGCCGCGCTGACCGGCGCAACGACGGTGTTCGTCGTGCTGGCG
>JBHEMQ010000151.1:0-651 GCA_046262475.1 Candidatus Velthaea sp.
GCGCCAGGCAGTCCGTTCGAGCGCCGGCACGCGAACGGCGAGCACCGGCACGGCGGCCGCGCGGCCCGCCACGAGCCGCCGGTCGAGCTGCGCCACCGGCATGAGCGCTGCACGGCGCTCAGGCGGGGACAAACTTATATCCGAAACCGTGAACGGTGTGCAGGAACGGCGCCAGTGCCGGGCGCTCCTCGATCTTGAGGCGCAAGCGGCGAATGTGAACGTCGATGGTGCGTTCGTCGCCGTCGAAATCGAAGCCCCAAACGCGCTCCAAGAGCATCGTGCGCGACAGTGCGACACCAGGGTTGCGCGCCAGTTCGAGGAGCAAGGCCAATTCGCGCGGCTTAAGACCGATGTCGATGCCGTCGATGCGCGCTTCACGCGCCGCCTCGTCGATCTCGAGGCGATCGAATTGCATCAGCGTCGCAGTCAAGCTTCGACGCATGCCCGCGCGCCGCGCGATCGCGCGAACGCGGGCGACCACTTCGCGCGGCGAAAATGGCTTGCTCACGTAATCGTCGGCGCCGATCTCGAAGCCGATGACGCGATCGATTTCATCGGCTCGCGCCGTCAACACGAGAACCGGCACATCGCGGCCCTCGCGCCGCAACGCACGCAAGACCTCAAAGCCGTCCATCACCGGAAGCCCGATGT
>JBHEMQ010000151.1:661-4227 GCA_046262475.1 Candidatus Velthaea sp.
TCCAAGATGAGCATGTCCGCTCCACCGCGCGCCGCGCGCAGCGCCGTTGGCCCGTCGGCAGCCTCAAAACAGCGAAAGCCTTCGCGTGCCAAATGGTGCACGAGCAGTTCGCGAATAGGACCGTCATCCTCGGCAACGACGATATTGACCAACGCCATGCGCCGGTGAGTGCCCGCCTCCGGCGGCGTTTAGTCGGGCGGCAAAAAGGCGACGATCGTCGCTTTCGGCCTTGCGGCGCGCGATGGCAGGCGCGCCCCTCTATGCGGGCTCCCGCATCGACCGCGTACCATAGGCGTCCGCTTTCCATCGTTTCACACGGCGCTCCGTCGCAGGCGGCGGCCAAGCCGCAAGCTTCAAACTGGGTTCGCGAATCATATGCGAGCATGGAAGGCCCGTGACCAACATCGTTTCTTTCTCCACGAAGAGGCATTCGTCACTATACAGGCGCGCGCCGCGCGCGACGAGTTGCAGCACGAGCGTCGTTTTGCCGACGCCGCTGCGTCCGACAACGACGATAGCGCGTCCGTTCACTTCATACCGGCACCGTACAGTGACCAGCAATCGGTGGCCGCCCGTCCCGCGAGCCGAAAAAGTTGGCGCGCGCCGTAAAACGCACGTAGGAAAGGACCGCTGCCGTTGCCCGGGTCGCGCGGCCACGGAACCGATCTTCCGTCGAAGACCAAGCGCGGCTCGTCAGCGTGTATGATGATTTCGCCGAGGTGATGCGGACCGATTGCTTGATGGGCCCGCATCGTCCGTACGCGCCGGCCACGAAGCGCTCGATCTGCGGATCGTCCGTCGCAATCGTGAGCGACCGCTCGTGAATGCGAAACGTCGACAACCGCGAGGTGCGTGGCTCATGTGCCGAAGCGATCATGTCTTAGCTCATGACGTCGCAGCTGCCGTTACCCGTGTATTTGTCGTCGCAGTAGTCGCGGTCACCGTACGCGTCGCCAAGCAGCTCCGCTGCCTGGAACGACGCGATGATTTGGGGAGAAACGTACATAGAAAGAACCTCTCCGTTGAACGTCACGAGTGAAGTACCGAAGCAGTAACACGCGTGGCAAGCCCGCAGTAGATGCGAAAGGTCACGCTTGGTTCCCCGGCGGTTAGCCCGCGGCATCGTCTCCCGGTTTGAGGAGCTCCACAAATTGGAAGCCGGCCGTACCGCGCCCATCGAAGAGCCGGCAGGGGTCGGGTGCCGGCCCGTCCGCAACAGAGGCGGACATGCGGAACGGCCGAAAAGTCTCTAGCGGCCGCGACTGGTGGCGCTAGGCGGTCGTTCCGGGATGGCCTATACTAGTGCCGGTGAAATCCTTCGAACCGGACGCGATGATCGTCGTCGAGCGCCTGACGAAGACGTTTCCAGAGCGGGCGAATGTCTTGAAACGGCTGCGTTTACGCGGCCGGGTACCTCGACGCACCGTTCTGGACGATGTCAGCTTTCGCGTGGGGCGCGGCGAACTGCTTGGTTTGCTGGGGGCCAACGGCGCGGGCAAGACAACCCTCCTTCAGGTTCTTGCAACGCTCGCGCACGGTGATTCCGGAATCGTCACGATTGACGGTGTATCGACGCGCGCGGAACCGGGCCGCATCCGCAACATGATCGGCTACTGCGGCAGCGCGGAGCGCGCGTTTTACTACCGTCTTACTGTACGCGATAACCTCCGGTTTTTCGGAACGCTTGCCGGTCTGCGCGGCGGGCATCTTGACCGCCGCATCGACGAAGTACTCGAACTCGTCGACCTCGGCGCGAGCCGGGACCAGCTATACGCACAGTTTTCAACGGGGATGCGGCAGCGCTTGGCGGTCGCTCGCGCGCTACTGGGCGATCCGCCTGTTCTGCTCTTCGACGAACCAACGCGCGCCGTCGACCCGATGCACGCCGAGTCGGTCCGCAAGCTAATCCGCACGACACTCATCGAAGAACTCCGTAAAACGGTCGTTCTCGCAACCAATCTGCTGGAAGAAGCGTGGGCCGTTTGCGACCGCATCGCGATCCTGCGGGCGGGACGCATCATCGCCATTGACTCGCCGCAAAAACTGGAGACGGCTCAGTTGCGCAATCGCCACTATCGGGTTGTCGTCGATCGCATCACCGACGACTTGCTGACGTCGACGCGCTCGCTGCCGAGCCTCATCGACGTACGCGCCGAGCAGCACGCCGACCATGCGACGATGGACGTCCTGTTTGCGCCCAGCGATGTTTCGATGACAGCCTTACTGCGGGCATTGAGCGCCGACGGCACCGACGTCCGCGCCATCTCGCTGCAAACGATGAAACCGGCCGCCGTCTTCAAGGCGCTGATGGGAGAGAACGCGTGATCGTCGCATTGGCTTTTCTGCGTCGCGACGCGAAAATCGCGCTCAGCTACCCCGGCAGCTTCTGGATGCCGTGGATCAGCATCATCATCAGCGTTGTGGGCTTTTACTTCGTCTCGAAGCTCGTCACGCCGACGCAAGCGCTGGGCGTCCATGGCAAGGTCACGACGTATTTCTCCTACGTCGTGATCAACGTCAGCTTCAGCGTGCTGCTTTCCACGGCGCTGCTCTCGTTTGCGGGTGTAGTGCGGCGCGATCAAAACGCAGGAACGCTCGAAGCGATCCTTGTTTACGCTCCTAACCTGCCGTACATCATCTTCTGCTCGGGCCTCTGGACGCTCGCAATCGCCGGGCTGCAGGTCCTCGTGTACCTCGGTGCTGGCCGCCTGTTGGGCCTCGACCTTCAGCATGTCAATCTCGGCACGCTCGCGCTATTCATGCTGCTTTCCATGGGCTGCATGTCGTCACTCGGCATGATGGCCGCGGCAGCCGTCATCGCATACAAGCAGACGCCTCCGTCGGGCTTTCTCGTCGGCGGGGCGGCCTCAATGCTTGCCGGGGTCATGTTTCCAGTGTCGCTCATGCCGCTTCCCCTGCAGGCCGTGTCGTGGTGTCTACCGCTCACGCATGCCCTGGCGGGTATGCGAGGCGCCATGACGGGTACGGGGGTGAGCGAGCTATCCGGCGACGCCTTATGGCTCCTCGCAGTTACGATCGCGCTGATTCCCGTTTCGGTCTTTGTTTTACAGCGGTCGATCGACCACGCCAAACTTGATGGAACGCTCGCCGGTTACTAAGACATTTTGACATGAACGAGACGACGTCGCCGCGCCGCGCCGGCGACCTTGACGCGCAGGCTGCGGGAACTGCATTGCTCGTGCACGACCGCAAGAGCGCGAACGTGCACGTCCTCAACGTCACCGCCGCGAAAGTGTTCGCGCTCTGCGATGGCGCACATACAGTCGACGCCATCGTCGACGCCGTCGCGGCCAATTCCACGCTGAACCGGCGGCGGTCGCATCCGACGTCGACGCCGTCCTCGCCGACTTTCGGCAACTCGGATTGACTTCGGCCCGCCCGTTATGACGGGTTATGCCCGTCGTTTTCGCGCGCGCAACGACGCCAGCACCGACCAACACTTTTTTAAGACGCTGCCGGACAACCACAACGCGAAGCGAGCCGACCACGCCGCGAACGGCGCTAAATCATCCTTGGCAAACCATTGAGTTTCCTCGACGCCGCGC
>JBHEMQ010000151.1:4237-4479 GCA_046262475.1 Candidatus Velthaea sp.
CCCCGGAACGTGAGCTTGCGCGAACGTATCGCACGAAACGCGGACTCAAAGTCGTCCTCAAGCATCCATTTGCGTCCGACGGAAAGCGTCGATGCGGGGATCGGTTGTCCCGTCAGGTCAAGGTAGCAGATCCGGACGACGTCCATTCCGTTCGTTGCTCGAAACAATCGAAAAACGCCGCTCACGCGTGCGTTTACATCCAAAACCTTGTACTTGCCGTCCCGGGCATCGTACCGGTACCC
>JBHEMQ010000152.1:0-4463 GCA_046262475.1 Candidatus Velthaea sp.
CTGCTGGCGCTGCTCAGAAACGGCGGCTACGGCGACGGCGTGCGCGTCGTGCCGGCGCCGTGCGTCGGACGGTGCGACACCGCGCCGATCGCCGTGGTGAACCAGAACGCGATCGATCGCGCGACCGTCGTTGCGGTCGACGCGGCGCTCGAAGCGAAGGCGCTCGCGCCGCAAGTGCCCGACTACATCGGATACGACGCGTACGTGCGCGACGGCGGCTACGCGACGCTCAAAGCGTGCGTGGCCGGGCGTCGCACCGCTGAAGACGTGATCGCGACCATGGAACATTCGGGGTTGCGCGGGCTCGGCGGCGCGGGTTTCCCCGCGGGCCGCAAGTGGAAGATCGTGCGGGCGGAAGCCGCGCCGCGGCTCATGGCCGTGAACATCGACGAGGGCGAACCGGGCACATTCAAAGACCGCTATTATCTCGAACGCGATCCGCACCGCTTTTTGGAAGGGATGCTCGTCGCGGCATGGGCGGTCGGGATCGCAGATATTTACGTGTACGTGCGTGACGAGTACGCGGCCGCGCGCAAGATCCTCACCGACGAAATCGCGGCGCTGCAGGCGAATCCGCCGATCGAACTGCCGCCGATCGCGCTGCGGCGCGGCGCCGGTGCATACATTTGCGGCGAAGAGTCGGCGATGATCGAATCCATCGAGGGCAAGAAAGGCATGCCGCGTTTGCGTCCGCCGTACGTCGCACAGGTCGGCGTGTTCGGCCGTCCGACGCTCGAGCACAACATGGAAACGCTCTATTGGGTGCGCGATATCATCGAGCGCGGCGCAGAGTGGTTTACCTCGCACGGCCGGCGCGACCGCAAAGGCCTGCGTTCGTTCTCGGTGAGCGGCCGCGTGTCCAAGCCGGGCGTGCATTTGGCGCCGGCGGGCATTACGATTCGCGAACTGATCGAAGAATATGCGGGCGGCATGCAGCCGGGCCACACGTTTTACGGCTATTTCCCCGGCGGCGCGTCCGGCGGCATCCTGCCCGCCTCGATGGGCGACATTCCGCTCGATTTCGACACGCTCACGCCCTACGGGTGTTTCATCGGGTCCGCGGCGATCATCGTGCTGTCGGACAAGGATACGGCCAAGAGTGCGGCGCTCAACATGCTGCGGTTTTTCCGCGAAGAATCGTGCGGTCAGTGTACGCCGTGCCGCGTCGGCACCGCCAAAGCGGTGGCGCTCATGGAAGGCGACGATTGGGACCGCCTACTGCTCACCGACCTGTCTATCGTCATGACGGACGCGTCGATTTGCGGTCTGGGCCAAGCCGCATCCAATCCAATTTTGTCCGTGTATAAATACTTTGCGCATGAGGTCATCTAATGGCGATTGCTCCTAGCCGGCTCAAGAACGGTACGCGGAACGGCAAGAGTCCCAGCGTGTCGTTTTCGCTGAACGGCACGCCTGTCGCGGCATACGAGGACGAGACGATCCTGCAAGCGGCCGACCGCGTGGGCATCGAGATTCCGCGCCTGTGCTATAAAGACGGCTACCGTCCAGACGGCAACTGCCGCGTGTGCATGGTCGAAATCGAAGGCGAACGCGTGCTGGCGCCGTCGTGCTGCCGCCGGCCGACCGAAGGCATGAAAGCGACCAGCGTCAGCGAGCGCGCGCAGAAATCGCAGCGCCTGGTGACGGAGTTGCTGCTCACCGACATGCCGGGGCAAGGCAAGTCGCCGTACAAGCCCGATTCGGAACTCGACGTGTGGGCCGCGCGCCTCGGCGTCGCGGCGCCGCGTTACCCGCAGCGCCACGAGCCGCCGCCGGACCTTTCGCATCCGGCGATGTCGGTGAACCTCGACGCCTGCATTCAGTGCGGCCGCTGCGTGCGAGCGTGCCGCGAGGAACAGGTCAACGACGTCATCGGTTACGCGTGGCGTGGCGAAGAAGCGAAGATCGTTTTCGATTTCGACGATCCGATGGGCACGAGCACGTGTGTGTCGTGCGGCGAATGCGTGCAGGCGTGCCCGACAGGGGCGCTGATGCCGGCAAACAACGTCGGCCTCGTCGTGCCCGACAAGAAGGTCGAGTCCGCGTGCCCGTACTGCGGCGTGGGATGCTTGCTGACGTACAACATCAAGGACGAAAAAATTCTGTGGGTTGACGGCCGTGACGGGCCCTCGAACGACAGCCGCCTGTGTGTCAAGGGCCGCTTCGGCTTCGATTACGTGCATAACCCCAAGCGCCTGACGAAGCCGATGATCCGCAAAGACGGTATCGCGAAGACGGCGCAGCTGCTTGACCCGGACGAGATGTGGAACGTTTTCCGGGAAGCCACGTGGGAAGAAGCGTTGGACGCGGCGGGCGGCAAACTGCGCGCGATCCGCGATAGCAACGGCCCCGAGGCGCTCGCCGGATTCGGATCCGCGAAGTGCAGCAACGAAGAGGCGTATCTTTTCCAAAAACTCGTGCGCGCTGGCTTCCGAAACAACAACGTCGATCACTGCACGCGCCTCTGTCACGCGTCGTCCGTAGCGGCGCTGCTGGAAGACGTCGGCTCCGGCGCCGTCTCCAATCAAGTCGAAGACGTCGCGCTTGCGGATGTCGCCATCGTTATCGGATCGAATCCGACGACGAACCATCCGGTCGCGGCAACCTTCATGAAGAATGCCGCGAAAGCCGGCACCAAAATAATTCTCATGGATCCGCGCCGTTCGGATCTATCACGCCATGCGACGTATTTCTTGCAGTTCAACAGCGACACCGACGTTGCGCTGCTCAACGGCATCATGCACGTGATCGTCGCGGAAGGCCTCGTCAACGAAGCGTTCGTTCGCGAACGCACCGAAAACTACGAAGCGCTCAAAGCGAACGTCGCGGAGTATCCGCCCGAGAAAGTTGCGCCGATTACCGGCATTCCGGCCGATGTGATTCGTGAAGTCGCGCGTCTCTATGCGACCGCGAAGAACGCGATCATTTTCTGGGGCATGGGCATCTCACAGCACGTACACGGCACCGATAACGCGCGCTGCTTGATCTCGCTCGCGCTGATGACGGGTCAAATCGGGCGGCCCGGGACGGGTTTGCATCCGCTGCGCGGGCAGAACAACGTACAGGGCGCCTCCGATGTCGGCTTGATTCCGATGATGTATCCGGACTATCAGCGCGTTGACGATGCCGACGCTCGCCGCAAATTCGAGGCGCTCTGGCAAACGAAATTGGATCCCGTCGCGGGCCTCACCGTCACCGAAATCACCGAACAAGCGTACTGCGGCGTGATTCGAGGCATGTACATCATGGGCGAAAATCCCGCGATGTCCGATCCCAATGTCGAGCACGCGCGCGAAGCGATGGCCAGGCTCGAACATCTCGTCGTGCAGGACATCTTCTTCACGGAGACTGCGAGCTACGCCGACGTCATTTTGCCGGCGTCCGCCTTCCCCGAAAAAAACGGCACGTTCACGAACACCGACCGGCGCGTGCAACTGGGGCGCAAGGCGCTCGATCCGCCGGGGGAAGCGCGTCAAGATCTTTGGATCATTCAAGAGATCGCGCGCCGCGTCGGACTTGACTGGTCGTACGACGGCCCGGCACAGGTCTTCGAGGAAATCCGCAAAGCGACGCCGAGCATGGCCGGCATCACGTGGGACCGCCTGGAGCGCGAAGATTCTTTGACGTATCCGCTGCAGCACGAAGGCGACCCGGGCCAACCGGTGATCTTCACGGAAGATTTCCCGCGCGCCGGCGGCCGCGGTCTGTTCGCACCAGCCAAATTCACGCGCGCGGACGAGCTGCCCAATCCCGAGTATCCGTTCGTGTTCACGACGGGCCGAATGCTCGAGCACTGGCATACCGGGTCGATGACGCGCCGCGCGAGCGTCCTTGACGCGCTCGAGCCGGACCCGGTCGTGAGCGTGCATCCGGACGACCTCGCCGAGCTCGGCGTCGAGGCCGGCGCAATCGTCGCCCTCGAATCGCGCCGCGGCGCCCTTTCGGCGTACGCGCGGTCGGACAGCGGCATGCAGCGCGGAACGCTCTTCATGCCGTTCGTCTACAACGAAGCGGCGGCGAACTTGCTGACGAACGACGCGATCGACCCGTTCGGAAAGATTCCCGAATTCAAGTTCTGCGCGGTGAAACTCTCACGCGGCGAGAAAGTGCCGGCCGCCATTCTGTAACGAGACGTCGCGCGATTCGTCGAACATAACAGCAAAAGGGCCGTGCGCTCGCACGACCCCCTCGCCTGCGGCCGGCGCAGTTACTGAAACAACTTTAGGGCGTTTTGTAACGTCACGCTCACGCCCCATAGCAGCGGGGCGCCGACGATGATCCAGGCCGCGAGAAGTTTAGGCGTGTTCGAGGGATCCGTTCTTTCGTTCAATGGTGCTCCTTTTGCCGTGACGCCGCCGTGGTGCCCGAATACGCGGCGCCGCGCACGGCGCCCTGGTCAAGCAGGCGTCGCGGCGCTACGGCCGGGAATTCGTCCGGGTGACAACACGCGGCCGCTTCTTGGC
>JBHEMQ010000153.1:0-238 GCA_046262475.1 Candidatus Velthaea sp.
GTCCAGATGGCGGCACTTTGGTCGGACGATTTCGTCGTCACCAATCCGCTGAACCGGTTTGTGACAAAACGCCAGGTACTCGGCATGGTGCAGACTGGCTTCCTGGTCATCACTTCGTTGGATCGACAGATCGAATACGACCGAATCTACGGAGATATCGCGATCATGGCCGGCAGCGAAATCGTGGTTTGGGGCGGCAAAATGCCTAACGCCGGGAAAACCGAGCACCTGCGCTTTA
>JBHEMQ010000153.1:248-4379 GCA_046262475.1 Candidatus Velthaea sp.
GGCTCTAGCCAAGAACGGCCCGAGTAAATACGAACGGGGACATGTGCGGGAAGGAAGCGCCGCGATGTTCGCGCCGGTCTCGAATCTCGGGGCTCGGGAATACGTTCGTCGCGAAATGACCTTACCACAACGCGGACTTTGCGGACCTTAACCACCCGCAACTGGCCACTGCTGACCAAGCATGTCCTTGCTTGCTGGTAGACTACTCGGCCGAATCGCCCGTGACTCCCCCGTGCCGACTCTGCATGCGGGCCGAATAACTGCCGATAGTGGTTTTATGAAGCGATTCATTCTCACGGGAGTCCTCGTGGTAGCGGAAGTTTGCGCAACGAGCTTCGGGCGACCTATTCCGGCCGCCGCCGGGACTGCCACGGCCAATATGACGGTCCAAGCCACCGTTCCAGGTGTCTGTTTGATTTCGGCGGCGACCTTCAACTTCGGCTCGTACGATCCGATTTCGGCTCAGGCGACCAGTGCGCTTCAAGTCACACAGAACGCGCTCACGGTGACCTGCACGATCGGGGACACCGGCGTGGTATCGCTTGGTAACGGCGTTAATTCGACGCATGCCACCGGCACGACGCGGGCCATGGCCAACGGCGCCGTCTACCTCTCCTACGAGTTGTACAACAATGCCGCATTCAGCACAGTGTGGGATGCAATCAACACCGTCTCGTCGGCGGGAACGGGCCTGGCCGTATCGCTGCCAGTGTACGGAAAAATTCCGGCCGCACAGACCAGCGCAAGCGCCGGTACGTACACCGACACGGTTGTTGCCACCGTCAATTTTTAGAGTGAAGCGCGGCTCGCGCAAAGGCGCCGCTGTCTGGGCGGCCGTCGCGCTGATCATGACGTGGGCATGTCCCGCTGCCGCCTCCGAGTTCACCGTCGACCCCGTCAGCATTCACGTCTCGAAAGCCGCGCCGGGTGCGCTCCTGACGATCCAAAACCGCGGCGATGCGCCCTTGCGCATGCAGATCGAGACGTTCGCATGGGATCAACGTGTCGACGGCACGATGGCGCTGGCCCCAACGAACGACGTGGTTGTTTTTCCGGAAATCTTCACGGTGGCTGCGCACGCCGCGCGCCGCGTTCGCGCCGCCGTCACAGCCCCGCCCGCCGCGACCGAGCGCACGTACCGCATCTTCCTTGAAGAACTGCCGTCGCTCGAAAGTATCGTGCAGCCGCATGCCGGTGTCCTGACGTTCCGAGCGCGCGTCGGTATCCCCGTCTTTTTCGCTCCCCTCTCACCCGCGTTCAGCCCCCCCGGGATCCAAGGAGCCGCGGTGCGCGCCGGCGCGTTGCACTTCGATGTCGTCAATACCGGCAATGTGCACGCCTTCGTCAAACAGGTGCGCGTCGTTGGACTTAACGACGCCGGGAAAGAGACCTTCGTTCGCGACGTGGCCGGGTGGTACGTGTTGCCGTTCGAGCCGCGTTCTTTTGATGTGACGCTGCCGCACGATGTCTGCCAGTCGCTCGCGACACTCCGGATCGACGCCAGCGCAACCCAAAGCCGCACCGTTGCAATGGATCGCAATGCGTGCGGTCGCTAGCGTTTGGCTGGCGCTCGCGTTTCTCGGTGCACTGGCGCTCCCGGTCGCCGCGCAAGGCCAACGCGCCGACTTAGAAATTCTCGTGAACACGGTAGACAAGGGCGAGACGATCGTGCGAATCGAGGGCGACGATGTCTACGTCGTTGTGTCCGATCTCGAGGCAGCGGGCATCAAAATCGATGGTGGGACGCGCGTCGAGATCGGCGCCGAGCGGTACGTCTCGCTGCGTTCCCTTGCGCCGGGCGTGACCTACACGCTAAACCGTGACATGCTAACCCTCGAGCTGATCGTCCAGCCGCAACGCCTCGGTGCGACGCAACTCGATTTGGACCCGCGCGCGGCGACGGTGACGGCAGCGCCCTCCCAGGCGCTGGGCTTTTTGAATTATTCGCTCCACGCGGACGGCTCGGGTGGATCCGCGGCGTTCGGACAGATCGGCGCCCGCGCCGGCGAAGGTCTGCTTACGTCGACGGCCGATATTATCGGTGGGCGAGTACGGCGCGGCATGAGTGCTCTCAGCTTCGACGATCAGCCGCGTCTGGTGCGCACGATGATCGGCGATGCACTGATATCGACCGGGACGCTCGGCGCGACGACCGTCGTGGGCGGCATCGGAATCACGCGCACCTTCGAGCTTCAGCCGAACTTCATCCGCTATCCGACGCCGGAAATAAGCGGGACCACGCTGACGCCGACGACTGCCGATATCTACGTCGACGGCTCGTTCTATCGTACCGTGCAGCTCGCACCTGGGCAGTTCGATCTGCGCAACATTCCCGTCCCGCCTGGCGCCAGCGTGACGCGCGTGATCGTGCACGACGCGCTGGGGGGCGAGCAGAACCTTAGCGCTTCATTCTTCGCTGCAAGCGAGGTGCTGCGCAAGGGTGTAACCGACTACGCCTACGAGTTGGGCTTCGTGCGTCCAAACCCGTTCGGTATCGGCGACCGGTACGAGAAGCCGGCGCTGCTCGGCCGCTACCGAGTGGGCGCCAGCAACGCGACGTCGCTCGGCGCGCGGTTGGAACTGCAGCCGGGGCTTGTGAGCGGTGGCCCGTCGGTCGACGTCCGCCTGCCCTTCGGGCTTTTTTCGTTGGCCGGCGCGTACAGCGCGGTGCGCGGACTGCGCGGAAGCGCCGCAAGCTTGGCGTATTCCTACGCCGATCGCCGCTTTGGGGTTGGCGCCGCGCTGCTCGCTCAGAGCGCACAGTATGCGACGCTTACGCTGGATCCAAGGGTCGACCGGGAGACGCTCGTATCCTCGCAATTTGTAAGCGTCCAGCTGCGGCGCGGCTTGGCCCTGCAGGCGCGACATTTCGCCACGCACTTTCGTGATGGTGCTCGCAAAGATGACCTCTCGCTGTCGGCGACATCAGAGCTCTCCAACCGCACGTCACTCGTCGTCACGGCCGACCACATGCGCGCGAACGGCCTCCGGCTCGGTCTCCCCGGTGTGCGCAACAGCGTGTTTACCACGTTGACGTTCTCGCCCCGCGGCGCGTCGAATACCAGCGTTTCGCTCACTTCCAGCGGCACCGGCGATTCGACCGTGTTGCAGCTGCAGAAGGCAGCGCCGGTCGGGCCGGGTTTCGGATACTCTTTGCAGCAGAACGCCGGCGGGCTCGGGGTTAGCCTCGCGAGTTTCACCGAGCGCACCGCCGTCGGCGACATCGCAGGGGATTTCGCAGCGCGGGCGCCGCTACGGATAACGGCTACCGGTGGCATCGCTGCCTTTCGCAACGGCATCTTCTTTTCGCCCACGATCGGGCAAGGGTTCGCGCTCGTCCACGTCTCGGGCGTGGATCGCATGCCGGTCTATCTCGAAAATCAACCGATCGGCCGGACTGACGGCCGCGGCGATCTCTTGATCCCCAACATGACGGCGTACTACCCCAACCACGTTGCAATCAACGCGCTCGACGCCCCGGACGACTACGAGTCAGCGGTAACGGAAAGCACAATTTCGCCGCGCTACGGCGACGGCACCGTGGCGGAACTTGCATTGCAGCGCGTTCAGCCATTCACGGGCCGGCTGGTAATCGACGCGCACGGCAGCGCATTGATACCAGCGTACGGCAGCCTCGCGCTTGTCGGAGAGAGAGCGACGCGGACATCCGATCTCGGAACGAATGGCGAGTTCTATTTTGAAAATCTTGCGCCCGGCACGTATTCGGCTTCTGTCACGTACAGCGGGGGTGCATGCCGGTTTTTCGTAAAGATTCCGGGTCGCCGCGAGACGCTCGTCCGCCTCGGTACGCTCACGTGCGTGCAGTAAGCGCTTGCGCGTGCGCCGTTCTTGTGCTTTTGAGCCGGGCAGCTGCCGACGCCGCAGGTCTGTGCACCATCGCGACAGCGACAATCAACTTCGGTAGCTACAACGTTTTCAACCCAACGTCGACCATGGCGACGGGATCACTGACCGTCAATTGTACCGTGGCGTCGAGCTTTTCGGTCGCCTTAAGCCAAGGGAACTCTGGTACGTTCGCGACGCGGACGATGAGAAACGGTGGGTTCGCACTAAATTACAATTTGTATATCGACGCTGCCCAGACTATAGTGTGGGGGGACGGCACTAGCG
>JBHEMQ010000154.1:0-4051 GCA_046262475.1 Candidatus Velthaea sp.
TACATGATGTCGCCGTCGCTCGAGAGTGCATGGAAGCTTCCGAGCACCTTGCCGCCCGCTACGATGGGGACGACGACGGCTGAACGCATCCCCGCTTTTTCCGTGACCTCCGCAAACGCATTCGTGACGCGCGAGCGTGCCAAAGACGGATCGGTATCTTCCAGCAGCACCGGTTTGCCTGTGCGAAGCGATTCTGCTGCGGCGCTCTTTCCGTCCGGATCATAACTCGAACCGAGGAACGGCGCGAGCAGGCGGCCCTTCTGCGGATCGCGGTGATGGGCCGCAGCCAACGTTAAATTCCCGTCCGCATCGGCGAGATTGACCAGCGTCCAGTCGGCCATATTCGGAACGAGCCCGTCGGCCAACGCCTCGAGCGTGGCGGAACGGTCCATCGCCTGCACCAGTCTCTCGCCCAGGAACGCCAAAACTTCCAACTGCTGCGATGCGCGACGCTCCGAATCGATGTTCGTGTTCGAGCCGTACCAGCGCACGACGTTGCCGGCCTCGTCGATCTCGGGAACCGCGCGTGTCAAGAACCACCGGTAGCGCCCGTCCTTGCCGCGCAGCCGAAAGCTCATCTCGAACGGCACGCGCTCGGCCAGGCTGCGAGGCCAGCGGCGTTCGACCTCCTGTACATCGTTCGGGTGATGGACGGCGCGCCATCCCCAGCCCTTCGCCTCGTCGTACGTTTGACCGGTGTAGTCGTACCAGCCTTGATTGTACCAGTCGATCGACCCGTCGGGCGTTGTCGTCCAAAACAGCTGCTGGCCCGACTCGGCGAACAGCGCGATTTTTTCCACGGTGCGCGTGAGCTGCGAGCTCTCTCCGGCGGCGCGTTCCTCTTTGAGCGCGCGCGCGCCGCGTATCGCGCTGCCGATCTGATCCGCCGCGAGATGCACGAACTGGCGGTACGCGTCGTCGACGGTCGATCGTGGGCTCGTCCACGCCGCGAGGACGCCGAGGCGGCGTTGACCGTCCGCAGCGATCGCCGCAACGACGACGCGCTCGGGCTGGCCGAAGCGCTTGCTAGCGCACGCAATTCCATCGTCGCCCGAAGACAGATCGATGCTGTCTGCAAAACCCGACGACTCCGCCGGAATATCGCCGATGGTGAGCGCGAGACGCGCGGACGAGGAGCCGTCTTCAGCGAGGTAGACCATGGCTCGCGCGACATCCAGATTTCCCTGAAGCGTTTCCTTGACGCGCAAAAGGGCTTCGTCTTCGGCGAGCGGCCCTCCCGACCGAGCGGCCAAACGCCGCAATGTTTCCAGCCGGCGAAGAGCGAGCACGCGAGCGGTCGTTTCCGTGAGAGTCGCGAGCACGCCGGCGATGTCGCCGCGCTCGTCGCGCAGCGGCGAATACGAAATAGTGCAGTAGAACTCTTCAGGAAAGCCGTTACGCTGGAGCGTAAACTCCAAATCGTCCAGGCTCACCGATTCGCCGCCCTTAACGCGCTCGACAAGCGGACCGATGATGTGCCACGCTTCAGGCCAGGTCGTGTGGCTCGGCCGGCCCAGCATCTCCGGATGGTTCGCGCCGGCTAGCGCTATGTAGCCGTCGTTGTAGATCGCGACGTTGCTCGCGCCCCAGAAGATGTGCATGGGGAAGCCATTGTCTACGACCATGCCGACGTGGTCGCGCAGGCTTTGCGGCCAAGAGCCGATCGGCCCAAGCGGAGTGAGCGACCAATCGAGAGCGTGCACGCGACGGCCCATCTCGGTGCCGTTCAGCAGCGAATCCGGCCAGCGAGAGCCGCCGAAGATTTGAGCCGGGTCAGCCTGCCGCAATGTCACCTCGACTGCATGAGCGCATGAGCGATGCCCGAAATGCGTCAAGCCGCATTTCTTTACGCCATTTTACCCTGCGTAGCGTTCCGCACGCAACGCGCGAAGCCCAGCGCGTCGTCGCGCCCGGCCTGCTGCTGGTTAGCGCCGTTGCCACGCGGACGACACAGCACGATGTGCGATTCGAACTCCTGCACAGTACGTCACAACGCACCTTTGAGAATATCACGTGCCGATGCGCAAAGCATCCGGGCCGCCTGCGTTCGCTCGACATGCGCGATGTCGATGAGCCAAATGAGCGGCTCGATCCCGAGCGTTGCGGCAATCCGGATCACGAGATCGTCGAAGCGCTGCGGCTCGAGCCGGGATCGCAGCGGTGCGAGCGCGTCCTCCACCCAGCGGATGCGGCGGCCGGTTCGGAGCGCCAGCGGCGGCCGTTGCGCGGTTTGTTCCAGCGAAATTCGCAGCATCGCGCGCAGCGCAATTTCCTGATCGAGCAAAAGTCGGACGAGCGCTTTTGAAGCCATATGCAACCGTTCAAACGGATCGTCGGAGGCGTGATCGGGAAGAAGTGACTCAACGGCCAGCGGGGGATAGGCCGCCATCAAGAGCGCTTGTTGATTTGGAAAATACCGGTACGCGGTCGGCCGCGACACCGATGCGTTTGCTGCCGCTTGCTCGACGGTCGGCGTCGCCCCCTGCGCGAGCAAGTCGCGCGCTGCATCGACCAACGCTCGTCGCGTACGCGACTTCTGATTCACGCGGCCCGTCTGTTCGTAAGCGCTTGACATCGCCCATGATGATACTGTAATATCACGAACATCCCTTCATGAGACTATAGTCTCATAAAGACTACTCGGGGTTTTGGCCGGCCTGTGACTCCGTCAATTTTCTGGAGGACACCATGAAGTCAGCAGGGCTCATTTTCGTGCTCGCGCTCGCCGCGTGCGGCGGCGGCGGCGGCGGCAGCGCGCCGCCTGCGGATCCGCCGCAGACGTGGAGCGTCGCCACGGGCGGCTCGCAGTCCGCCGAAGCGATTCAGGCGCTGGATTTTTATCCAAACTCCATCACGATCCACAGCGGCGACACCCTCACGTGGAGCAATAGCACGAGCATTCCGCATACGGTTTCGATTCCGCAGGCCGGACAAGCACCGCCTCCCGGCGCGCCGAATCCCGCGCAAGTGGGCGGAAACGTGTTCGACAACAGCGCGTATATCAGCTCGGGATTTATCACCAAAGGCAAGTCGTACTCCGTGCTGTTTACCAGGCCTGGCACGTACGCGTATTACTGCATCGTGCATCCGCCGGAGATGACCGGCACCATTGTCGTTCTTCCGGCCGGTGCTCCGCTGCCCATGTCGCCATCGCAGTATGCCGCAGCGGCGAGTGCCGATCTCGCGATTGATCTCAAAGCCGGCGCCGATTCGATTCAACTCTTTCCGTACGCAGCCGGGGGAACGCATTTGGCTGCGGGCATCGCTCCGGGATTACCGGGAAGCAAGCCGTCGCAATCGACCGTCATGCGTTATCTCAACGCAACGAATTTGACTTCGAACGCCATCACGATTCCGGTCGGCACGACCATGACATGGACGAACGAGTCGAACAACGTTCCGCACACCGTGACGTTTCCCGTCGTAGGCCAGCAGCCGCCGGCGGGGCCGCCCGATCAAGTTCCGCCTTCGGGCGGGGCGAGCTACGACGGCACCGCGCTGACCAATTCGGGCGTCATTCCGCCCGGCAGAAGTTACAGCTTAACGTTCACGGCGGCAGGCACATTCACGTACTATTGTTTGTTTCACGACGGCCCGACCGGCATGATCGGTACGGTTACGGTGCAGTAGAAGGTTCGCTGTTGGCGGCGCGGCCTAGCGATACCGCCGTATTCCGTTTTGAAGGCTCGGCTATTCTATAGCCGGGCCTTTTTGTTCATGTCGCTAACGTTAAAACAGCACGTTTACAAGCTCGATATGCTGTACTGCACGATCCCGTGCGAGGATGAGCTGCACGTCGTCCATCGCGCGAGGAATGCTCCGCTTCCTGCGTCGATCAGCACCAGTTCTCCGAGACTCGCAAGGTGTCTCGCGGTATTGCGTTTCGCGGTGCGAACGAAGTGCTCGCCCGTCGATCGCAAGGGCCAGCGTCAGCGCGCCGAAGATCAGCGCGGCGCGGATCGCTGACCAGCGCGTCGCCGACGGCCACGATGGCGACGACCGGCGCCAGCATGCCCAGCAGTGTCGCCGCGCTGCGCGCGCGTGGCTGTGA
>JBHEMQ010000155.1:0-4042 GCA_046262475.1 Candidatus Velthaea sp.
CGCGAGACGATGCTCGTCCTCACGCCGCCGCGGCCGCGCGACTCGCCGCCCGTCACGCGCAGCGTCGCGGTGTGCGTCCCTTCTTCGAGCGACTCGACGACGAGCGTCGGGATCTTCAGCGAAAAGCGAAACGCGTCTGCAACCGTTTCGCGCCCAGCGTGCGTACGTCGAGGCCCGGTGCGACGGATACAACGACGAGTTAATTTCGACGCGATTAAACGCGCGCGCGTACGCCCGATGTGCGCGTCCTGACGCGAAACCGGTCGCCATCATTCGGAAAGTTCACGCGGCCATGCCGACGAATTACTTAGCACACGAGCATCGCGCTAGAAAAACAACAACGTTTATTCCGATTATGGCACGGGTTCGGTGCTGGAGCCACTATAACGAAAAAGGATTCGGCCAAGACCATGGGCTTTCGTTCCAAGTACGTGATGTCGGCAGGCAACGGTGAGTCGGGTCCGCGTCATAGCCGCGCCGAAGCGGGAATGCAGCAGGTAACAGGCAGGGCATACCTTCGCCCGGCGCAGTCGAAGCCTTTGCTTGAATGTAGCCGTCATTAGTGCAGGCACGCCGTGACCTTCCTAGGTAGATAGCGATTGAAGAATCGGGGGTGTGTGGCACTTGAGGACAAGGTTTCCAGACCGGGGATCGCACCTTTGCCGCGATTGGCAAGATAAAGCGCTGGTCAATGCTTCTTGACCGTTCCGGCGCCTCTACGGCAGCGCCGGAGGAGGGGCAGCTCGTGTCGGTCCGTGACCGGCACTGGATCGTCAAGTCGGTCGCGCGGAGCACGTTACCGCCGGACGTCATGGCAGCGTCTACTGTTCCATCGCACCTCGTCCAGCTTGCGTCGGTTGAGGATGATGGCCTCGGCGACGAGCTCAGCGTCATCTGGGAAATCGAGCCAGGGACACGCATCTTGGAGACGGCGAATCTGCCGGTCCCCGTCGCCGGGAAATTTGATGACCCTTCCCGGCTAAACACGTTCCTGAACGCCGTCCGCTGGGGAGCCGTGCAGTCCGCCGACTCCGAAGCCTTACAGGCTCCGTTTCGTTCAGGCGGTCTGCGTCGAGTTGAGGCCAACGGCCGCATCGCCCCGCGATGCGCGTTGTACTTACAGCGAGTATTTCGGCGACGGGCGCTCAGTCACAATGGTCCTCGCCGTACGTCAGAGCAGGTTCGTCAAATTAGCCGCGAATTCGGCGGTTGTGCGTTTGGCGACGCCTTCGATGAGGCGGCCGCCGAGGGTTGCGATGATGCCGCTGATTTCGGCGTCGGTGTGCACCTCGATGTGCGTTGCGCCGTCGATTGCCGTGGCCTTTGAGATGATGGTGGCGCGTACGCCGCCGCGGCCGCGCGATTCGTCGCCCGACACGCGCAGCGTCGCCGTGTGCGTCGTTTCGTCGAGCGACTCGATGACCAGCGTCGCGCGGTAACTGACGGAAACCGGCCCCACTTTCACAGCGACGGTCGCGCGGTACGTGCGATCGTCAACGACTTCGGTGATGGTCGCGTTCGGCATGCAACCGGCGACCTTCGGCACGTCGCACAGCACCGGCCACACGCGCTCGATCGGCGCGGCGACGTCGAAGCTGTCGTCGAGTGTCACGCGAGGCCGGCGGCGGCGCGTTCGTTGTGCACGGGCGCGGTGCCGTCGCTCAGGCGGCCGCCGCGGCGGCCTTCGCGCAGCGCGACAATTTCCGCGGCGATCGAGATCGCCGTTTCTTCCGGCGTGCGCGCGCCGATGTCCAGGCCGACCGGCGCGCTGATGCGCGCGAGCGCGGCTTCGTCCATGCCGGCTTCGCGCAAGGCGTGCACGCGGTTCGCGTGCGTGCGCCGGCTGCCCATCGCGCCGATGTATGCGGCGTCCGTGCGGACCGCCATCTGCAGGATCGGAATGTCGAACTTCACGTCGTGCGTGAGGATGATGAGCGCCGTGCGTTCGTCGACGGGCGCGGTTGCCAAGAACTCATCGGGCCACGACACGACGACCCGATCCGCATCCGGGATGCGCGCCTTGGTCGCGAAGACCGGTCGCGCATCGATCACCGTGACCGCATAGCCCAAGTATTTGCCGATGCGCGCCATGGCGCGCGAAAAATCAATGGCACCGAAAATATACATGTTCGGCTTGGGCGCGTAGCCGGCGATGAAGAGCCGCACTTCGACGCCGACCGGTTCGCCGTCTTCGCCGAACGTCCGGATCGCCGTTTCGCCCACGGCAAGCACCGCGCGCGCTTCGCGCGTCGCTGCCATGTTCAAGCCCGCCGTTCCGAGGTCGCCTTCCGCGTCGTCTTCGAACACGAGCAATTTCGCTCCGGCGTGCGCGCCGTCGAGGCGCGTCACGAGCGCCGCCGGCGTGTCGGCGCGCAAGGCCGCGGCGAGCCGGTCGTAGATCACCAGTCGAGCCGTTCCACGAACACGTGAATGGTGCCGCCGCACGTCAGCCCAACCGAAATGGCGTCGGCATCGCTGATGCCGTATGTGACCAGCCGCGGCCGGCCGCTGGCGATCGCATCCTGCGCCTCCTCGTACACGGCCGATTCGACGCAGCCGCCGCTGACGGAGCCCGCGACGTCGCCGCGTTCGTTGACGGCCATCGCGGCGCCCGGATCGCGCGGCGCCGATTGCTCGACGGCCACGACGGTCGCGACCGCGACGCGCTGGCCTTCGCCGCGCCAGCGATCGATCGAGTCGAGCACGTCAATCATGAAAATCTCCCTTCGATCGCATCGGCGACGGCGTCGAGCGTCCGCAGGTTATGACCCGAGACGAAGGCGTCCAGATACGGCAGCGCCGCCGCCATGCCCCGCGCGAGCGGCTCGTACGCCGGATGGCGCTTGTGCGGATTCACCCACACGATGCGCCGCGCGAGCCGGCGCAGCCGTTCGAGGGCGCGTCCCACCGCCGCCGGATCCTCGCGTTCCCAGCCGTCGGAAAGAATCACGACCGTGCCGCCGCGCGCCGCGCCGCGCTGCGCGTAGCGTGCGTTGAACGTCTCGAGTGCGGCACCGATGCGCGTGCCGCCGCCGTAGTCGCGCACGGCGGCGCCGAGCGCGGCCATCACCTGCGCGTCGCTCGCCGTTTTCAACAGCGGCGTCAGATCCGTGAGTGCCGTCGCAAACGCGAAGGCGAGCACGTTGGGTCGGGCGCGGGCGTGCACGCGCGCGTACTGCACGAGCGCCCGCGCGAACGGCTCCATCGAGCCGGAAACGTCGATGAGAAAGACGAGCGGGCGCGGGCGCTCGCGCCGCCGCGACATGCGCCGGTGCACGAGTTCGCCCGCCGTTCGCGGCGCGCCGCGCAGCGTGCGGCGGAAGTCGAAACGGTCGCCGGCGCGGTGCGCCTTGCGGCGCCGCGTGCGGCGCAGGTCGGATGCCGTGCGTACGCGCGCAATCAGCTGCAGCATCGCCGCCCGTTCGGCGGCATCGAGCTCGTCGAAGCCGCGGTCGCGCAGCCGCTCGTCGCTCGCCGCCGCGATCAGCTGGACGGCGGCGCGCTCCGCGCTGCGCTCGTCGGCCTGCCGCTCCGACGGCGGCGGCGGCAACGACGCGCGCTTCGGCGCGTCATCGCGGCGCGGCGGCGCGTTGACGCGGTCCACTAACGCATCGAGGCCGCTGCCGTCAGGCACCGTGCCGAAAAACGACACGAACGCCGCATCGAACGCGGCCGCGTCATCAATGGACGGCAGCATCGCCACGCGCGCCCGCCCGTACCGGCGAAACCGCCGGCGATGCTCCCGAGCTCGCTCACGCAGCGCCTTCAGCGCGTGCCGCCGCGATGACCGCGCGCGCCGCGCCGCGTGCCACGTCGAGATCTTCGGGGTACTTCAGCACGCTCCCGAGCGACGGTTCGAACACGGCGTCGTCAAGACGCTCGGCGCCCAGCAGCGCGAGCGTCTGCGCCCAATCGAGCGACTCGGCAATTCCCGGCGGCTTGCGCAACGGATGCGCGCGCAGCGCGTCCGCCGCGCGCGCGACGTCGCCGGCGAGCGGTGCGCCGATGTGCGGCAGGTGCAGCCGCACGATCTCAATGGCGC
>JBHEMQ010000156.1:0-4034 GCA_046262475.1 Candidatus Velthaea sp.
TCGTGGAGCAGGGCATTCCGCTGCCGTTTACGGAGGCGATGAATCCAGGTAGCGCAAGCGTGGGGCCCGTGGCGCAAAGCGTGTTCCTCGAGGTCGTGCGCGGCACGACGGTCACCGAGCTGCAGCCCCTGCAGGCGCACTGGTCGAACGGCGACACGCTGCTGACGCTCGCGTATACGCCGTCTGCAACGACCGGCACGCACGTCGGCTTGGCGTCGTTCGGCCATTCGCCGCAGGCGGCCGGCGCCGCACCGGCGGTGCTGCGTATTCGGCTGCTCGGCGGGCCGAAAGGTCCCTCGACGTCGAGCGGCCCCGCGTTGCAAGGCGCCGACGGCATGCGTCTCGACGGTTCGCCGCCGCAAGGCGGACCGCCCGGCCAAGTTTCCGGACAATCCGGCGACGGCAATCAGGGCGGCGACTTTCAATGGGACATCACCGTCACGTTTCCCGTCGTCGACGGCCCGCACGTGAATTGGAAAGCGTCGAAAGTTCCGGCGCAAATGTCGTTCGGCAACGCGGCGAAAATCTTCGGACCGAACGGAGCCGGCATCAACCTGCTCTTCGATGCGCCGATGGATACGTCGCTGCCGCCGAGCGGCCAGGTCAACACGAACATCATCACGCTGCAGGTGAAGACGACGCAAGTTCCCGTCAGCGCAAAATGGACCAACGCGACGACGCTCAATCTACAAGGCGTGCAGCCGCAGATGGAACTGGCGGTCCGCACGCTGGTGCAAAGCGGCGGGCCCATCGCCTTCACGCTGGCGGGCGGGCCGAAGGGCACCGCGCCGCCGGGCACGAGCGCGCTACAAAGCGCCGATGGACGCCGCCTGGACGGCGCACCGCCGGCCGGCTCGGGACAACTCGCGACAAACGGATTGTCGGGCGACGGCGCGCAGGGCGGCGATTACGTGCAAACCATCAACGTGAGCGGAGGCTAGCGCACCACCATGACCATCGCGACGATCCAAAACCCACCGTCGTCCATTGCAAGCGCTGACCGCTTGATGCATCTGGCCAATCTCGCAAGCGGCGGCGGCTGCGGCTGCGGCGACGGGAAGGAACACAACGCGGGCCAGTGTCCGATGCGCCAGCCGGAGTTTCCCAACTTTTTCGCTGGGCAATTAGTGCAACCCGACGATTTGAGCGCGATCGAAAAGCGCGTGTTCACGCACGAGCAGTTGCGCGCGCGGCACACCATCGGCTGGGGCATCGCGTGCGGCTTTCGCGTGGGGTTGGATCCCGCCGCGGATGCGGGTTCGACGCTCGGCACCGCCGCCGGCGTGCCGGTCAAAGGCGCGCACGTGCGCATCGAAAACGGCTACGGCATCGATCGCTACGGACGCGACGTGTATCTCGCGGACACGCGAACGTATTCCCTCGAGACGTTGTTCGCCGAACGCGAGGCGCGCATCAAGAAGGCGATGAGCGATCCGTGGTGCGCGGTCCCGGGCTGCCAGCCGACGCCGCCCACGCACTTCTGCATCGCCGTGCGCTACCGGGAATGCCCCGACAAAATGGTGCCGTCGTACGCCCAGCAGTGCGGCACGCCCAAAACGGTGTGCGAGCCGTCGCGCATCCGCGAGGACATCGAGATTCGCATCTTCGGCGACAACGAGTTTCCGGTTACGCAGAAAGGGGATTCGTCGCAGTTCCAGCGCTGGTGCGGTCTGCCGCGCGAGGATCTGACGATGGCGGCCGCGTTCCTGAACATGCTCGAGATCCCGGCGGGCGCGACGGACGTCGCGTCGAGCGCGACGTGGAAAGCGTTCATCTCGCTCAGCGAACACGTCGCGAACAGCGACGCGGCCGGGAACCTCACGACCGAAGCGGCCTTTTCGCGCCAAGGCAATTGCGAGGACTTGCTGCACCTCGCACGGCCCTGCGAGCCCTGCGTGGATTGGCCGTGGATTCCGCTCGCGTGTTTCACCCGCGACGGCGACACGGTCAGCGCGCCGGATTGCCGCGTGCGGCGCACCATCTATTCGCTGCAGGAACTCGAGGCGATCATCGTGCGCATCTTCTGCTTCCTCTATCACGAGCGCGCGACGACCGGTGCGACAACCAATTTCAACGAGATGGTGAACTTGTTCCGATGAACTTCGTCGACCGGCCGTCGTTCTTCGAGGGTCAAGTGCTCTCGGCGAGCGAGCTCGAACTCGTCGTCGACTACGCGCGCAACGCGCTCGAGACGCACGACGCGGTCGCGCACACGTGGGGCGTCGTCGACGGCTTGCAACTGCAGACGCAACCGGCCGGCGCCCGCGACGGAACGCCGGTCGCGCTCGTCGTGTCGCCGGGGCTCGCGGTCGACCAGCTCGGGCGGCAAATCGAGATCGTCACGCAGATCACGTTGCCGCACGACAATGTGAGCGGTCTACCGACGAATACCTACCCGGCGTATCTGTGGATGACGGACGACCGGCTCGTGCCGGCCGCTGCGAACGACCCGTGTCAAACCGGCGTCGAGCGCGTGCGCGAAATGGTGCACGCCGGCGTTTTCGCCGACGACCCCACGGCGCAGGCGCAGGCCCCGAACGCGGTGCCGCTCGGAAACGTGAAATGGGATGCGGCGCAACAATCGTTTGTCGCGTTTACCGATGCGGACCCGCGGCACGATGTGCGGCGGCGCGGCGGCGTGCGCGCGAACGAAATCGTCGCGCCGGAACGGCGCGTGACCGTGCACGCCGAAGATACCGGCGCAACGACGCTGCGAGTGCAGGGCTCGCTGCAGGCGGTCGCGGCCGGCGACGGCACGTTGCCGGTGATTCAAGTCCCCGGCGGCTCGGGTCAGTTCACGCCGGCGATTGCGCCGGGCAGCAGCGCGCCGCCCGCGGCGAACACGATTGCGCTGTCGTACCTGACGAACGCCGCGACGGGCAACGAACTCGTCGTCGATCTGGGCAACAGCGATCCCAATTCGCAAGTGGTGATCGAGAAACACGGCACCGGCGGCCCGGGCAGCGGCACGCCGGTCGCGACGATATCCGCTACCGGCAACGGCACGCTCACCGTTGCGAACGGCGCGTTCACGGCCGTCGATGCGACGGCGAACGTGGTCGTCGGCAGCGGCGCGAACACGCTTTCGCTGGAAGCCGTTCCGCCGGCCGGAACGATCGGCGTGAGCGCCCCGAAATCGCTGCCGCTCGCGTTCGGCGCGAATGCCGGCGACGCGGCGGTGTTTCTCGCGGGCGCGTCGCCCGCCGCAACGATTACCGCCCATACGATTACGGCGAACGAGAAGAGCGTCGCACTGGGGACGCTCGATGCGAATGCCGGCACGGCCGGCGTCGCAGCGGTCGCCGGCGACCGGCTCGTCCTCGGCAGCACGAGCAACGACGTCGACATCGCTCCCGCGATGGCGACGCTGCTGCGGTTCACCGCGGCGAAGACGGTGCTGAACATGGCCGCGGGCGCCTGCGACGTGACGCCGGTGACGGATGTCGGCGGCACGCACTTCTTGTTTCGCCTGGGGCCGATCGCCGTCGCCTACGGTATGGCGGCGCTGACGCTGCACCCGATCGCGGATGCGCCGCCGGCGATCGTGTTCTCGCAAGCGTTCGCGACCGTGCCCGCGTTTTTCGTCAATGCGTACGCCGCGGGGCATTTCACGGTGAGCGCATCACCCACGGGTGTTTCCGCGACCGGCGCGACGTACAAGGTGGTGCGGCTCGATCCCCTCAATCCGGGCGACGGCGACGGAACCTCGTTTTCCAACGCGAATACCAACGTGCGGGTGTCGTGGGTGGCGCTCGGCGTCATGGGATGAGTGCGGAAGTCGCGCGGGTCGCGCTGCGCCTGCGCTGCACGCGTGTGCAGGAAGCACGCGCACGCGCGCTCGCGCGGGACGTCCGCTCGGCGCTGGGGCCGGCGCTCGCGGCGGCGATCGGACAGCGGCCGCATGCGGGAACGACCGTGGTTCCGCGCATGCATGTTACCTTACGCGCGCACCTGCGGCGCATCGGCGCACCCGCGATCGCTCGCGCGATTGCCGATGCCTGCGTCGAAGCCGCTGCCGCGCGCAGCGAAGCGAT
>JBHEMQ010000157.1:0-3931 GCA_046262475.1 Candidatus Velthaea sp.
CATGTGCAGGGCGGCGACGATGCGGTTCTCGTATCCGACGCGCGTGGCGAGATCGCGAAACTTGATGACGTCGATCGACGGCTCGCTGAGCTTCACCGTCGTGTTGAGGAGCTGAGAAAGCGCCGTCGCGGCGTGACCGGCACCGATGTTGCCGACTTCCTTCAGCGCGTCTTTCTGCAGGTCGGAAAGTTTGAGCGCGGTGGTCATTATTGAAGAACCTTCTCGATGGTTTCCAGAATCTTCGGCGGCTGGAACGGCTTCGTGATGAAGGACTTCGCGCCGGCCTGAATCGCCTCGACGACCAGTGCCTGCTGCCCCATGGACGTGCACATGATGATCTTGGCATCGGGATGCGATGCGATGATCTGGCGCACGGCCGTAATGCCGTCCATTTCCGGCATCACCATATCCATGGTGACGAGGTCGGGATTGAGAGCCCGGTATTTGTCGACCGCTTCCGCGCCGTTCTGCGCCTCGCCGACGACGTCGAACCCGCTCTTAGACAAAATACCTTTGATCATCATTCGCATGACGACGGCGTCGTCGACGATCAGCACTTTCTTACTCATGACCGCTTCGCTACTCCTAAGCTTAAGCTAGACCGCGGCTTCGGCGTTCCGCCTGCCGTTTGTTGATGAAATCCATGATGGCGCGGTCGTCCGCATGACTCACGCCGTGAAACCGAAGACCCAGCGAACTCTTCCCTGAACGCTCGATGGTGGTGCATCGCATGACCTCCCCGAGCAGCTCGAGCGGCGCTGTCCCGGAATTCAGAGAGAACCGCACCTCAAGATGCGTGCCTTTGACCAATTGACGATCGGCAATCAGCGACGCGCCGGTGCGGCTGATATCGGTGAGCGAACCGCGCATGAACTCGCCGTTGCCCTTGCCGCGCACGGCGTAGCGCCACTGCGCGGGAACCGTAGCATCGAGACGTACGGTGGTGCGCTTCTCGCCCTCGCCCGTGGTCTTCAGCGTCTCGATGCGCGCCGGCAGCGCGAAGTCCGCGCGCCGGCCTTTGACCTGCGTGCACTTCGCGGTGAACCGGAACTTGCCGGCGGCGTTGTTGTAAACGAACACGGCGGTGGCACCGGGCGCCAAACCCGGCAAGGCGGCAATGCTGAGGCTGCGCGGCGCGATCGCATCGAGCGACGCCGAGACCGCCGGAGCGCTTCCCGAAGAAACGTCCATGAAGGAATGCAGCGCCGGCAGCTTCGTACGCACATCGTTCGCGGGTGGTTTCGGCTTCAGGCCGAGGACGCGCAGCAGCGTCGGCATCGCTAGAATGCCCCCGCGGGTTCGAGCACGTCGTCGGTCGTCGAAATTTGGCCGATCGATTCCACGCGCAGGCCCGGTGCGATTTCGCTGTACGAGAGCACGACCAGTTGCGGCGCCGCGCGTTCCGTCAAGCGTTTGAGCGCCAGGCGCACGGACGGCGACGACAGGACGATCGGCGCGAGCCCCGTTTGCTGCGCGGTCTGCATCTGCTTCGTGAGCGACGCGTAGATTTTGGCAACGGTGGCGGGGTCGAGCAGGCCGTACGCGTCTTCGCCACGGCGCACGGCTTCGCCGAGGAGCGATTCCAGGCGCGGATCGACGGTGATGACCGAGAGCAGCCCGTTTTCGGCATACTCGGCGCAGATGTGCCGCGCCATCGCCGCGCGCACGCGCTCGGTCAAGAAATCGATGTCTTTGGACTGACGGGCGCCGTCGGCGAGGTTCTCGAGAATCAGCAACAGGTTGCGGATCGGGATGCGTTCGCGCAAGAGATTCTGCAGCACGCGCTGGATTTCACCGACGGTTAGCAGATTGGGCACGAGCTCGTCGACCACAACCGGGTAGTGCTGCTTCACGTTATCGAGCAAAGCCGAAGTTTCTTGACGGCCCAGGAGATCCGGCGATTGTGTTTTGATGACCTCGGTCAGGTGCGTCGCGATGACGCTCGTCGGATCGATGACGGTATAGCCGGCCATTTCTGCGTCGCCGCGCGCGCTTTCCGCAATCCACAGCGCCGGCAAGTTGAACGCCGGCTCCGTGGTTGCAACGCCGTCGATCCCGCTCGTTGCGGTTCCTGGATTCATGGCGAGCAGGCGGGATACCATGACTTCGGCGCGCGCAACCTCGAGGCCGTAGATCTTGATGATGTAGGTCGCCGGCTTCAGCTGCAGATTGTCCCGGACGCGGATCGGGGGCACGACGATGCCGAGATCGCGTGCCGCATGCCGGCGGATCATGGTGATGCGTTCGAGCAGATCGCCGCCCTGCGTCACGTCGACCAGCGGAATCAAGCCGAAGCCGATCTCGAGTTCCATCGGATCGTACGAAAGCAGCGGCACCACCGATTCGGCCGGTTTCACGGCGGACGCCGCAGCGCCGGGTTGGCCCGGCAGCGGCGTCGCAGCGGCGTCCGCGGTGCGCCGCACCACGGCGCGCCGGCGGAGGAACAGCCCGAGCACGCCCGTCGCCATCATGAACATAAAGACCGGCGGCAGCCCGAAGAGTCCGAAGATCACCAGCAGTGCGGCGGCGATGGCGAGCGCGCGCGGCTCCTGGACGAGTTGCTTCGTCAGATCGGAGCCGAACGACGACTCGGAGGCCGCGCGCGTAACGATGATGCCGGTCGCGGTGGAAATGAGGAGCGCCGGAATCTGCGTGACGATGCCTTCACCGATCGTCAGCAGCGTGAAGCGCTGCAACGCCGTGATGAACGGCAGACCTTGCTGGAACACGCCGACGATGAACCCGCCGATGATGTTCACGAACACGATGATGACGGCCGCCATGGCGTCGCCGCGCACGAACTTGCTCGCACCGTCCATGGCGCCGTAGAAGTCGGCGGCGCGCTGGATGTCTTTGCGGCGCTGGCGGGCTTCGGCTTCCGTGATGAGGCCGGCGTTGAGATCGGCGTCGATGGCGAGCTGTTTGCCGGGCATTGCATCGAGGGTGAAGCGCGCCGCGACTTCCGCGACGCGGCCGGCACCGTTGGTGATGACCACGAATTGAATGATGATGAGAATGGCGAAGATGACGAGGCCGACGGCGTAGTTTCCGCCGACGACGAAATTGCCGAACGCCTCGATCACTTGACCGGCGTAGCCGTGCAGCAGGATCGAACGCGTTCCGGTGATGTTTAGCGACAGGCGGAACAGCGTCACGATCAACAAAAGCGTCGGAAAGACGCTGAAGGCGAGCGCATTCTCGGTGTAGAGCGTCGTCAGCATGATGACGAGGGCCAAGGAAATGTTCAAGGAGAGCAGCAGATCCAGGACCCACGGCGCGACCGGTACGATCATCAACAGGACAAGCACAACGGAAGCGCCGGCGACCCATACATGGGACGTCGCGGCGAGCCGGTCGAGCAAGCCGGTCGGCCGGGGCGGAGCTGCGCTTACCGCCACGGTATCACCCTCGAAAGCACGTTACCTGACATATCGGCACGACAACGGCCGGCCTACAGGCGGCGCGGCGTGCTTCAGGCGATGGTGCGGCGTTTGAGCTTGTACACGAACGCGATTACCTGGGCGACGGCTGCGTAAAGATTTGGCGGGACCGGCGAATCGAGCTGCACCTTGTCGTATAACGTGCGAGCGAGCGGCGGGTTTTCCATAATCGGAATCCCGTGCTCGGTCGCCAGCTCGCGGATGCGTTTCGCGATCAAGTCGGCGCCCTTCGCAACCAGCACCGGCGCGTCCATCGAGGCGTCGTCCCATTCCAAGGCGACCGCGAAGTGGGTGGGGTTGGTGACGACAACCGTTGCACGCGGAACGGCCGCCATCATGCGGCGGCGCGCCATGGCCCGTTGCCGCTGCTTGACCGCGCCCTTGGCCTCCGGATTACCCTCGGATTGACGCGTTTCGTCCTTGATTTCTTGTTTGCTCATCTTGAGCGAGTTTTCAAGACGGCGCCGTTCCCACGCGTAATCCGCGATGCC
>JBHEMQ010000158.1:0-3846 GCA_046262475.1 Candidatus Velthaea sp.
GGTCCACAAACAGCGCGGAGCACAAAATCCCGGCGCAGCCGGCTTGTGCCGCGCGCCACCAATCCGAGAACGGATCGTTGCGCCACGAGCCCGACGGATCGCGCAGACTCGCGATCCAAGCGATTGCGACGAGGACGATTCCAATGATTCCGAGTTCGACACCGGTTTGCGCCAGAAGGTCGTGGGCGACGATGTGCCAGTGCGTGTACGAGGGGTGATACACGTCCATGTACACGGAGTCGTAGGCTTCTTGGAAATTTCCAACGCCGACGCCCAGCAGCCAATGCTCTTTGAATGCCTGCCACGCGCTGGACCAAATCTCGAAGCGTCCCGCGCCACCGGAGGACACAACGGAGTCCACGCGTTTACTGAGCGCGCTCGCGGAAGCAACCGCGCCGACCGCGATGAAGCCGAGCATCAACTCCAGCTTGTACCGCGAGCGCAGCAGCAGCATCACAACAACGGTAACCATCGCCAGAAAACCGCCGCGCGATGCGGTGAGGATGATGCCGTACGCGATAATCGCGGCGATGCACGCCAAAGCGACTTGTCTGAAAAACTGGCGCTCGCGCAACGCCGCCATGAGCGCGAATGCGAACGGGACGATCAGCGCCGCCGCGTTATGATTCTCGTCGACGACGCGGCCTGCGACTTGCAATACGAGCCGGCCGTGGGATTCCTGGCCATGACTGAAGAGGATGGCGCCCGCGCCGGCGGCCAGGAACCCCCCGCCGACGGCAGCCGCGACCATGATGAGATAATCGTCGCGCGTCATCGGGTACATCGCGACGACCGCGAACAAGCCGAAAAGCTGCAGATACGCGAGCACGAACTGCGGTACGACCGAACCATCGAGCGCCCATAGACCGCTCAAGACAATCCACAAGATCGTCGCGGCCCAGGCGTAGACGGCGCGGCCCGGTTTTAGGAACTGCCGCCGCCGGATGATGGCAACGGCGAGCGCCAGCGCGCTAACGGCGCCGAGGAGCCGCGTTGCGCTCGTTACCGAGCCGAATTGCGCCAGGTTATCGAAGGGAATCATCGCGACGTACGCGCCGAGCGGGAACACGATCGGGCGGAACCAGGCGAGCGCCAGCGCCGGAAGGCCGACGGCGACCGCGACGGCGAGCGCAAGCACGATTGACCGCTCGCCTTGCAAGATCATCGTCGTCATCAGCCAGCCGAGCCCGCCGAAGAGCACAGCGATCCCGAACCACATCCAAATAGGGCGGGGATCTGCCGCCGCCGTGCGGCCGTCAATCACGGGGGGCGTCTCCTCGAGTCGCAGCGTGCATCGTTAGGACCTGCGCCCCGGTTGTGGCCGTCTCCCTGGGACTTCCGGACCAAAGCGACATGGAAAAACGTGCGGCATCGGTCCCTTGGCGGCCGGCGCGACGGTAATTGCGGTCGAGATATACTTCGTGCGCCGAGGTCGTCATCATCGTCTGATTATCATCGTTTCCCGTCATCGCTGCATTCACGCCGCTCGCGGCGCGTAACGAATAACGTGCGCGCGCGTCGGGATGTCACGCCGGTCACCTAACGGCCTAGCACGACAAACATCGTGTTGCGCGCATGACATGCGCTGAAAGCGCCGCCGTGAACGGATCCCACTCCGGTGATAGAGCGATGCACGCGGGTGTGAAGCGTATCACGACACGCGCTAATGCGTCAGAAAGATAAGGATGTCGCGGTGATGATGCAATACATCACGCAACGGGACGGGTGTGATGCCTATTGAGAGCGTGATTTTGCGCGTGCCGTCACCGGCAAGCCCGCATCGTCCGCTCTGAGAAGGCTTCTCTTTCGCCTGTCGGTCGACGCGCTTCGCGCTCGATTAAATTGACTTCCACCGGGCCGCACACGTTTGCGACGCCCCCCCGTTACTTAAGGATTCGCTGTATGACTTCCGTCAAACGTAAACTTTTGAGCGTATCTGTGTTCGCTGCATTCTTGGCCGGATGCTCGGGCGGCCACGGTTCCAGCACGCTCCCGAATACCCCACAAAACATGTCCGCCGGGACGAGCCGTACGGCAAAGTCCGTGAATACATCCGTTCCGGCGCACACGCAGAACATGGCGTATTGGGGCCAATCCACCGAACCGTCGAGCGTTTCATCAGCGTGGATGGCCACCAACGTGACGATGCTTCAGGCGGACGCGCCGCACACGCGCAGTTTCAAGTCTTCCGGCGGCAGGTACGCGATGGCCTACACGGACTCGTTCCGCGTGGCATCGACCGATCCGCTGGGCAATCTGCGCGAGAGCGCGTATTACCACGATGCGTCCGGCAATCGCATCTATACGAACGGCGAAGGGGTGACGCAGTATGCCGTCAACCCGAGCGATTCGTCCGCGCTTTCGGCGTATTCCACGTTGACGTCGCAAATTGCTCAATCGGCGCCTTACGATTTCGTCGAAGCTGACAACGTCTATTTCGACCTGCTGGGCGCGTTCTATTCGTTCAACGCGCAACCGGTTGAAGTGGGTTCGCAGAGCGGCTGGGACGCGGCGATTTCGCAAATGATTGGAGCGTCAACTGTGCCCGTCATCGTCGACGGGTTCAGCAATTCTGACGGTCCGAATAACGGCTATTCCGGAACGTCCATGTTCCTCAGCCATCCGAACGTCGCCGGCGGATTGGATAATGAGGGCTGCATCGAATCGAAAGATACGAGCAAGTCCGAAAACGACTGGATTTTCGACGAAAACACGCTTATCAACATGACCAATCAACACAAGATCGCAATCTGCATGTCGATGAGCAGTAGGAACGACACGAACCCCGTTCGCAATTTCTTCTACGCATCGTGGCTGTTGTCGTACGATCCGACGTATTCGATCGCGTTTCCCGACATCGCGGCGAACTTCAACAAGAACAGCTATCTCTTCGTTTACCCGGAGTATCAGATCGTTCCGACGCAGCCGCTCCAGACTGCCGGCTCCAATATCGCCGAGCTCAAGGTGGGTTCTGTCTATCGCCGTGAGTTCGCCGCGTGTTATCAGGCTCAGGTCGACATTGGGCCGTGCGAGACGATCGTGAACACGTCGCAGACCAGCGGTGCCGATATCAGCGGCGTGACCGGCGGATACGTGCAAAGCATGTCCCTCAGCGATGGTCTCGACACGTACAACGGAGGCCAAGCGGGCTGGTCGGCGGCGGTGCCGTCGTCGCTCGGACCGCACAGCGCCGTGATCCTTTCCAAAGGCGCGGGCAGCAGCAGCGCGAGCACGCCGACGCCGACCGGCGGATCGACCGCGGGCAATTTGAATGGGACGCTGGTCATGAACGACGGAAGCTATCTCGTCGTCCGAGGCTGCAGCGACGGCGGTTTGGTGAACGCCTACATCACATCGTCGACCCAAATCATCAGCAACGGCCTCTCGCTTTCTCCGGGCGTCCATGTGTCGGTGGTCGGCTCGGGCAGTTGCGCGACGTCGTACCAGGCGACGACGATTACGCTCGGCTCGGCATCGGCGACGGCGTCTTCAAGTGGGGGGACGTTCACGGTTGTCGGCGTCGTACGCGACTACGGCAGCAACTGGATCTTGCTCAACACGGCGGCTTGCGGGTATGAGTACGTCGATTACGACTCCTCGACCGTCTTCAGCGGTGACCCGCTTTCCGGTGGGAAGACGGTGACGGCCACCGGGACCGGAACGTGCTCCACGCGCGTAGCCGCTACATCGGTCAGCATCCAGTAGCCCGAGGCGCGCGCTCCCCCAAAAAAAAGCCGTCGCGGCGATGCCGCGGCGGCTTTTTTGTACTTCGGCCGTTGCGTTTGATGACGGAATGACGGCTCTGCTGCGCGGACGTGTCCCGCTTCACAGCGTGAAGGTTATCAC
>JBHEMQ010000159.1:0-3736 GCA_046262475.1 Candidatus Velthaea sp.
CCCGCGCAGCCGGCCGCGTCGCCCGCGCCCGCCAAACGGTTTGCCGTATCGGCCTACGGCTATCTCAGCGCGATCGACCAGCAGTTCGCCGGGCCGGGCACGACGCCGCCCGAAGGCCCCGCCTTCGTCGCGGGCAGCATCGTCGCACCCGGCACGCCTTACGACTATTTCACGAACGCGCCCCTCGTGACGGGTTCCGGAGTGCACGCCGGCGTGTTCGTCGTTCCGCGCTTCCGGCTTACGCCGGGCCTCGAGGTTTCGGCGACCGCCGGCGCCGGTATTGTCCACGGGAGCGGAAACGTCGTTACGTACTGGGGCGAAGCGCCGCTGCCGCAACTGAATCCGCACATCGGTCAGCGCGGCGTCGACGTCCGGCCCGCATTCACCACGCACAACGCGCAGGATCCCGTGCGCGGGATCGTCGCCGGTATCGAAAGCGCCCGCATCACTGCGAGCGACGGACGGTTGCGCTTGTCCGGCGGCTGGATCGATCTCGCACAGACCGAGAACTATGTGTTCAATCCGCCGCCGTTGACGAACGCACTGCCGGCGCTTGCGCCGAGTCTGCCGGAGTCGATCGGTCCCGGCGCGGTCGCGCTCGATACGTTCCAGCCGGTCGCGCAGGCGCTGCCGCTGCACGGTGTGGCGTTGGCGTACCGGCGCGGAATCGCCAGCTTGGAGGCGGCCGACGCGGATCTGCCGGCGCCGCCGGCGACGCCGGCGCGCGTGCAAAGCGTCTCCGTCCGGCTCGATCACGGCGGCGGCTTGCGGTACGGCGCGCAAGTGGTGCAAGTTCGCACGGGCGGTGCGCCGATCGCGACGACGGTGTTGTGGGGTGGAATCGGAGGGCCGGGCGCGACGCTGCCGAGCGTGCAAGGTCAGTTGCCGTTTTCCGTCTTGGGCGGACAACACGACACGATCGCCGGTGCGAGTGCCGCGATTCCATTGCGCAACGGCACCGACGTGCTCGTGCAGGGTGCGGTTTCGTCGTACACCGCCGACGGGACGGCGTCGGCGGCGCCCGCGATGCACGGCGCCTACGTCTACACGAAGCTGCACCGGAAGTTCGCGCGCTGGGACGGCGCGCTCGAGGCGGCGCGCTACGAGCCCGGCTACGCTCCCGTGCAACTGCCGTACGGCACGAGCGAAAACGTGTGGAGCATTTCGTACTCGTGGCCCGCGACGTGGCTGAAAGGTTTGTACCCGATCCCGGACGTCTCGATCATCGGACCGAACCGCCAAGGCTTTCGCGTTTCGGCCGGCGCGTCGTTCGGCAGCGTCGACGTGCGCGCGCTGTACGGGAGCTACGCGCAAATCCACGTGTACGATATCGCGAGCGGCTCGGTGCCGGGTTTCGTGGAAGGCTACTTCATGCCGCAGCCCAGCGGCGGCGGTACGCACGGCCGCGAGCAGCATGCGGCGCTCGCGCTCGCCGCGCATGCGCGGTTCGCCGACGTAACGCTCGACTTGACCGATGCAACGCTGGGGCGTCCGCCCGCTCTCAACAATCCCGCGGATGCCGTTGCGATGAATTATCCAGGGGGCGTTCTTACGGTTGCCCGGCATATCAACAAGCACGTACTCGTTGCCGCGGGCGCCGCACGTTACGCGGTCGACGGTTCGTTCGCCGGCAGCGGCCCGAAAAACGCGGACTTGGCGGAATCGATCGTCTTCGCCGGCGTGCAGCTCGGCGCCGGTTCGAGCGTCTATCACGTGCAGTATCGCGCGTACGCGAATCGCGGCATCGCGACGATACCGGGCGGTCCCTCGCCGCTTTTTCACGGCCCGCAGGTGATTTTCGAGCAGCGCTTCGCGTTGTAGCTGCGCCGACGGAGGGCCCGTCTTCCGGATTTCCGAACACTTCCCGGTTCGTCGAGACCCGGCTTCGTTGCCGGGTTTCGTCTGTCCGGGAGGTTTCTGAACTGAAGATCGTCGTGACCGTCAAACTCGTGCCCGATACGAATGCGGACAAGCGCATCGATCCGGCCACCAAACGTCTCGCGCGCACCGGCGTTGAGACGGTGCTCAACCCGTTCGATGAATATGCGATCGAAGCGGCGCTGCAGCTCAAGGAAAAGCTCAACGACGGTTCGACGGTCACGATCGTTTCGATGGCACCTGAGAGCGGCAAGGAAGTCGTGCGCAAAGCGCTCGCGATGGGCGCCGACGACGCGGTGATGCTCAGCGACCCCGGATTGGCGGGTTGCGACGTGTGGGGCACCGCATACGCGCTCGCAGCCGCGATCCGTGAGAACGGTTTCGACGTCGTGCTCTGCGGAACGCAGTCGACCGACGCGGGCACCGGCGAACTGCCGGGCGCTCTGGCGGAATATCTCGGCGTTCCGGGCTTGACGTACGCGCGCGAGATCTCCGCTGACGGCGCGCGCGTGCGCATCAAACGCGAAACGGAAACGGGGTATCAAACGCTCAGCGCGCCCGCGCCCGTCCTTATCAGCGTCACAAAATCGGCCAACGAACCGCGCTACCCGTCGCTTAAGGGCATCATGGGCGCAAAGAAAAAAGAGATCAAGCTGCGCTCGCTGGGCGAACTCAACCTCGCGAAAGCCGTCGGCAGCGACGGCGCGAAAACGGAAGTCGTCGCGCTTGCCGCGCCGCCGGTGCGCTCGAAAGGCCGAAGCGTGACCGCCGGCGACGGAGCCGAAGGCGCGCGCCTCATCGTTGAATTTCTAACGGAAAAGAAACTGCTGTAATGCGCGACGTCATTGCCTACATCGAACACAAAGCCGGTCAAGCGCGGCGCGTTTCCTACGAAGCGGCAACCGCGGCGCGCGCCGTCGCCGACCGGCTCGGCGGCAAAGCGCACGCCGTGGTAGTCGGCGCGGGTGCCGCCGCGCTCGCCCAAGCGCTCAAAGCGTATCCGCTCGACCGCATTCACGTGCTCGACGACCCCGCGCTGGACAAGCTGATCGATCCGGCGGTCGATGCGCTCGAAAGCGTCGCGCGCGCGACGGGGCCCGCGCTCGTTCTCGTCGGCAATACGATGATCGGCCGCGACATCGGCAGCCGCTTCGCGGCGCGCGTCGACGCGGGCATGATGGCCGACATCGTGGAGATCAACGTCGACGGCACGACGGTTGCGTGCGTCTCGCCGAAACTCGGCGGCTTGACGATCACGACCTGTGCCTTCAAGAACACCGATTACGGCGTGGTCGCGATCCGTCCGAACGTGTTCGCGGCCAAGCCCGCGGCGGGTGCGGGGGAGATCGTTGCGATCGCTCCATCCGGCAAACCCTACGCCGTGACGCTCGAGGACGACGTCGATGAGGCTGCTGCGGAACTCGGCGTCGAGGAAGCGTCGGTCGTCATCAGCGGCGGCCGCGGGATGGGCGGTCCGGAGCCGTTCAAGACGATCCTCAAGGATCTCGCCGAGGCCTTCGGGGGTGCGGTCGGCGCGTCGCGCGCGGCCGTCGACGCCGGATGGGTGGCGCACTCGCATCAGGTCGGGCAAACCGGCAAGACCATCAGCCCGCAATTGTATATCGCCGTGGGCATCTCGGGCGCGATCCAGCACAAAGTCGGCATGCGGACGGCGGAGACCATCGTCGCCATCAACAAGGACGGCGGCGTGCCGATCGGCGAGTTCGCCGACTTGCTCGTCGTGGGCGACGCGTTCGCCATCGTTCCGGAACTCGCCAAAGCGGTCCGCGACCGCAAAGCGGTTCACGCCTAATCGCACCCGTGCGACGCCGTGCGTGAATCGCTCGTTATGAAGAAA
>JBHEMQ010000160.1:0-3570 GCA_046262475.1 Candidatus Velthaea sp.
GTCCGGGGCCGAGCCGTGCGTCGCCTGCGCCATGACATGACGGTCTCCCGCATTGATGCGCGGCGCCATGCCGAGGCCGCCAACGAGTCCCGCTGCTTCGTCGTTCAAGATATCGCCGTACATATTTGTCGTCACGATCACGTCGTACTGCTGCGGAGCCATTACGAGCCGCATCGCGAACGTGTCGACCATGACTTCTTCGAGTTCGACTTCGGCAAAGAGTGCTGCAACCTTGCGGCACTCCTCGGCGAACATGCCGTCTGTCACCTTAAACACCGTTTCCTTGTGAACCGCGGTGACTTTCCTTCGGCGCGTTTGGGCGAGAGTAAATGCCGCGCGTGCGATATCGCTGGACGCTTTGCGGGTGATCACGCGGACCGAAAGGGACATGTCCGAAGACGGTTGCAGTTCGCCGCTTCCCGAGAACATGTTGCGGTCGGGCTGAAAGCCTTCGGTATTCTCGCGCGCGATGACCAAGTCGACGCCCTGATGCAAGCACGGCAGCGACGGAAACGAGCGCAGTGACTGGACGTTTGCGTAGAGATGAAAATGCTTGCGCAATATCGGGTGGGCGTTGAACGCTCCGGGCAGCTTTGGATACGCGCGATGCCCCAGCGGTCCTAAAAGCCAGCCGTCGAGCGGCGCGAGCGCTTCGAGCGTCCCCGGGGGAAGCGCGCTGCCGAGCTCCTCGAACGCCTGCCGTCCGATCGGAAAGTCGTGCCACTCGATCGCCGTCTCGCTGACGGCTGCGGCGGCGTCGATGGCCTTGCGCGTTTCCGGTACGATCTCCAGGCCGATGTCGTCGCCGAGCATCATGCCGAGCTGCAGCGCGCGAGTCATCGGGCCGGCCGCGCATTCGGCTGCGACGTTGCGTGCGCGGCGTGCTCGATGTGCGTGACCATCAGTATCTCCGCCCGCGCTGCATCGCCGGCCTCCAGCGCATCGACGATCGAGCGGTGCTCGGACCACGAATCGCGTGCGCGTCCCGGACGCCGCATGTTCGAGCGCCGGATTTCGCCCAGCAGCCGCATTAAGTCATCGATGACGCCTGCGAGCAGCGCGTTGCGGCTCGCGCGCGCGATCGATGCGTGCAGTTCGGTGTTGAGCCGCGTGATCGTTTCGAGGTCCGACGGATTCCTCTCGAGCAGCGCGTCCGCTTGGTCGCAAAGGGCGTGCAGCCGGCGTACATCTTTGCGTTTGATGGCGCGTGCGGCCAGCGCGGCGGCGGCGGGTTCGACGATGTATCGCAGTTGACACAGCTCGGTGAGTTCACGGCGCGCGATGACGGCCGTTTTCTGAGGGCTCAGCGCTTGCCGTAGGCTGGAGCGCGTATCGCTTTTCGCGACGAACGTGCCGCGGCCGTGAAAGGTCTCGACGACTCCGATCGATTCCAACACGGCGGTCGCTTCACGTAGCGCGCTGCGGCTGACGTTCAAGCTGGCGGCGAGTTCGCGCTGCGCCGGCAAGCGTTCGCCGGGCGCGAGGACTCCGGCGGCGATCTGAGCGCGCAACTGGTCGGTGATCAACGTCGGTAGATTCGGCGTCGTTGCCACGACCGGCAGAAATTTCGCCATGATACCGGCCCGGGCTTAAAATTGGTCGGACCTCATTCCTCCGTCCGCGCAGGAAAGTTTTCGAGGCGGGGGCATTATGCGCAAAATCATCCGCCGGCGTCCCTGAGGGTCTCACTCGGTGCTTTTCGGTGGTCTTCTCGACGGCTTCCATCAGATTTTCGCCGGCTCGTACGTGTGGATCATCGTGCTGGGTTCCGCGATCGGCATCGCTGCCGGCGCTACGCCGGGGATGAGCTCGGCCGGGGCCTGCGCGCTGCTCATTCCGTTCACGTTTACGATGGACGCGGTCGGAAGTCTCGCGCTGCTGGCCTCAGTGTACACGGGCGCGCAATACGGCGGCTCGGTGTCAGCAACACTGCTGAACACGCCGGGCGCGCCGGAATCCGCCGTCATCGCCCTGGACGGCTATCCGCTGACGCAACAGGGTCACGCCGGGAAGGCACTGACGGCGTTGGTGTTTGCGGGGCTGATCGGCGGGCTGGTCGGCACGATCGTTCTCGTTACGGCGGTCGTGCCGCTGGCGAAAGAAGCGCTTCGTTTCGGACCCTCGGAAATGTTCGCGCTCGCGATCTTCGGCATCACGGTGATCGGCAGTCTCACGCAGGGCGGAATCTGGCGCGGCCTGGCGGCGGGAGCGCTCGGACTGCTCGTCACGACGATCGGGCAAGATCCCGTTTCGAGCGTCACCCGTTACACGCTCGGGACCACGAATTTGCTGGGCGGCATCCCGTTCATCCCCGCGCTGATCGGGCTGTTCGCGCTTTCGGAAAGTTTCATTCTCGTAGGGAAGCGCAATGAGTCCGTCGAGCTGACCAACGTATCAACACGTCACGCGTGGCCGAACAACCTGCGTGAAGGCGCGATGTGGCTGAAGTTCATGCTCATCGGCGCGGGCGTCGGCTTGTTCGTTGCCGTCCACCCCGGTTGCGGCGCAACCGTCGCGTCGCTGATCGCATACAGTGTAGCTCGCCAATTTTCGGGCCACCCGAAAATATTCGGCAGCGGCGCGATCGAAGGCGTGATTACGCCCGAAGCGGCGGATAAAGCGACGGTGGGCGCCGCGATGATCCCCCTGTTAGGCTTGGGCATTCCAGGGTCTGCGACCACGGCCGTGTTAATCGGTGCGTTCACACTGCACGGAATCGAGCCTGGACCGATGATCTTTCGCAACCACATCGGCGTGGTGTGGGCGCTTTTTGCGAGCTTGTTTCTGGCCAACCTGATCGTCTTTGTGCTCGGGTTCATAGGCGTTCCGTTTTTCGCGCGCGTGACGTTGATCCCGCGCAAATACTTGACCGCCGGCATTCTGGCACTGTGCTTCGTGGGCTCGTATGCCAACGGCGGGAACATGATCTCGGTGTGGACCACGCTCGTCTTCGGCATCCTCGGCTTCGCACTGAAGCGCGCCGGAATACCGCTGCCGCCCGTTGTGCTTGGCATGGTACTCGGCCCGCTGCTCGAAACGAATCTGCGCCAATCGATGCTCATCAGCGGCGGTAACTGGCTGTTCCTGTTGCAAAGCCCGATTTCACTATTTCTCTACGCACTCGGCATCGTCTCGGTGGGTGCTCCGCTGCTCCTCGCGCGCCGCAGAGAACGCGCAAACGCGCTGCACCCGGAGATGTCGGCATGAGAACGCAGGGAGGCCGGCACAAGCGGATGCTCTCGTTTTCACGCGGCATGCTCATCGCGCTCTTCGCATTCGGCGCTCTACTCTTCGCCGGCACGTTCGGGATCGATGCCGCGGCGGCGCAGCCGCCCGACATCGGCCCGCTGTTCGTGCCGCGCATCTTCTCAGGCGCATTGATGCTTTTTGCCGCGATCGAATTCGTTCGTTATGAGTCTGTGGATAATCGTCGAATACCGTACGATCGGCTGGTGCTGGTCGCGATGTTCGTTGCGATCGGATATGCGTTGGCGCTTCCGGTTCTCGGCTATGTTTTGAGCACGTGTGCCACCTTGACGATCGTTCTGCTGGCGATCCGGGCGGGTGGGT
>JBHEMQ010000161.1:0-3526 GCA_046262475.1 Candidatus Velthaea sp.
ATCGCGGGATCATGCGCGACGCGCGTTCTATGATCGAAGGTTGCATCGGAACGCCCACCGCCATGTATCAGACGCCGGCGAAGCCGATCGTCGCCGACATCACCGGAGTCGGTTTCTTCGACCGCGTTCACGGGCAGCTGGGCGTATCGTCGAGTAACGGCATCGAACTGCACCCGGTCCTGCAGATTACCTTCGTTTCGGGGCCGTGCTGACGCCGTGCGCGAGGGGCAGTCGGCGTTGGGGTGAAGTTCCCTCGATGCACGTCGAGCGGCTCGATCACGTCAACATTCGCACCGCGGACCTGGAAGCAACCAAGGATTTCTACGTCGACGTCATCGGTCTGCGCGTCGGCGATCGACCGCCGTTTTCGTTTGCCGGATACTGGCTGTATGACGACGCCACACCCGTCATCCACTTGACGGAAACAACGCACGCAGCCGAAAGCGGAACCGGCTCGATCGATCACGTCTCGTTCCGGGCCGGGGGCCTGCGCGCGATGCGCGAAGGCATTCGCGCGCGCGGCATCGCCGCCGAGGAGCGGACGGTTCCGCGCAACGGCGACGTGCAACTGTTCCTCGCCGACCCGAACGGCGTCACGATCGAATTGACCTTCAGGGCAGAAGAAGCCGCGGAATGACGCGCGCGACATTCGACGGATCGCGCGTGCTCTTCGTCGTCGTCGCCGCGGTCTTGGCGGCGATGATTTTGCTCCCGCTCGGGTGGCTGATCGTCACGAGCTTTTTCGCGGGCGCGGGGCCGACCGTTGCGAACTACGTCACGCTCTTCACCGATCCCAGCATGATCCGGCCGCTCGCGATCACGCTCGCAAGCTCGGCCGTCGTCGCTCTCGCCTGCGTTGCGGTCGCGCTGCCGATGGGCTGGTGTGTCGCACGCACGGACATGCCGCTGCGGCGCACGGTGCGCGTGCTCGTCATGGCGTCCCTCGTCACGCCGCCGTTCCTCGGCGCGATCGCCTGGGAGCTGCTCGCGGCGCCGAACACCGGTTTCTTGAACCAGGGCGCACGCGCCGTTTTCGGCCTGCCGCGCAGCGTGCACCCGCTGAATATCTACAGCTTGGCCGGTCTCACGTTCGTAAACTTTCTCTACACCTTTCCCTACGTGTTCATTCTCGTCGCGAACGCGCTCGAGCGGATTCCGGCCGACTTGGAAGACGCCTCGGCGATTCTCGGCGCGACGACGCGGCAAACGCTGCGGCGGATAACGCTTCCGCTGATTCTGCCCGCGCTGCTCGCCGGCGCACTGGTCGCGTTCCTCCAGTCGGTCACCGTGTTCGGCTCCGCGGCGATCATTACGCTGCCGGCGGGTTTTCATACGATGACGACGCGCATCTGGAGCTTGTTCCAGTTTCCGCCGAAGCCGGGACTCGCGGCCGCCGCGTCGATTCCGCTGCTGGTCCTCACGCTCGCGCTGCTGCGCGGTCAGCAGCTCTTGCTGGGACGTAAGGGCTACGCCCTCGTCGGCGGCAAAGGCGCACGCCGCGCGGTGCTGCGTTTGGGCCCCTGGAAATGGGCGGCGCTCGCATTGTGCGGCGCGGTGCTCGCGCTTTCGATCGTGTTGCCGTACGGTGCACTGTTGGACGCGGCGTTCGTGAAGATCGCACCGGCGTTGCCGACGCCCGCGACGGCGACCCTCGCGCACCTGCACTTCGTGTTCTTCGAGCTCGACGCCACGCCGCTCGCGCTGTGGAACACGATGGTGCTGGCGCTCGGCGCCGCGACCGTCGGGACGCTGCTCGCGGTGCTCGTCGCGTACATCACGGCGCGTCGGGCGGTGCGCGGATGGCCGGTGCTCGCGTTCTTGGCGAACGCGCCGCTCGCGATCCCGAGCATCGTGATGGGCGTCGGCCTCTTCATCGCCTACACACGGCCGCCGTTCGTTTTGTACGGAACGCTGTGGATCATGCTCATCGCGTTCGTCACGATCGAGTTCCCCGCGGCGTTCCAGCAACTCTCGACGGTGGCGGCGTCAATCAACCCGGAGCTCGAAGAAGCTGGGCGCATTCTCGGAGCATCGCGCTTGCGCGCGCTGCGCGACATCGTCTCGCCCCTCATGCGCAGCGGCATGATCGCGACCTGGTGCTTCATCTTCATCGGCGCGATCCGTGAAATCTCGGCGGCGATACTCCTCTTCACCGCGCCGACGCGGACGATTGCGGTGGTGATCTACGATCTCAATGAATCCGGCGACACCGGAAGCATCGCGGTGCTCGGTTTGTTGCTGATGGCGGTGACGTTCGCCGTGTTGGCGCTTGCGAATCGCGTTCCGGTCGCCGCCACCGCAACGGCGGAAATCCGCGAATGAGCCGCCCGTTCGATCTCGGGATCCTGCTCGGCGATGACATCGGGCTCGAGGTCGTTCCGGAAGCCGTGAAGGTGGTCAAGGCGGCGGCGCGTGCGGCCGGCTTGCCGCTTGCGTGGCACGACGTTCCGATCGGCCGCCGTGCGCTGGACGAGCTGGGCACGACGCTCCCGGACGGAACGCTCGAGCGGCTCGGCACCCTCGACGGCTGGATCTTGGGCCCGATCGGACATCGCGAATATCCGAAAGTGCCCGAGGCGATCAATCCGCACCCGATCTTGCGCAAGCATTTCGACTTATTCGCGAACATCCGGCCGACGAAATCGTACCGGTCGCTGCCGAGCCTGCACCAGGACGTCGACCTGGTCATCGTGCGTGAGAACAACGAGGGCTTTCAGCCGGACCGCAACGTCGTGGCCGGCTCCGGCGAGTTCCGGCCGACGCACGACGTCACCATTTCGGTCCGCGTCATCACGCGCGCGGGTTCGCAAAAGGTTGCGCGTGCGGCGTTCGACCTTGCGCGCACGCGCCGCAAGCAGCTGGCGGCGATCCACAAGGACACGGTGTTCAAACTCGGGTGCGGCATGTTCGCCGAAGAGTGCCGGCGCGTCGCGCGCGAGTATCCGGACGTGGCGTACGAAGAGGTCATCGTCGACACGTTCGCCATGCGCCTCGTGATGCGCCCGCAGGCGTATGACGTCGTCGTTACCACGAATATGTTCGGCGATATCTTGAGCGATGAAGCCGCCGGTCTCGTGGGCGGGCTCGGCATGGCGCCCGGCTTGTCGGCCGGGCCGCGTCACGCGATGGCGCAGGCAACGCACGGCTCGGCGCCGGACATCGCCGGCCGCTCCATCGCGAATCCGTACGCCATGATCGTGTCCGCGCAGATGCTGCTGGCCTGGCTCGGCCACAAACACGGCGACGCGCGCGCCGTTGCCGCCGCGCGCTCGATCGAAGGCGCCGTCGACGAGGTGATCGAGTCGCGCATCGCGCTGACACCCGATCTCGGCGGCACCGCATCGACCGCGCAGATGGGCGACGCCATCGCGGAGCGGGCGGCGCGCTGATGGCGGCGCTCGAATTGCACGGCGTCGTCAAGACCTACGGCGCCCACAACGTCGTCGACGATGTCGATCTTACGGTGCCGGACGGCGCATTCGTCTGTCTGCTCGGACCATCGGGCTGCGGCAAGACGACGCTGCTG
>JBHEMQ010000162.1:0-384 GCA_046262475.1 Candidatus Velthaea sp.
CCTCGGGATCGTGCTCTTTACGGTAGAACCCTATGGCGACGTACCCGGCTGTGCGCCTATTTTGCGGGGTCCGAACGTGCAGCTCGACGGCAGCGATATCATCGATGCCGACGCGATAGACGTCGCGCACGAAACGTTCGAGACGATTACGGATCCTGTTTTCAGCGGATGGATTCAGACGTTGCAGGGCAACTAAATCGGCGATCTGTGCGCCGGGTTCGAGAACAGAGTCAATCTCAATGGTCGGCTCTACACGATGCAGTCCGAGTATTCCGACATCGGCCACATCTGCGTCAGTCCAGATCTCAGCGGTCCGGCCGCGACGCCGCAAGGCGGCGGATAGCGGCGCGAGGGCCCGGCGCAGGCCGGGCCCTCTTTCTTATT
>JBHEMQ010000162.1:494-2929 GCA_046262475.1 Candidatus Velthaea sp.
GACATTCCGGCAGTTTAGGCTTGCAGTTTTCCTGGATCTCCAGCGCCGACGGCCGCAGGATCCGGCTGTTCAGCACGAACAAACACGCGGAAGGCGACGGCAAAAAGGGGGCCGCGTCAACGGCATCAGTCGCCGGAATGCTCTTACTGGCACCGATCGCACTCTTGGGCCACAACTTCGTGCACGGTCGCGACGTCGTGCGCGACGCAAACCGTGCGCAGAACGCGTTCGTCGACGACACGGTTCACGTGACCGCGAAACAGCCGCAATCGACCGATCGAAACGCCGGCTTCGCGCACTAGCTAGACAACGCTGCCGACGCCGGCGGTCAGCGCGAGGCCGCGGCGAACGAGCTGATTGACCCCCGTTCCAAAGTGGGCGAAGCGCTCGTCGTGCGTCTGTCCGCGCACGTACCGCACGTAGATCTGCTGCAGAATCACGGCGAACCGGAAGACCGCGAAGATGACGTACCACTCGAGACCGCCGACGTCGGCGCCCGATCGTTCGGCGTAGCGCTGCACCGCCTCGCGGCGTGTCGGAAAGCCCGCGCGCCACGTTGGCATTCGCCCGTGAATGGCATCCCGCTCTTCACCGCTTTCGCACCACAGTCCGAGGAGATAGCCGAGATCCATCAGCGGCTCGCCGCGCGTACACATGTCCCAGTCGAGAATCGCCGTCGTCGTCGCCGGATCGCGGGCGTCGAGCAGCGTGTTGTCGAGTTTGTAGTCGTTGTGCAGCAGCGACGTGCGCCGCGGCGTTGGAACGTGCGCCGCCAGCCATGCGGTGAACGCCTCGCCGCGATCGACGTCGGGGGTTAGCGCATTGTGCCAGCGTTCTATCCAGCCGCGCACCTGCCGCTCGACGTACCCGTCGGGCTTGCCCAAGTCGCCGAGCCCGACGCTCGCGGGATCCACCGCATGAAGCGCCGCCAAGTTGTCGATGAGCGAGAAGCCGACGCCGCGCAGCGTCCGCGGACGATCGACCCACGGCGCGGGAATGTCGTGCCGGAAGGCGACGCCGTGACGCCGTTCCATCACGAAAAAATCCGCGCCGATCACCGCGTGGTCGGTACAGAGAAAATAGCTTTGCGGCGCCAGCGCAAACCCTGCATGCAGCTGCGAGAGCACGCGATGCTCGCGGCGCATGTCGTGCGCGCCGGGCGCGACCGCTCCGAGCGGCGGCCGGCGCAGCACGTAGTCGCGTTCGCCGATACGGATCAGATACGTGAGGTTCGCGTGTCCGCCGCCGAATTGCCGCACCTCCAGTGCGCCCGAGGCCTCCGGCAGCCGCGCGCGCACATATGGTTCGAGTCGCGAAAGATCGAGCGATTCTTCCGCCCGCACGTCGATCGTGTCGGCATCGCGTGCGCTCACCGGGCGCCTCGCGGCGGAACGCCGCGCAGGTGCGTCGTTTCGTTCGCGCTCATCACGAGCCGGCGTTCGCCGTTGATGCGTACGGTTGAAATCGATGCGTTCGCCAGCGGAAACGGAAAGTCACGGCCGGTACCGAGAATGGCCGCCAGCGTTGCGTTGATCGCGCCGGCGTGCGACACGACCACGACCCGCCGGCCGCCGTGTGCTCGCGCGATCGTGCTCAGCGCGTCGAGCATCCGCCGCCGCACGCCGGCAGTCGGCTCAGTTCCCGGTATGCCGCTCCACGTGCCGGTGCGCAATGCGATCGCGGCGAGCGTCATGAGGTGCTCGCGTACGCCGTCGGGCGCCGCAAAGTCGCCGATCCGCACTTCGACCAGGGCGGCATCTTCGCGCACGCGGACGCCGGCTTCGCGCGCGACCGGTTCGGCCGTTTCGCGCGCGCGCGTCACCGGGCTCGCGTACACCGCTGCGAGCGTCGAACCGGCGAATCGCGCGGCGACCGCCGCAGCTTGCGTGCGCCCGCGTTCGCTGAGATGCTGCGAGTCGTACTGCGTTTCCGCAGGCCGCGTTGCGGCGTCCGGGATTGCGTCGGCATGGCGAACGAGAAATACTTCCGCTGCGCCGCTGCGCAAGCTCAGACCGGCCGCGTCGAGCGGATCTTCGTTTGCGAGCGCGGCATCGGTCATCGCTCCTTCGTAAGACGCTCGCCGCGCTCGTTCCCGCGGCGTCGGCGGCCAGGCAAGCGCGATGCTTGCGCCGCCGGCGTCACATTTTTCAGCTTTGAGATGCCGTGAAGGTCACGATGCGGTGATGGCTAAGCCCCTTCGACCGCGCACGCGCGGCCGCTGTAGCGCAGGGGGATTCCATGAATCGCACGCGCCCGCTTTCCTTTGCCTTGTTCGCCGCGCTGATCGCCGTAACGGGCGCCGGCTGTAACTCCGACACGACGTCCACGCCGGCCGTCGTAGCGACGCCGACCGCGCAGCCGTTGCGCGCGCCCGGAACGCCCTCGAACTTACCGGTGTTGTCCGTAACGAGTACCGGTTTCACGAACGGCGGCGT
>JBHEMQ010000162.1:2939-3521 GCA_046262475.1 Candidatus Velthaea sp.
CCCGCCGGCACGCTGAGCTACACGCTCACGGTATTCGATCCGGATGCGCCGACCGGCACGGGTTTCTGGCACTGGGTCGTCTTCAACATTCCGGCGGCCACGACGAGCCTCGCCGCCGGTTTTGGGACGACGGCGCCGCCCGCGCCGATCGTTGAAGGCTACACCGATAACGGTTCGAGCGGCTACGGCGGCCCCTGTCCGCCTGTCGGCGACGGTCCACACCGGTACATCTTCACGGTGAGCGCGCTGAACGTCGCAGCCGTGCCCGGCGGCGCGACGTCGGCGACCACCGGCGCGGGCCTCACGTTTCGCACCCGCGGCACGATCCTCGCGCAAGGAACGCTGATCGGAACTTTCAGCCGGTAGCGTAGTGCAACTTTCCATCTACCGCGCCATCGCGGCGCTCACCATCGGCGATGACGCGGAGCGGCACTTCGATCTCGCCGCCCAGCGCGCGCAGCATCAGGCGCCAGATCTCGATGTGGCACCACTGGAAGGCGACCAGCGCGAGCAGGCAGATGGCCAGCCAGACCGGCTCGAAACGCCAGTCGATCGAGGCGATCTTCCCGGACTCCTTGGCGA
>JBHEMQ010000163.1:0-3406 GCA_046262475.1 Candidatus Velthaea sp.
GTCTCGGTGAAGTCGCCTCGACCATCTCGTACAGCGCGGTAAGTTCGCACCGCTCCGTCGATCCGCAGGACCGCGCGGCCGTGGGCGTCACGGAGTCGACGCTGCGGCTGTCGTGCGGCATCGAAGACGCGCACGATATCATCGCCGACCTGGCGCAGGCGTTCGCAGGGCTTTCGGCGCGGGTTCCCGCAACGAAAGTCCCGGTATGAAGAACATCGCCCTCCTTGCGTGCGCGCTCGCGCTGGTGCTCGGCGCCTGCAGCAAGACCGAAACGTCGTCATCCTCGACGTCGGCGGCGAGCCCCGAGGCGGACGTTTCTCCCGCTGCGGGCACAGCGCCCGCGGCGGGCGGCAGCGCAGCCGCGGGGAGCAAAATCATCGGCGTCTCGATACAAAACCGCGAAGCGCAATTTTATCAGGACATGGAGTCCGGAATGAAGGCGGAGGCCGCCAAATACGGCTTTCGCGTGAACGTCGTCGACGCCAGCCGCGACAACGCAAAGCAGCAGGGTCAGGTCGAAGACTTCATCTCGCAGAAGGTGGCGGCGATCGTGCTGACGCCGTACGATTCGCAGGCCATCGGCAGCGCGATTGTCGAGGCCAACAAAGCCGGCATCCCCGTCTTCACCGCGGACATCGCGAACACGTCGAAGGACGGCAAGGTGGTCGCGCACATCGCGAGCGACAACGTGCAAGGCGGCGCGCAAGCCGGCAAACTCATGTGCGCGGCGACCAAGGGCGTCGGCACCGTGGCGATCATCGACGAGCCGGAAGTGACGAGCGTCCAGGATCGCGTGAAGGGCTTCCGCGCGGCACTGAAAAGCGGCTGCCCCGCGGTCACCATCGTGGCCGACATCGACGGCGGCGGCGAGCGCGCCAAAGCGAGTTCGTCGATGGAAGACATCCTGCAGTCGCACAAGGACATCAAAGGCGTCTTCGGCATCAACGACGATTCCGCGCTGGGCGCCGCAAAAGCCGTCGAAGCCGCCGGTCTGAAGGGCAAGATCGCGGTCGTCGGCTACGACGCCGCGCCCGAAGCGCGCACCGCCATCAAGAACGGTTCGATGTACGGCGATGCGATTCAGCATCCGGATCAAATCGGCGCGAAGACCATCGACGCGATCAACGATTACTTCAACAGCAAGACGCCGCAGCCCAAGATCGCCGTCGCCGTGGGCACGTTTACGAAAGCCGACGCGAAGTAACGCGCGGATGCCGCTTCTCGCGATGTCCGGGATCGTCAAAACGTTCCCGGGCGTGCGTGCGCTCGACGGCGTTTCGTTCGAGATCGAACGCGGCGAAGTGCATGCGCTCGTCGGCGAGAACGGCGCGGGAAAGTCGACGCTGATGAAGATCCTCGCCGGTGCCTACCGCGCCGACGGCGGCTCGATCGCCGTCGACGGGCGGCCCGTCTCCATCGATGGCCCCAAGGCCGCCGAAGCGCTCGGCATCGGCATGATCTACCAAGAGTTCAATCTCGTGCCGGATCTGGGCGTGATCGAAAACATCACGCTCGGCATCGAACCGGTGCGCGGGCTGTTTCTCGATGCGCCCGCCGCGGCGCACGCGGCGTCGAGCGTCCTGGCCGAACTCGGCATCGTTCTTCCGCTGGAGCGTACGGCACGCCGGCTGTCGGTCGCGCAGCAGCAGATGGTCGAGATCGCGAAAGCACTCGTCCGCAAAGCGCGCCTCATCGTCATGGACGAGCCGACGGCGGCGCTGACGGATCGGGAAACCGATGCGCTCTTCGCGCTCATCGCCAAGCTGAAAGCGCAAGGCGTCGCATTCGCGTACATCTCGCATCGCCTGGAAGAGCTGCCGCGCATCGCCGATCGCGTCACCGTCATACGCGACGGACGCGCGATCGAGACGCGCCCCATCGGCCAAATGCCGCAGCAGGACGTGATCCGCTTGATGGTCGGCCGGGCGCTCGACGCGCATTTTCCGCCGCTGCCGCCGGTCGCGCCGGCCGCGCCGGTGCTCCTCGCGGTCACCGGACTCAATGCCGCGACGCACGTCAAAGATGTGAGCTTCACGGTGCGCGCGGGCGAAATCGTCGGCTTGGCCGGTCTGGTCGGCGCCGGCCGCACCGAGATCGTGCGCGCCATCGCGGGCGCCGACGTGCCGGTCTCGGGCACGATCGCAATCGCCGGCGACACGGTCGTCGTGCGCGATCCGCGCAGCGCGATCGCGGCGGGCATCGCGTTGATCACGGAAGATCGCAAGGGCCAAGGGCTGGTGCTGGGCATGAGCGTGCGCGAGAACGTCACGCTGGCGCACCTGCGCGCGTATTCGCGCGGAGCGTTCGTGGATCGCACAGCCGAAGACGATGTCACCAATCGCGAGATCGGCGAGTTGCGCATCCGCACCCCGAGCGGCGAGCAGACGGTGAAGAATTTGTCCGGCGGGAACCAGCAGAAAGTGGTGCTCGGCAAATGGCTGGCGGGGGCCGGCCGGATCTTCATCTTCGACGAACCGACGCGCGGCGTCGACGTCGGTGCGAAAGCCGAAATTTACGCGCTGATGGTCGAACTGCTGGCGCGCGGCGCGGCCATCGTCATGGTGTCGAGCGAATTGCCCGAAGTGCTCGGCATGTCGCATCGCATCCTCGTCGTCCGCGACGGCACCGTTCGCGCGGAATTCACGCAGGCCGACGCCACGCCGGACAGAGTGATGGCTGTCGCCACGGGGGTCGCCGCCTGATGTCGGTGCAGCCGAGCACGGGCGACGTGAAAGCGGTCCTTGACGCACGCGCGGGCGACGTACGGCATCAGCAACAGCGCACGCTCGTCGTTCGCACGGCACTCGCGGCGATCGGCTTCATTGTCCTCGTGGCGGTCGTCAACGTCGTCACGCACGGCAACTTCCTCACGCTCGGCAACATCACAAACGTGCTCCGGCAAATCACCTTCAACAGCATCGCCGCCGTCGGGCAGACGTTCGTGATCATCACCGCGGGCATCGATTTGTCCGTCGGTTCGCTCATGGGCCTAACGGGCGTCGTGATGGCGCTCTTCGCGAACGCGGTGCCGCTCGACGGCGGCGTGCTGCTCGTGCTTGCGACGATCGCCGTCGGCATCGCCGTCGGCTGCGCGGCCGGCTTCATCAACGCGCTGCCGGTCGTGCGCTTGGGATTGCCGCCGTTCATCACGACCCTTGCGATGCTGCAGATCGCGCGCGGCCTTGCATACATCCTCGCGCACGGTCAGCCGGTGCCGCTCGCCACGAGCGCGTTCAGCGGTCTCGGCACCGGTCAGTTCCTCAACCATATCCCGTGGTCGATTCTCGTCATGATCGCAATCGTCGCGGTGTTTTCCATCGTCTTGACGCGCACGCGGTACGGCCGCTACGTGTTCGCGCTCGGCGGCAACGAGGAAGCGGCGCGACTGGCCGGTATCAACGTCGCG
>JBHEMQ010000164.1:0-3343 GCA_046262475.1 Candidatus Velthaea sp.
GAGCACCACAAACATGCACCACGAATGGCGGTCGGGAGCGGTCAGCATCTGCGAGGCCGGCGTGACGCCCGGGATACCGTCCAGCGCCTTAAGATACGCGCGCGCGATCGCATCGCGCCGCGCTTGCAGCTCTTCCAGACGCTCCAGCTGTACAACGCCCATCGCCGCCGCGACGTCCGTGAGATTGTATTTGTAGCCGGGCTCCACCACGTCGTAGCGCCACGAACCGCCCGCGGTGTAGCGCTTCCAGGCGTCCTTGTTCATGCCGTGCAGCGAGAGCACGCGCACCCGCTCCATCATCGCGCGGTCGTTCGTGACGAACATGCCGCCTTCGCCTGTGGTGATGTTCTTCGTCGGATAGAAACTGTACGCGGCACCGTCACTGAGCGTACCGGACCAGCGGCCGTCCTCCAGCATGCCGGCCGCGTGCGCCGCGTCTTCGAGAACGCGGATGCCGCGGCTGCTTGCGAGCGCCAAAATGTCGGCGATGCCCGAGGGCCGTCCGCCGTAGTGCATTGGGATGATGGCGCGCGTCCGGGGCGTCAGCACCGCCTCGATGGTGGCAGCCGTCATGCAGAGCGTCTCCGGATCGATGTCTGCAAATACCGGGGTCGCGCCGATTTCGCGTGTGCACTGCGCGCCCGCGACGAACGTGAGCGACGGCATGATCACTTCGTCGCCGGGGCCTAGCCCAAGTGCGATGAGGCCGAGATGCAGCGCGGCGGTGCAGCTGTTCACGGCGACCGCGTACTTGACGCCGGCGCGTTTCGCGAACACCTCTTCGAATTCGCGGACGCGCGCGCCGGTCGTGAGCCAACCGTTTTGAAAGCAGGTCATTGCCGCGGCGATTTCCGTATCGCCGATGCTCGGGCGGCCATAGGGCAAAAACGTCTCTCGCATGATCTCCTCAGGGCAGAGCCGGCTCGGCTAACCGAACGTGGCTCATGAGCGCGTCGACAATGGCCGCCGCGCAGGTGCTCGCAACCTGGTCGTACGGGCCGGGAACCCGCGGCGCGGGCCGCAGCGCAAACTCGGCAATTCGCGACGGATCCGTTCCGGCGAGCGCGTTCCAACCGCTCTCGACCGTCTCGACCCACTCCGTGTTCTCGCGCAGCGTGACGCACGGCACGTGCAGGGCCGCCGCCTCTTTTTGGATTCCGCCGGAATCGGTGAGGACCACGCGCGCGGAACGCAAGACGGCGATCATCGTGCGGTACGAGATGGGCGACGTGAACCGGATTGCGCCGGGGTGGTCGCGCAGATCCGCGGGCAGATGTTGCGCGGTCCGTGGATGCACCGGAAACAGCACCGGGAACGGCAGATCGCGCAGTCCTTCGATGATGCGGCGCAGCGCGGCCGGATCGTCCGTCGTAGCCGCACGGTGCACGGTGGCCACGCCGTACTCCCCCGCGCGCAAGCCTTCGGGCAACGGGAATGAGGCCGGCAGTGCCGCCGCTGTTTCACGCGCGAGATCGATCATGAGATCGCCCACCAAAGCGACGCCGTCGAAGATGCCCTCGCGAGCCAATTGGCGTACGGCCTCGGGCGTCGGCGCGAGCAGCAACGCGGAAAGATGATCGGCGACGACGCGGTTGATCTCTTCCGGCATCGTTCGGTCGAACGAACGCAGCCCCGCTTCCACGTGCGCCAGCGGGATCGACAGCTTTGACGCGACGAGCGCACCCGCCAGCGTACTGTTCGTGTCGCCGTAGATGACGACCCAATCAGGCCGCGCTTCGAGAACGATCGGTTCGAGGCGGCGCAGCATTTCCGCCGTCTGCTCGGCGTGCGTGCCCGAACCGACCTCAAGCGATCGGTCCGGCGGGCGCATCCCCAATTCGTCGAAGAAAACCTGCGACATGTCGTAATCGTAGTGCTGCCCGGTATGGACCAGGAGCTCAGCGATGCCGCGGCGCGCGAACTCCGCGCTGAGAACGGCCGCTTTGACGAATTGCGGCCGCGCTCCAACGACGCTGAGGACGTTCACGATAGCGCGAGTGCGCCTGTGGCCTCGCGCACCGCGTCGACGACGCGCTGCTGCACGTCGGGGCGCAATTCGGGAAACATCGGCAGTGAAAGCACCTCGCGGGCCGCGCGTTCGGCGTGCGGAAAGCTGCCTTCCGCGTAACCCAGGTTCGCGTGCACCGCTTGCAGATGCAGCGGAACGGGATAATACACCATCGTCTGCACGCCCGCGCGCTGCAGCTCGGCCTGGACGTCGTCCCGATCGCTCACGCGAATCGTGAACTGATGGTACACCGCCGTGGTTCCCGGCGTTTCTTGCGGCGCGACGACGCCCGGCACATCGGCAAGCAGCGTACGGTAGCGCTCGGCGACGGCGCGACGCGCGAGCGTCCACCGCGCCAGATGCGGCAGCTTCACGCGCAGGATGGCAGCCTGCACTTCATCCAAACGGCTGTTGACGCCGATCTCTTCGTGATAGTACTTGACGCGGCCGCCGTGCGCTCGGATGGCCTTGCTGCGCGCCATCAACGCTTCGGATTGCGTCGTCAGCATGCCGCCGTCGCCGAACGCCCCCAGATTTTTCGACGGAAAGAAACTATAGCAGCCGGCGGCGCCGAACGTGCCGGTCTGTTTGTCGCCGATTGCGGCGCCGACCGATTGCGCGCAGTCTTCGACGACTGCCAAATTGTGCTTCCGTGCGATCGCCATGATTTCGGTCATCGGCGCCGGCGCACCGTACAGATGTACCGGAAGGATGGCTTTGGTGCGCGGCGTGATGGCGGCCTCGATAAGCGCCGGATCGATGTTAAACGTGGCCGGATCGATGTCGACGAAGACCGGTCGCGCGCCGACGATGCCGATCGCCTCGGTAGTCGCGACGAAGGTGAACGGCGTCGTAATCACTTCGTCGCCCGGACCGACGTCGAGCGCGCGCAACGCGATGTGCAGCGCGTCCGTTCCCGAATTCAAACCGGCCGCGTGCGGCGCGCCGGTGAATGCCGCGAATTCCGTCTCGAACGCCTTGACGTTGGGGCCGATGATGAAGTGGCCGCCCGCGAACACGTCTTGAACGGCGGTGTCGATTTCGTTTTTGAGCGCTTGATATTGTTCGGTCAGGTCGAGGATCGGAATCACGCAGGTTCTCCCGTTTTGCGGACGCCTTCCGGCGTCATCGCGAAAGTTTTCGAGCAGGTCGAGCAGCGGGCGTTGCCCTCCGCAAACGCGAGGCGCTCCCCGCACTCGCACGCATAACCGCGCACGCGCGCTGGATTGCCGTACACCATAGCGTACGGGGGCACGTCCTTCGTGACCACCGAGCCGGCGCCGACGAAGCCGTATTCGCCGATGTCGTGACCGCACACGATCGTCGCGTTGGCGC
>JBHEMQ010000165.1:0-3305 GCA_046262475.1 Candidatus Velthaea sp.
CCGCCGGACTGGGCGAGCTCCTTGGCCGCCGTCCCCGCCGAGGGTTCGACGGCCAAGGAGCTCGCCCAGTCCGGCGGTGCGCTCCTGGTTCCTGCCGGCGACCCCGCCGCCCGTCATCGTGGCAACGGCGTCGCCCGCGCCCGTCCCCCTGCGGCAATCAAAGACGCTCGTCATCGCGTCGCCGGGACTGAAAGTCAGCTCGCTCAATGCCGCGCGCGTGGGCACGCTTCAAATCAAGGTCATGGTGCCGACAAACGTACGTAACGCGAGCGGGGGGACCGATTGCGGCGCCCACCTCGGACTGATTGGAGCGCTACTGTGCCCCGACATGATCAAGTCGGGTGACTTGCTGCTCGTGTGGGATTGGAAGAACGATACGGGGCTCCCGCCGATCGACGGATACCGCGTCTACCGCGTTGACGGCGGACGGCGGCAGCTCGCGTCATCGACGAATAATGCCCAACAAACCCTCGCCGACCTTGCGCAGCCGGCCGGCGGATACAAGGGCGCATGCTACGCCGTTACCGCGGTTGCAGCTACCCGCGAATCAGATCTCAGCCCGCCGTACTGCGCCGGCGGATCGTCCGCGGCAACGACCGTTCGGCTCACAGCCGTTCACGCGAACAGCGGCTTTCAATTCGGGCGCCAGGGAAGCGGCCTGGGTTTCATTGCGCCCGACGGTCAGGTCGTCGGATTTCGGTACCAGGCGGCGCGGCATTTCTTCGGCGACGAGGCGACGAACCTCGTACAGCGGGCCGCGTTTGCCTTCGATGTCACGCCTTTCGTAAAGCATAGGCTGGTCTCGGCCAAGTTGCGCTTGACCATCGCGTGGTCGCAGGGCCAAGGGAATAACCACTCGTGCGCAACTGCCGTCGGAACCGGCACGGAGTTTTGGTGGCAGAACAACGGCTCGGGCTTAATTCCCGGAAGCTTCGGTTACGATGTGGTGCCCACGGATACCGGTCCGGAGATCACCGCCGACGTCACGCGGATCGTTGCGCCGTGGTTGATCGGCGAGCCGAATTACGGCTTCGTGCTCAAGAACGACGACGAAGACACTAACGCTTTCAGGAATATGCAATGCCAGACCGCGTACACGAATCCGATACTGGAGCTGACGTCCTACTGACCGGATGTGGTCGCCACGTCTAAAAGACGACAACCGGTTTGATCGCGCGGCCCGAGCGCAGGTCATCGTACGCGGCGGCGACGGCCGTGAAGGGACGGCGCTCGACGCCGAGCGTTTCGGGAACGATGCTGCGCGTCTCGAGGAGTGCCAGAGCTTCGCGCGTGTCGGCGGGGCCGCACGAGTAGCTCGCAACGAGCGAGAGGTCGCGGAAATACGCGGCGCTTTGATTGAAAACGAACGGCGTCTCCGGCTCGAGCGGCGTGAACATCAGGACCGTTCCGCCGGGCGCGGCGGCGTCGATCGCATGCGCGAGGGCGGCGGCTGAACCCGGCCCACAGATGACGAGTTCCGCGCCGCGGCCATCGGTCCGCTCGTGCAATGCGTGGAGCGGGTTGCCGGCCGCATCGAAGGTTGCAGCTCCGAGCGCCTCCGCCCGCTCCCGCCGGTCAACAGAAAAGTCCGACGCAACGGAGACGAAGCCGCGCGCACGCGCGAGCGCAACGTGCATCAAGCCCATGATCCCGAGGCCGATCACGTAGATCGTGTCGCCGTCTCGCGGCTGCGCGCGCCGCAGCGATTTCACCACGCAGGCCAGCGGTTCGACCAGCGACGCGGCGACCGCATCGAGCGTCTGCGGAACGCGCAGCGTGTCACCGAGGTTGATCGCCGGCACACGAAAATATTCCGCCATCGCACCGGGATCGATCGCGCTCGCGCGCCAGCTCGGGCACTGCACGTGGTCGCCGCGATCACAGGCACGGCATGCGAAGCACGGCGCGTGATGATGCACGAACACGCGCTCGCCCGCGGCAAACGGCACGCGTCCGCGCACCTCGACGACGGTGCCGGCGGGCTCGTGGCCGAAGACGACGGGCGCCTTCCGCCGGATGTACCAGGGCATCACGTCGCCCGAGCAGATACCGCTCGCCTCCGTTTTCACGAGCACCTCGCCGTCGTGCAGCTCCGGAATCGCGCGGTCCTCGACGCGGATGTCGTCGATATCGTACAGCACGGCCACCCGCATCGTTCGCGTCACGGAACGATCGCGAACTTGATGCCGTCGCCGCCGTCCAGGCGCGCGAAGGCCGCCGGCAAATCGCCGAGTACAAACCGCTCGCTGATGAGCGGCAACGGATCGATGCGGTGCCAGCACAGCAAATCGTATGCTTCGCGTACGGCCCGCGTCCCGAAATGAAACGGGCTCACGACGCGCAGTTCGTCGTAATGCAAACGCCCGGCATCAAACGAGACGTGCGTTCCGCCCGGCAAGCCGCCGAAGAGCAGCACCGTTCCCCCGCGGCGCACGAATGCGGGCGCCGCTTCCCATACCGCCGCGGTGCCCGTACTTTCAACGACCGCATCCATCCCGCGCCCCCCGCTGCGGTCGCGCAGCGCTGCGGCGACAGCACCCGTTTCCATGCCGCGGACATCGAGCGTGGCGATGCCACACCCGCGTGCGACGTCCAAGCGCGCCGCCCGGCGGCCCAGCAGGAGCGGCGGCGGAAAACCCAGCGCAGTCAGAACGAGCGCGTGCAGGATGCCGAAGCCGCCGTCGCCGACGATTGCGATGCGCGCGTCGATCGGCGCGTCGAGCCGCTCGACGGAGTGCATGACGCACGCGAGCGGTTCGAGACACGCCGCCGTTTCATACGGCACATCGAGCGGTTTGTGATAAAGGTTCCGCTCGACGATGTGCCGCGGCAGCGTAATATACTCGGCGTACGCGCCGAGTATTTTCGTCGCCATCACCTGCTCGCAAAGTTCTTCTTCGCCGCGCAGGCACCACCAACACGCGCCGCACGGAGCGGAATGCACGCCCATCACGGCATCGCCCGGCGCAAAGTCGCCGGCGCCCGTGCCGGCAGCCGCGACGTCGCCCGAGAACTCGTGTCCGAAGCGCGTCGGCATCGGCATCTGGGGATGACCTCGCCGGTATGCTTTGAGATCGGTGCCGTCAGTCAGCGCAACGCGCACGCGAACGACGACCTCGCCGGCCTGCGCCTCGGGCACGGGGTCATCGCGCAGTTCGATCTTTCCCGGGGCGGTTAAATAACCGGCGCGCATGTGCGCGGCATGCGCGTACGCCTCAGCGTCGTTCGGTTAAGACACGCCGGGCGCACGCGATCGCGCACGCTGATGCGTCCCTCAGATTTCATACGCCCAGGCAATCTCGTCG
>JBHEMQ010000166.1:0-3279 GCA_046262475.1 Candidatus Velthaea sp.
CGACCAGGTGGGCAAGGCCGCGTTCGTCGGCACCGCGACGCGCGACGAAGTCGGGCTCAATGCCGACCTCGAGCGCTTCGTCACGAAAGAAATCCGCAACAAGGTGAAGACGGTCGCCAATCAGCCGCTGCGGGTCAACGGCCAAGCCAAGCAACTCGCGCGCGAAATCATGCGCAACATCATGGAGCGCATGCTCACTGCGACCGTCACCGTGCCGGGTCTGCCCGACATCCGCGCCGGCCGCATCGTAGAAATCACCGATGTTGGCTCGCGCTTCGCCGGCCCGTATCTCGTCACGTCGTCGACGCACACCATCGACGACGGCGGTTACAAGACGTCGTTCAGCGCACGCCGCGAGAAGTACGCATGAGCCGCATCCCCGGAGTGGTACCGGCGATCGTGAAGAGCGTCAGCGACCCCGACAACCTCGGGCGCGTGCAGGTCAACTTCGATTGGCTCGACGACGCCCCCGACAGTCATTGGGCGCGCGTTGCGTCACCGATGGCGGGCGGCGAACGCGGCTGCTTCTTCATGCCGGAGATCGGCGACGAAGTACTGGTCGCGTTCGAGCGCGGGCACGTCGACTTTCCGTACGTCGTCGGGTACTGCTGGAGCAGCCCCGACAAGCCACCCTTCGGCGCCAACTTGGAAAAGCGCGGTATCAAAACGGTGGCCGGCAGCGAGCTGATCTTCGACGACAATCCGGGCGCGTCGCCCACGATCACGCTGACCACGCGAGGCGGCTTCAAAGTGCTGCTCGACGAGAGCGGCGCAAAGATCACGATCGCAACCGGCGGCGGAACGACGATCGAGCTGGACGACCGCCCGCCGCAAGTTCAGGTACATTTGCCGACGGGCAACGCGCTCACCCTCGGCCCGGCGGGACTCGACATCAACGTCGCGGCGGGGCAGCTCACGGTCGAGGCGTTGTCGGTGACCGTGACGGCGCCGACCGTGACGATCGATGCGGCGATGACGACCGTCAGCGGCGTACTCACGGTCGCGGGGCCGGTAATCGCGAACGGCATCGTGTCGCCGACGTACACGCCCGGCGCGGGGAACATCTGGTGACGGCCGCCGCGCTAGCGCCGCCGACCGCGTCGGGCGCCGCCGTTCCGCCGCCCGTCGCGACGCCGAAAGCGACCGATCCGCACACGGCCTTCGCATTGCTGGAACAACCGGTCGCGCTGAACGCACCGACGCCCGTGCTCGCCGACGGTACGCCGCTCGCGGCACCGGATGCGAGCGGCAACGTCACCATCGATGCAGCGGTTGCGAAAGCGACGTTCTCGTACGCCGCACTGCTGTACCGCATCGACGCGCTGGGCGGCGTCGACATTTTCAACGGCAAGCTGTTCACGCCCGAGGCCGGCTTCGATATCACGTATCCGGACCTCAAGGCGACGGAACTCGCGTTCGATGCGAAAATGAACGCGTGGACCGGCGTCTTCGTGCTCTCGACCGTCGCGACGAGCGATCCAACGTTTGCGCCGACGAACCCCATGACGCTGCGCCCGCGCTACGGCTTTCTCACCGTGCTGCGCATTCCGCGGAAACCGCCGGCGCCGCCTGCAGCGATTTCCGCGAGCCGCTCGGCACTCGGCGCCGCCGTCGGCATTATCGCCGCTGCGGATACGTCGGCTGTCAAGGCCGGCTTGCTGCAGGGTAGCGATGCGACGCAAGATCCGAAGGATGCCGACGGGTTTTCGATCGTCGCGAAGGACGCGTCGCTCGTACCGGTCGCGAGCTTCGTGATTTCGGCGAACTCGGGCGTTCCGGCGGGGATCACGCTGCACGTCATGCAGGGCGGCGGCGTGCGCGCGTCCGTGATTGTCAACGCGAACGGCGACGTCACCGTGACCTCCGCGACGCAGGCGACCATCGCCGCACCGGTCGTGAACGTCGCGGGCGAACTGCGCGCGCAAAACATCCGCTACCGGCCGTATAATGGGGATCCGGAGCGCTACCTGTGAAGCCGCTGCAGAAAGCGCGTGCGTTCCTCGGCAACGGGTTCGCCTTCCCACTGCAGATTTCGCCGCTGGGCGGCTTCACGTTCGCGGCGTACGAAGCGGATGTCGAGCAGGCGATCTTCCACATCCTTTCGACCGCCAAAGGCGAGCGCGTGATGGTGCCCGACTTCGGGTGCGGGATGCACGAGCTCGTGTTCTCGCCGAACACCTCGACGCAGGCCGGCGCCGTCGCCTCCGAAGTGCGTCAAGCGCTCGTGCGCTGGGAGCCGCGCATCGACGTTCTCGACATCGACGTGACGGTGGGCGGCGATCAAGGCCAACTGCTCTTGATCCGCATCGATTACAAGATTCGCGCCAACAACGCGTTCTACAACACCGTGTACCCCTTCTTCATCCGCGACCCGCAAACGCTCGCATCGCAGGAGTCGGCTCGTGCCCTTAGCGGTTCCTAACCTCGATACGCGCACCTTCGACGACCTCGTCGCCGAAGCGAAGCAGCGCATTCCGCGCTACCTGCCCGAATGGACCGACCTCAACGAGAGCGATCCGGGCATCGCGCTGGTCGAGCTGTTCGCGTGGATGACCGAAGCGACGCTGTATCAGCTCAACCAAGCGCCGAATGCGCTGCGTCTCAAGCTGCTGCAGCTCCTCGGTTTTTCGTCGCGTCCCGCGCAGCCCGCGCGGACGGAGTTGCAGTTCACGCTGGCCAGCGGCGTCGATTCGATCGTCGTGCCGGCCGGCACGCGCGTCGCGGCGAGCGGCGCAACGAACGCCGACGGCTCCGCCGTCATTTTCGAGACGGACGAAGCGGTCGTCGCGGTCGGCCCGATGCTGCAAGCGGCGCTCGCACAAAAAGCGAGCTCGTACGTGCCCTTCTTCGCCGATCCGGCGAAACCGAAACCGGCGACGTTCGCGCCGTTTCCGCTGCTGACGGCCCCCGCCGAGACGGATGCGCTCTACCTGTGCTTCACGTACCCGAAGCCCTTTCCGGGCGCCGACGTCGACCTTGCGTTTTTCCTCACCGACGCGCCGGGCGATCCGAAGAACACGACCGCGTACACCGATACGTACGCGTGCTCGTTCGGCAAGCTGCCGGTGCCGCCCGCGGCGTGGACGTGGGAATATGCGGCCGATGCGAGCGGAACGTGGCGCGCGCTGCAGCTGCTCGCGGACGAAACGGCGGTGCTCTACCGTTCCGGTCACGTGCGCTTCCGGTTTCCCAGCGCGCCGCCGAGTTTGCTGTTTCCGTTGCCGAATCCGACCGATCCGGCGATTGCGGATTACGCGAAGCTCACCGGGTATTGGGTGC
>JBHEMQ010000167.1:0-3165 GCA_046262475.1 Candidatus Velthaea sp.
GTCCGGCAGTTCCAGGCACACGATGAGGCTGTCCGCCACCTCAGCGAGCCGCTCGACGCAGCGATAGATTTCCGACGAGCCGATGCGCACGCCGAAGCGGTTTAGCGTGGAGTCCGAGCGGCCGTAGATATACGCGCCGCCGCGCTGATTGATTTTGATGAAGTCGCCATGCCGCCAGACGCCGGGAAACTGCTCGAAGTACGTCTCGCGGTACCGCGCGCCGCCGGGGTCGTTCAGAAAATACAGCGGCATGGACGGCGCCGGACTCGTGAGGACCAGCTCGCCGACTTCATCGAAGACTTCTTCGCCGCGCTCGTTCCACGCATGCACGTCCATGCCGAGCAGACGCGTCTGAATCTCGCCGGCGTATACCGGCAGCAGTGGACAGCCGCCCACGAGCCCGGCGCAGAGCTCCGTGCCGCCCGACGGCGATGTGACCCACAGATCGCGTTTGACGCAGTCATAAAACCATGCCGTCGATTCCGGCGTGACGGGCGAGCCGGTCAACAGCACGCTGCGCAGCGCGGAAAGGTCGAAGCGCTCGCGCGGAACGAGACCGATTTTTTGCATCATCTGCACGAACGTCGGGCTCGCACCGAACGAGGTGGCGCGCGCGTCGGCGGCGAGTTGCCAGAGGAGCGCCGGCGTCGGATGCGTCGGATGTCCGTCGTACAGCACGACCGACGCGCCTTGCAACAGCGCGGAGATCAGCGCGTTGAACATCATCCAGCCCGTCGTCGTATAGAAGAACATGCGTGAGTCCGGGCCGAGATTTTGACCTAGGCCGGTACTCTTGAGGTGTTCGAGCAGAATGCCGACGTGGCTGTGGACGATGGGCTTGGGCAGCCCCGTCGTGCCGGAGGAGAACAGCACCCACAGGGGATGGTCGTGCTCGACGCGTTCGTACACGAACGTTGCCGCATCGACCGGCGTGTGATCGAGCACAGTCGTCCACGGAAGCGAGCCGGGCAGCGGCGGCGGTGCGTTCGCATTCAAGTAGGGCAGCCAGATGATGTGCCGCAGCGTCGGCAGCTCCGCCACGATGGCTTCGATCTCGGCGCGCCGGTCGAAGTCTTTGCCGCCGAATCGATACCCGTCGGCAACAAACAGCACGACGGGATCGATCTGCGCGAAGCGATCAAGCACGGTGCGCGGCCCGAACTCCGGCGCGGCCGACGACCACACCGCGCCGATCGCCGTCGTTGCGAGCATGGCGACAACGGTTTCGGCGATGTTCGGCATGTACGCGACGACGCGCTCACCCGGCTGCACGCCGAGCCCGCGCAGCTGCGTTGCGAGCACGCGCACCGCGCCGCCGAGCTCGCCCCACGACATCTGTGAAAGCGGCCGCAGTTCCGAGCCGTGCACGAGCGCCGCTTCGCCGGGGTGCGCCCGCGCCTCGTAGCGCAGCAGGTGCTCGGCGTAGTTCACGCGCGAACCGCGAAACCACACCGCGCCGGGCATCTCGCGTGCGTCGAGCACGCGCTCGTACCGCTGCGACGACTGCACCTCGAAGAAATCCCACACGGCAGCCCAGAAGCCGTCGAGGTCCGTGACCGACCAGCGCCACAATTCGTCGTACGCCTCGAAGCGGTGTCCGCGCTCGCGCAGAAAGCGCATGAAGCGGGCGACCGCGGTCGCCTGTGCGGCGGCCGGGTCGGGCGTCCACAGCAACTCGCCTTCCGTCATGCGCCCTGCCTCGGCGCGGCGACGCGCCAAATCCTGCGCATCGCGCCGGCCTCGGCCGACACTAAAGTCGGGAAGCGATTAGCGCACGGGTAGAGCGTCGGAGGAAAACTGAACGGTGCGCGCCGCCGCGGCGATGCGTTCCAATGACGCAAGACGCGTCGCGTGGTCGAATACGTCGGAAACGATCATCAGCTCGTCGGCCTGCGTGCGTTGGATGAACCGGTCGATGCCGTCGCGCACCGTTTGCGGCGACCCGATGATCGAACATGCGAGCATGCGCTGCGCCTGCGTTTTTTCGAGCGGCGTCCAGTAGGTTTCGATGTCGTCGATCGGCGGCTTGCTCAAACCGCGCGCGTTGCGCGCGATGTCCGCGAACGACATTTGCTGCGTCGTTGCAAGGCGGCGCGCCTCGACGTCGGTTTCGGCGGCGATGACGTTGACGCCGACCATCGCGTACGGGCGCTCCAGTTGCGGCGACGGTTTGAAGAACGCGCGATACGTTGCGAGCGCTTCGTCAAGGTCGTCCGGCGCGAAATGCGACGCGAAGGCGTACGGCAGCCCGAGTTCCGCGGCAAGCCGCGCGCCGAACGTGCTCGAGCCGAGAATCCACAACGGCACATTCGTGCCGGCGCCCGGCACGGCGACGACGGCTTGACCGGGCTCCGGTTCCGCGACAAAGGCCTGCAATTCGAGGACATCTTGCGGAAAGCGCTCCGCGGTCGCGGGATGGCGGCGTAGCGCGCGCATCGCGAGCTGGTCGGTTCCCGGTGCGCGCCCGAGGCCGAGATCGATGCGGTCGCCGAACAGCGTCGCGAGCGTTCCGAATTGCTCGGCGATGACGAGCGGCGAGTGATTCGGCAGCATGATTCCGCCGGCGCCCACCCGGATCGTCTTCGTACCTGCCGCGACGTGGGCAATGACGATCGAGGTCGCGGCGCTGGCGATGCCGCGAATGTTGTGATGTTCCGCAACCCAGAAACGGCGGTATCCGAAGGCCTCGGCGTGCGCGGCGACATCGCGCGCATTATCGAGTGCTTGCCGGGCGTCGGTCCGTTCCGTAATGCGGACGAGATCGAGAATCGAAATCGGTATCATGAACGGCTCGCATGACCCGGGAAATGGGAGAAGCGTGGCGGCTGGGGGCGCGTGCCCGGATTCGAGCGAGCGTGCGTTCAGTAGCGCGCCGCGCCCGGACAAGCCACAGCCCGGGCGGCTGGCTCGCCGAAACGGCGTTCGGGCGCCGCGTGTCATACAGAGGCTACCGTGGACGCACTTTTTCCGCTCGTCGCCGACTGGTTTTCCGGCCGGTACGGCGAGCCGACCGAACCGCAGGTCTGCGGCTGGCCGATCATTCGCGCCGGCCGCGACGTGCTGATTTCCGCGCCCACCGGTTCCGGCAAGACGCTCGCCGCATTCACGACCGCACTCGACGGCCTCGTGCGGCGCGCCGCGCAAGGACCGCTGCCGGACGAAACC
>JBHEMQ010000168.1:0-370 GCA_046262475.1 Candidatus Velthaea sp.
CCGTTTGGGTCGTTAATGCGTTCCAGCTTGCGGTGACGATGACGCTCCTGACGTTTGCGAGCCTCGGCGATTCCCGCGGCTTGAGCTTCGTCTATCGCGTCGGCATCGTCGTGTTCACGGCTGGGTCGCTGCTGTGCGCGCTCGCGCACACGTTTCCGCTCCTCATCGCCGCGCGCGTGCTGCAAGGCTTCGGCGGCGCGGCGCTGATGGCCGTCGCGCCCGCTCTATACCGCGAGATCTTTCCGCCGAAAGAACTCGGCAAGGCGCTCGGACTCAGCGCCGTCATCGTCGCCACGAGCGCCGCTGCCGGCCCGACCGTCGGCGGAACGATGCTGCACTTCCTGCCGTGGCCGTGGCTCTTCGCCATCAA
>JBHEMQ010000168.1:477-3066 GCA_046262475.1 Candidatus Velthaea sp.
CGGCGAGGCCGTCGCGCAAAGCAGCCTCGAGATCGGCGCGGGACTGATCGCCGGCTCGATTTTCGTCCGGCGCCAAACGACGATGCGCAGCACGCGTCCGCTGATCGCCATCGACTTGTTCAAAAACCCCACCTTCGCGCTGGCGACGGTAACGTCCACGGCGACATATACGGCGCAGGGCCTCGCGTACGTGTCGCTGCCGTACTTCTTTCAAAGCGCCCTCGACCGCACGCCGTTCGAGTCGGGCCTCCTGCTGTCGCCCTGGCCAATCGCCGTCGCCGTGGTCGCGCCGATCGCCGGACGCCTGTCGGACCGCTATCCGGCCGGCGTGCTCTCGACGATCGGCCTCGCAATTCTCGCGCTGGGACTCGGACTGTATGCGGCGCTGCCCGAGCACCCGACGCTGACGCAGATCGTCGTACACGGCATGATTTGCGGCGTCGGCTTCGGCTTCTTCCAATCGCCGAACAATCGCGAGATCGTCGGTAGCGCACCGCGCGCGAAGGCCGGCAGCGCCTCCGGTATTCTCGCGTGCGTGCGCCTCACGGGCCAGACGCTCGGCGCCGCGTTCGTCGGAATCGTGTTTGGCGCGGCAACCGGCGCGGCAATCGGCGGCAGCGACCACGCGGCGGGAATCGTACGCGTGGCCACGCCGGTCGCCTTGTGGATCGGCTGCGCCTGCGCGGCCCTCGCGATGGTCGCAAGCGGCTTCCGTTTACTCACCGCGCGACGGCGCGGGGGTGTCGAAGCCGTCGGCGCCGCTACCAATCGATGATGCGGTCGTGCAGCCAGAACTTGCCGGTTTCGCCGAGCGGACGCGTCGCGAGAAAGTAGACCGCGTCGGCGGCTTGTTCGGGCGTTATTTTCGCGCCGGCACCGCCCATCGCCGTCTTCACCCAGCCCGGGTGCAAAGAATCGACCATGATGCCGCGTTCTTTCAGCTCGTTCGCAAGCGAGGTCGTGTAGGCGTTGACGGCCGTCTTCGAGACCGAATACGCGACCGCATAATGCGGCAGCCCATGTGGATTCAATTGGCCCATCGTGGAGCTGACGTTGATGATCCGGCCGTCGCGCGGAACGAGTGATGCAAACGCGGTGCACATCGCCACCGTGCCGAACAAGTTTACGTCGAAGGTCGCGCGCAGGACGTCGAGGCTGATGTTGCTCGCGTACATCGCGCGGTCCCGGTCGTCGAAATATCCGGCGTTGTTCACGAGCACGTCGACGCGCTCGAACGCCGCACCGACGCGCTCGCGCAGCGCCGCGACGTCGGCTTCGCGAGCGATGTCGCAGCGTTCCACCGATACGCGTCCGGCCGACGCCGCGAGTTCACCCTCGAGTTGCGTTTGCGCCGCGCCGCCGCGTACCGTGAGGATGCAGGTTGCTCCGTCGTCCGCAAAACGATCGGCGAGCGCTCGACCGATTCCGCGATTCGCGCCGGTGATGAGAATGGTCTTGCCGTGGAGTGCACTCATGCGCTGGGTAGGATACCCCCAGCATGAGCATTACCGTCGATGAACTTTTGTCGCTCGGCCAAAACGGCGCGACCGTCATCAATGCGGGCAAGCACGCCGGCTCGCGCGAGATCCGCGGCGCCGTTCGCTACCGCCCCGCCGACCTGCTGAAAGCCGACCATCTCGCGTTGCCGCTCGCGCCCGACAAACCTGTCGTGCTGTATGGCGAACGGGCTGAATCGAGTGAATTGGACGAGTTGGCCGGCAAGCTGCGCTCCAACGGTTTCGCCGACGTGCGCATCCTGACGGGCGGCTTCGCGGCGTACGATGACGCCGGCGCACCGACGCAGGAAGCGTCGATGGAACAAACCGTTCCGCCGACGCGCCCGAGCGAAGCGCAGTCGTTGGACCGCCGCGTCTAAGACGCCGATATTTCGATCGCTGGTTTGCGGCGGAGCGCCACGTTGAGGAAAGCGGCGGTGAATCTGATCGCGACCGCCGCAGCGGCTACTGCGGGCGTGAACGTACCGCTGAGGCCGAACGCCGCGTCGAGGCTGCAGAGCCCGAAGCCCGTGAAGGCATAGGTCACCGCAAGGCCGATATAAGCGAGCGGCAGCTTGAAGCCAGCATTTATGCGAAGAAGCCGTGCGCCGCGTGCACGGCGAGCCAGCCGGCTATCATCAGGGCGATCATCAGCATCGGACCGATCGGACCGAGCAGCCCGAGTGCAAGAAGCACGCCGCCGAGCAGTTCGGAGGCGGCCCGCCGCAAGCGAACGTTTTTCCGGGCTTGAAGCCGATCGTTTCGAAGAAGCCGCCGGTGCCGGCGAGGCCGTAACCGCCGAAGGTGCGGAAGAGTTTTTGCGCGCCGCGCGCGGCGAAGCCGAGGCCGATGACGAGCCGGACGATGCTATACTTACGTCAAGTAGCCTACTAAGAAAGACTTTATGCGCCTACGCGAAGCTCCGAGCGAACCCCGGCCGCACCCCGGCGAGGTCATAAGCGCGTTCTGCCCCCGTTTTCAGTACACGGTGGAGTTGCTCGGCCGCCGGTGGGTAGGAGCGATCGTGCGTGTGCTCATGCATGAACCGCGGCGGTTTAACGAGCTCCTATCGGCCGTGCCCGGCCTCAGTGAC
>JBHEMQ010000169.1:0-2332 GCA_046262475.1 Candidatus Velthaea sp.
TTCCTGATCCATCCGGAGTGCGGCTGCTCGACCGCGGTGATGGAGTACGTTGCCGCCGGCGACGTCGCCCCCGGCGGGGTCCACATGCTCTCGACCGGCGGCATGCTCCACTATGCCGAGAGCGCCCTGCCCGGGTCGAGCGTGATCGTCGCCACCGAGGTCGGCATGCTCCACCCACTGCGCCTGGCCGCCCCGGAGACGGACTTCGTCGCGGCCAACGAGGCGGCGAGCTGCCGCTTCATGAAGATGATCACGCTGGTCAAGCTGCGCGATGCCCTGCGCGACCGGCGCTTCCCGGTGACCGTGCCCCGCGCCACCGCCGACGCCGCCCGCACGGCGATCGCGCGGATGGTGGCCATCCGCCCCTGACCGGCGCCGCGCAGAACCAGAAGCCCGAGCCCGCTCAGCTCGCCGTCTCGGCGCTCGGTGCCGGGCTCGGCGGCGCCGTCAGGGCGGTTGCCGCGAGCGGACCGCCGCCGAAGAGGCTGGCCGCCGTGGTCGCGCCGGCGAGAGCGGTCGGCGTCGCCGGCGTGAACCCGAAGCCCGACAGCGTGACCTCAACCGCCGCACCGTTGGTCGGCGCCTGGCCGGAGTAGAGCCAGAGGTTCATATGGACGCGCTCGCTGCCCGGCGTCGGCACGTCGGCGCCCGAGTAGCTGGCGCTGGCGATCGGCGACCCGTTTGCGGCCGTGCTGGCGAACTGGACGCTGCCGGGCAGCCAGGTGAAGCTGTGGACGCTCGACGTCACCGAGCTCGGCTGCGTGAAGCGGGTGAGGTGCCCGGCCGGCCCGGCCGGCTGGACGACGTACTGGGCGTTGGTCGGACCCGTGGCGTTGCCCCACCGGGCGATCTCGACGTCGAGTTCGCGGTGGTTCTGGGTTGGATCGTCGCTCCACGTGAACAGCCCGAGGACCACGTTCGGGTCGAGCGCGCCGATCGCCGACGCGACCGAGAACCGGTACGTGCCGTATCCGAGCCCGCGGTCGAGGGTCACCTCCGCGCAGTACCAGTGGCCCTGGCGCTGGTTGATCTTCAGATGCAGGCGGCCGGTCGTATCGACCTTGACGTTGCCGGGCGACCAGTAGTTCGGGCCCGGGCCCGACGTGGTGCCGGGGTCCTTGACCGTCCAGTCGTAGCCGGAGAAGGCGACCGTGACCGGACCGGCGGCCGCGGCGGCGGCGCGCGGGCCGGCTGCGAGCGCGGTCGACGCGAGCGCGCCGGCGGTCAGCACGCCCAGGGCAAGTGATGAGATGAGCGAGCGCTTGATGGTCATGCTTGGTCCAATCTCCGGTTCGTTCAGGGGGCCCCGACCTTCCGACGGGTGCACTACAAGACATGTATCGGACCGGCCGGCGGTAGACCTTTAGCACCGATGCCGAATCGACCGATGTTCCGGACGCGCGCGGTCGAAACGGGCGCGAGGTCGGAGCGGACGTCGGCCGGAGTCGGCCGACTCGCGTTCTGAGCGGAGACGGCTGCCGGCTCCGGCCGGCCTGCGTCAGAAGTCCGTCTGCTCGTGCGGCCCGACGCACCCCACGGCGAGCTCCTCGCTGATCCCACCGGCCACCGTCCGCACCTCGTCGAAGGTGACGCGGTCGACGGCGTCGATCGCCAGGTTGGGGTCGATCTCCTCGCCGTAGACGATCGCTTGGTGGGCGGCGAAGCGGGCCACGGCGCCCGAGTTCTCGAACGCGAGCACGCGGCGCCCGGCCGTATACGCCCGCGCGCGCTCGACCTCGGCCTCGTTCGGGCCGTCGGTGCGCAGCTCGTCGACGATCTCGCGCATCCGCGTGTAGGCCTCGAGCGTCTTGCTCGAGTCGAGGCCCGAGGACAGCTGGAGAATGGCCGAGTCCGCGAAGGCGTGGTCGACGGCCGAGACCGAGTAGCAGAGCCCGCGCTGCTCGCGGATCTCGTCGAACAGCCGCGAGCCCATCGACCCGCCGAGCAGGGTCGCGTAGATCGACAGGGCCGTCCGCTGGCGGCGGTCGGCGACATCGATCTGCGGCCGGTAGATCATCCGCAGGTGCGACTGGTTGGTCTCGCGCGGCTCGACCAGAGTGGTCGGGGTGAACGCCGGGGCCGGCTCGAACGGGTCGGGCTTGGGCAGCGTGGGGAAGCGGCCGAAGCGCTCGCCGAGGTCGGCGTCGCTCGGCAGGTGGTCGGTGTTGCCGACCAGGAAGACACCGCCCCGCTCACCCGACCAGCGGCGCTCGCGGAAGGCGACGATCGCCTCGCGGCTGAACGTCTTCAGGTGCTCGGCCGGCCCGAGGACCGTCCGCCCGAGCGGATGCTCGCCGAACGCGGCCCGGTCGATCAGGTACTCGGCCACCAT
>JBHEMQ010000170.1:0-584 GCA_046262475.1 Candidatus Velthaea sp.
GAGTCAGCCCGTGCACTCCGCACCCTTGTCAGGCGGTGGGTCGGGAGCGCTGAACGCCTCCAGCACGAAGGCGGCCGGCCGCGGGCTGAAGTACGCATCGCCGGCGGCGACGCGCTCGATCGCCGCGACGAGCTCGGCCCTGGCGATCCTCATCACCGCGATCGCCTCGACCGGGGCCGCGGCCTCACCGACGACATCGCAGTGAGCGAGCAGCTCGACGCGGACCCCCGCGCGAAGAGATGGTCGTCGTCGACGACGACGACCCGTAGCCGCTGCGGCGCTGCCCGCGGGGCGCTCATCGAGCGTTGCGGTGATCCCGAACGACCAGCCAGCGTTACGAGTGCGACCACAAGGACCGCGTCGGCGTCGTCCAGGCAGCCGAACGACGCGTCGTATGATCCGGCGTCCCGACCGATGCGCACTTCGTTAGGCGGGGCCGGCGGCGCGCGCGGTGGCCCGGTCCCCGACCGCGGTATGAGATCATTCGCTCCAGCCACGTCCAGGGTCCGCATGCCACGCCTGCACACGATGCCATGCCGGCGCCACGAACGCGATCCGCGGCATCGACTGTACTCGTGGCGGTT
>JBHEMQ010000170.1:827-1816 GCA_046262475.1 Candidatus Velthaea sp.
CGGCGAGGTTCGCCAAGCGAGCGTCGCTTGTCGCTGAGACGGCTCGGCTGGCGGCTGTCCGCCGCTATGACATCCTGGACTCTCCGCCCGATGGCGCGTTTGACCGCGTCTGTGCGTTGGCGGCGCGGATCTTCGAGGTGCCGATCGCGACGGTCAGCATCGTCGACGAGGACCGCATCTGGTTCAAGGCCAGACGAGGCCTGGACGCGGCGCAGCTCCCGCTGGAGCTGGGGTTGTGCGCCTCCGCGGTCTTACAAGACGAGCCCTACGTCGTCAGTGACGCGCTGACCGACTCGCGCACGATCGGCCACTCACTCGTGCGCGGCCAGTTGGGCCTGCGCTTTTACGCGGCCGCGCCGATCACGACAGCCGACGGGTACCGGCTGGGAACGCTCAACGTCATCGACAGCAAGCCGCGGCAGGTCACCGAGCCCGAGATGCAGACGCTCCGTGACCTCGCGGCGATCATCACCGACGAGCTTGAGCTGCGCCTGGAAGCGATGCGCCAGGTCAAGCACGAACGCGACAGCCGCGAGCGCGCGATCGTGCAGCAGCGCCACGCCGAGCGCCTGGCGCAGACATTGCAGCGCAGCCTTTCCCCGCCGGTGCTGCCGGACGTGCCGGGACTCGAGGTGGCCGTGCACTACCGCCCCCACTCCGAAGAGCAGGTCGGCGGCGATTTCTATGACCTCTTCCCGCTGGCTGACGGGCGCTGGGCGTTCTTTCTGGGTGACGTCTGCGGCAAGGGTCCCGAGGCTGCGCGCCTCACGTCGCTTGCGCGCTACACGCTGCGCACGGCGGCGATGCTCGACGAAGACCCCGTCGCGGTCCTGCGCGACCTCAACACCGCGCTGCTGATGCAACCCGGCGACATGCTGATGTGCACCGCCGTCTACGGAGAGATCGACCCGCGCAGCGGTGAGATCGAGCTCGCGGTCGCCGGACATCCCGCCCCGCTGATCGCTCGCACGGCGAGACCGGTCCAACAC
>JBHEMQ010000171.1:0-1037 GCA_046262475.1 Candidatus Velthaea sp.
GCCAGGCAGGTTGGCGCGGGTGAACACGACCCAGTCGGAGCACAGCACGTCATAGGCGTTGAGCTCGGAGGGCAGGATCAGGTGGACCTTGGGCAGATTGCGGAACGACTTGCCCGCCACCTCGTCGTCGCGGTCGAGTACCACCAACACCCGGCCGGACAGGCCGAGGGTGGCCAGCGCAACCCGGGCATCACGGGTGCGGGGGGCGGCGAAGCCCCAGCTGTCGACGACCACGACCTTGCCGTCGGCGGCCCGGTCGGACAGGGCCGAGCGCAGGGCCAGGGCAACCATCTTCTTCGGGGTGCGCTGGGCGTAGCTGCGGGGCTTGGGCCCCATGGCGACACCGCCACCACGCCAGTTGGGCGAGCGGGTGGAGCCCTGGCGGGCCCGACCGGAGCCCTTCTGGCGCCACGGCTTGCGACCGCCACCCCGGACCTCGGCCCGGGTGAGGGTGCTGTGGTCGCCGGAGCGGATGCCGGCGAGCTGCGCCGTCACCACCTGATGCATGACGGCCATGTGGGGCTCGATGCCGAAGATGGCGTCGTCCAGGGCGACGGTGCCGACCGAGTCCCCCGATGCGCTGCGGACATCGACAGAGGCCATCACACGCTCCCGTTCTGGCTCGACCCGGAGTTCGAACCGGCGTTGCCACGAACCGCGTCGCGGATCAGGAGCAGGCCCCCCCGGGGGCCCGGCACCGCGCCCTTGATCAGGATGATCTGACGGTCGGCGTCGGCCTGGACGACCTCGAGGTTCAGCGTGGTCACCTGCTGATGGCCCATGCGGCCGGCCATCCGGGTGCCCTTGAACACCCGGGCCGGCGTGGCGCAGGCACCGATGGCGCCGGGCGAGCGGTGCTTCTTGTGGGTGCCGTGCCCTGCGCCCAGGCCGCTGAAGTTGTGGCGCTTCATGACGCCGGCGAAGCCCTTGCCCTTACTGACGCCGGTGACGTCCACCAGCTCACCGGCGCTCATCACATCGGCGCTGATCTCCTGGCCGACGGAGTAGGCGCCGGAGTCGTCGACGCGGAGCTCCAC
>JBHEMQ010000171.1:1247-1773 GCA_046262475.1 Candidatus Velthaea sp.
GGCTTGTTGAGGCGGGACGGGCGCTGGGCGCCGAACGTCACCTGGACTGCGCTGTAGCCGTCGCTCTCGGGCGTCTTGACCTGCACCACCCGCAACGGCGCAACCCGAACGAGGGTGACCGGAATGGCACGGTTCTGGTCGTCCCAGATCTGTGTCATGCCGACCTTCTCGCCGACAATCGCCTTCTTTGCCATGGCTTCGTGTCTGCCTCTGTGCATCGTCGAGCCCGGGGCTCACGCGGAAACTCCGCACGGGTGGGTTCCCGGCGGAGCGATTGGGTTGTTGCCTCGGTGTACCGGCTGTGCCGACGAACAGCACTCCCGGCGACCAAGGACGTAGAAGTCGAGAAGGGCAGGGACGCCCTGCTCACGAACTTGACGAGTATAGCGCTTTGCTAGCGGTGCCCCGCCGGCGGCCGCTTCGTGCCGCCGCAGGCGGCCCCGTCCGGCTGCAGGCCAAGGAGGTACGGCGGAGGGTGGTCGGCTCCACCGGCCGCCCGCAGCACGATCAGCTCGCCCGAGTGGAG
>JBHEMQ010000172.1:0-1702 GCA_046262475.1 Candidatus Velthaea sp.
CCCTCATACCTCACACCACACCGCGAGGTTCGGGATTAACGCCGGCTGCCGTTTCGCCAATCGTTGCATCGAATGTATGCGTTTTCCGCCATTCAAATGTTGACCATCCTGCATCTCTCATGGCGATTTCATCTGAAGTGCGCAGCATTGGACAAGAAAGGCGGGAACCGCATGCGGTGTCCCGCCATTTGTGACGATTCGATTGCGCCCCCGCTAGAAGTGGAAGCGGTACGTCGCCTCGCCGAACAAGGTGGACTTATGCGCCGAGTCGCCGCTCGATGCGAGTATGCCGCCCGACTGGTCGTTCTTGACGTACACGCGATACGACAGATCGCGCGTCGCGCGATACGCCACGCCGTACACCTTACGAAACGTTTCGCTCATCGCCGGTGCGTAGCTGAAGTACGTCGAGAAGTACTCGATGCCGTAGTACGGTACGAACTTCGTCTGGTGGTACAAAAAGAAGTTCGAGTAGGTAGTGAAGCTGAACGTCGGCTTCACGCCCTGATCGCCGGTGGGCGGATTGACCGGATGATGCCGGTACTCTTCCCAACGGAACGACGTGCTGATCGGCTTGCCGCCGATGGTATTCGGCCCGAAGCGCCACGCGATGTCGCTGAAGAAGCCGGTGTGGATGCGGGGATTTCGGTTGCCGAACGCGCCCGCTGCCGGGCAGCACGTGCGCGTACGCATCGCGTAGCCTGCGCGCGCCGCGAAGTACGAGTTGAAGGCGTACGTTCCAAGGAAACGCTCTTCGTAATCCTCGCTGTGTCCGCCGAAGGTGCCGCCCGTGCGCGTCGGACGCACGCGCCCGGTAGCGCCGGTGTGGTCGATGCGCTGGAACTGCAGGCCGAGCCGGTTGTTGAACCGGTAACGCGCCTCGCCGGTGAGCCGCAGGACATCGAGCGGTAACGTATTCCCGCCGCCGGCCGACGTGGTGAAGGGGCGCGGTCCCGGCGGTACGATGTCCTTACCGGTCGACCACGTCTGCATGAGTGTCGGCGCGATTTCCCAGTGCTCGAATTTCCTGAACGCTGCGCGTCCGCCGCGGCTGGGGGCAGCGGTGCCGCGCGGCGCGGGGGCAGCCTCCGTGTTGACCGGTGGCGACGCGGGCGGCGCGCTTGCTGCGGCATTGGGGCTGGAACTCGCCTGGGGCGCGGCGGACGGCTGATCCGCCGGGACGGAGACGACGTCGACCGGCGGCGGCCCGGCGACGGGCTCGTCGCTCGCAGATGCCGCCGACGTCACGGCGCACAGGCCGAGCGGCACGGCCAGGGCGAGCGCTGCAATGAAGCCGCGCCAGCCGGCAATTGATGGGGTCATGGATTCCTCCGGGGGCACGCCGAGGCTCTCACGATCGAGTCAGCCGCACGCGCCTTCAGTGAAAGAAGGTATTTCGATGTATTGAATATGACGATAGCGCAGCGCTGTCCTATCGTGGAGCGATCATTGCCGGAAAATTCTCGAGCCGTGCGGCTCATCGTCGACGGAATGCCGCGCGTCGTCCATGTGGACGACGCGGCGATGCCGTTATTGTACGCGCTGCGGGATGAACTGAATCTGCCGAATCCGCGCTTCGGGTGCGGTCTCGCGCAGTGCGGTGCTTGCACGGTGTTGCTCGAAGGGCAGCCTGTCCGTTCCTGCGTCCTGCCCGTGTCCGCGGTTGCCGGAAAGCGCATCACAACGCTGAACGGACTCGGCA
>JBHEMQ010000173.1:0-1323 GCA_046262475.1 Candidatus Velthaea sp.
GTCGGCGTATCCGTCGTGAACGCGCTCTCGACGCACCTCCGCGTCGAGGTGCACCGCGAAGGCAAGGTGTTCGAGCAGACGTACGAACGCGGCAAGCCGACGTCGCCCGTTCGCACGATCCCGAAGGGCCTGCACCGCCCGCCGTCCGTGTCGTGGCGCGAGACGGCGAAGCCGACCGGCACGATCACCACGTTCACCGCCGACCCCGAGATGTTCCCGGTGATCGAGTGGGATGCCTCGATCTTCACGCAGTGGCTGCGCGAGACCGCCTACCTGAACAAGGGGCTCTGGCTTGCGCTCTTCGACGAGCGGAACGGCACAGAGGACAACTACTACTTCGACGGCGGCGTCATCTCGTTCGTGCGCCACCTGAACAAGGCGCACCAGGGGCTGCACTCGCGGCCGATCTACGTCGAGCGCACCTTCGAGAACGACACCGTCGTGGAGGTGGCGCTCCAGTACAACGACACATTCAGCGAGAAGGTCTACACGTTCGCGAACAACATCAACACGATTGACGGCGGCGCGCACCTCACCGGATTCCGCACCGCGCTCACGCGCACGCTCAACAGCTACGCGCGCAAGACCGGCGCGCTGAAGGAGGCCGACCCCAATCTGACGGCGGAGGACGTCCGCGAGGGGCTGACTGCCGTCGTCAGCGTCAAGATCAAGGAGCCGCAGTTCGAGGGCCAGACCAAGACGCGGCTCGGTAACGCGGAGGTCGCGGGCCAGGTCGCATCCGCGGTCAACGACGTCCTCGGGCAGTACCTTGAGGAGAACCCGCCGGACGGGCGGAAGATCGTCGAAAAGTGCCTCACCGCCTTCCGCGCGCGCGAGGCCGCGCGGCAAGATCCTCAATGTCGAGAAGGCTCGCGCCGACAAGATGCTCGGCAACGAGGAGATCAAGGCGATCATCACCGCGCTCGGCACAGGCATCGGTGAGTACTTCGAGAGCGGGAAGCTCCGCTACGGCAAGACCATCCTCCTGGCCGACGCCGACGTCGACGGATCGCACATCCGCACGCTGCTGCTCACGCTGCTCTACCGCCACTTCCGCCCGCTCATCGAGGACGGCCGCATATACATCGGCCAGCCGCCGCTGTACCGGCTCCAGCTCGGCAAGGACATCCGCTGGGCGTACTCCGACGGCGAGCGCGACAAGGCGATCAGGGAGCTGAAAGGCGTCGCGAAGACCAAGCGCGACGACCGCAAGGCGAAGGGGGCCGCGGCAAAAGGGGAGGATCCCGACGCGTCGACGAACACCGATGAGGGCAGCGACGACGGCAAGGGCGGCAAGGACCCCGCGGTCGCGCGGTACAAGGG
>JBHEMQ010000173.1:1333-1587 GCA_046262475.1 Candidatus Velthaea sp.
CAGCTATGGGACACGACGCTGAACCCGGCGACGCGCACGCTGCGCCGGGTCACGCTCGAGGACGCCGAACAGGCCGACCTCGTATTCGATGAGCTCATGGGATCGGAGGTCGAGGGCCGCAAGAAATGGATCATGGCGAACGCCAAGAAGGCGTCGCTCGACCTGTAGTGAAGCGAGGGTGAGGACGGAGTGATCGAGCAACCTGGGGACGAGCGGATGGTCGGCGTGGACATCCAGGCCGAGATGCGCAAGGC
>JBHEMQ010000174.1:0-1544 GCA_046262475.1 Candidatus Velthaea sp.
GTCTCGCACCGAGCGCTCGGCCCCAAGGAGGTAAGCAATGAAGAAAGTTCCAGTCATCCTGGCGAGCTTCGTCGCTGTGATCGCCGTCCCGGCGGTCGTGCTCGGGGCGCCGTCGGCCAAGACTGATCACCGGCAGTTCGTAGTTGTCAGCCGCGATAGCCAGGGCACGATCACGCCGAGCGATTTCGGCCCGTCGTCCGCGCAGAACCAGCAGGCCGCAGCGGATGCCCCGGTCTACCGCAATGCCCGGATGGTCGGACGCACGGAGACCGCGTTGACGATCACTCACGCGGGAGCGGAGGATCTGCAGGCGATGATCGAGTGCACGGTCGAGCTACCGGAAGGCAAGATCCTCTTCGCCGGGGCGTTCAAATTCGCGGATCTCGGTCACGGCGCTGTGGTGCCGGTGGTCGGCGGTACCGGCGCCTACAAGGGTGCCGCCGGCACAGTGGTGATCCGGTCTCCCGACCCGTCACAGACCAAGCTGACATTCGACTTGCGATGACAAGCCCGGGTTCCGCCGTCAGCTAGATGACGAGCCCGGCGAGGATACGAGCCTCGCGCAGGCCTCGACGACCTGCTCGCAATTGTCGATCACCAGCAGCAGGTCGCGATCGGCAAGATACCGGCGCAGCGACTCGATCGGAGCAGTGAGGCTGCGGGCGCCGACCTCCAGCGTTCTCGCGACCTCCGCAGCCGGGTCGGGGCCCGCGGTGAGGTCGACGAGCCAGACCCCGTCCGGCCGTCGCCCGATCTGCCGACGGGCAACCTCGATCGCCAGCCGCGTCTTGCCGACGCCGCCGGGACCGGTAAGCGTCACCAGCCGGGTGCGGCGGAAGCATCTCGCTGACCCCATCAAGATCGCATGACCGGCCGATCAACGACGCCAGCGACATCGGCACGTTGTGCTCCAGAGGACCCCCGGACTCGGTCGTTCGCCGAGCAGACTGCACCGTCACGCGATCATCACACACGCGCCCAAGAACGACGGCTCGCGCAGGCAGAGAATCGCACCCACGGTCGCCCAGGCACCGTTTGCCGGAGGAGCGCGAGCTCCTTCAGCGGCGCATATCGGCCTGGACTACGACGGCACCCAAGCTCTCGCGCAGCGCTGGCTATTCTTGCGCAGCCGGCCCTTGGCGAGGTCGGCGAGAACCTCCGAATCGGTCGTGCCCGAGACGAGCGCGTCGAGCATCAGGCCGCCCGAGGCGACGCAGTCAAGCTTGATGTTGGTGTCTTCCAGCGCCTTGTGCAGCCGATTGGCCTCGCGCTGGCGTTCAGCGATCTGCGTCTTGCGAGATACCGACTGAAGCTCACGTTCCGGGATCGCGCGGCTCGCCGACGGTGCGCATCGCGCGCACGAGCGGTTGTGGGCTTCGAGGCGCGCGTGACGGCCGGGGCGGGGGACCGGCGCGGCGCGCCGTCAGGCCGGTCTGGGCGCTCTCTTCATGGATGGATCGAAGACGCGCCCAGGCCGGGGGGCTCGCTCAGTCCGTAACAGCTACTTTCGCAGCTGAACGACCGAGTAGCTCGCAGTTTGTGGC
>JBHEMQ010000175.1:0-283 GCA_046262475.1 Candidatus Velthaea sp.
TCCCCGACTGGCTCGGGCAGATCGAGACGCTGGCCAGGGACGTCCTGCCCCGTGTGTCCCAAGTGGCAGCCGTCCGTTGAAGACGACCACCACGACCCAGGTCACGCATTACGAGATCCAGAAGACGCGCCGCCTGTCTCTGCTCGAGGAGTGGAAGGGCTACCACAAGACCGTCATAAAGCGGAAGGACGTCGCTATGCACGACGTGCCCGCGCGACGCATCCGGAGCGGCGTCTACGCCGGCAACGACGGCGATCGTCCCACGAAGAACCTCGACGCCACG
>JBHEMQ010000175.1:582-849 GCA_046262475.1 Candidatus Velthaea sp.
ACTCGTGACCAAGCGCGGCGCGCGCAGCCTGTTCCTGGTCGACCAGAGCATCGGCTATCACACGGCGGGGCTTTCGGCGGTGATGCACGAGCTCGCGCCCGGCCTCTATCAGTCGCGCCACCGGCACGGCGGCGAGGCCTGGCTCTACGTCGTGTCCGGGCGTGGTCACAGCGACATCGACGAGCAAAGGGTCGAATGGGAGGCGGGAGATCTCATCGTCGTCGACCACTGGGCCTGGCACCAGCACTTCAACGACGACAGGAAGAA
>JBHEMQ010000175.1:1050-1484 GCA_046262475.1 Candidatus Velthaea sp.
CACGGGAGTTGTCTGGCCCGATCACTTCGAGGGACGACCGAAGGAGTAGCGATGCCCGCCATGCAGGTGCCGCCGGGCGTCGAGGGCATCGTCGCGCTACACGAGCTACCGGATCCGGAGTGGGTGAGCCGCTGGTCGCGGATCGTCGTGCCCGCCGCGGTCAAGGACCGGCTGCTCAACTACATGGTGTTCTCGCTCCGGCATCGCGCCCGAGTGAGCGCCGTCGGGCTGCCGCTGCACGGGCTCCTCGTCCTCTCGGGTCCTCCGGGAACGGGCAAGACGACCCTTGCCGGAGGCCTCGCGGATCAAGCCGCGCGGGTCATCGGAGAGACGATGTACTTCGCCGAGATCGATCCGCATTCGTTCCCGAGCCAGATGCTCGGGGAGAGTCAGCGCGGCGTGGCGCGGCTCTTCGAGCGCACCCTGCCTGACCT
>JBHEMQ010000176.1:0-242 GCA_046262475.1 Candidatus Velthaea sp.
ACGGAGTCTCGGGTGAGCTCCATGAACGTCTCTTCGAGCGACGCCTTGTGGCTCGTGAGCTCGTGGAGCGTCAGCCCGTTGGCCCCGGCGAGGTCGCCGACGATCTCGCAGGTGGCCCCGGTGATGCTCAGCGCGCCATCGGTCTGGCGGACGGCGACGATGCCCTTGTCCTTGAGCAGCCGGGCCAGCCGATCGCCGTGGGGCGAGCGGACGCGGACGAAGTTGCCGGACCCGCCGGCCAG
>JBHEMQ010000176.1:252-1239 GCA_046262475.1 Candidatus Velthaea sp.
CAGGTGGCTCGAGACGAACACCGTGCGTCCTTCGGCGGCCAGCGACTTCAGGAGATTGCGCACCCAGAGGACGCCCTCGGGATCGAGGCCGTTGACCGGCTCGTCGAACATCAGGACCTTCGGGTCGCCGAGCAGGGCGGCGGCGATTCCCAGGCGCTGCCCCATGCCGAGCGAGAAGCCGCCCGAGCGCTTCTTGGCCACGCCGCGCAGCCCGACGGAGTCGAGCACCTGGTCGACCCTCGACCGGCCGATCCCGTTGCTCTGGGCCAGGCAGAGGAGGTGGTTGTAGGCGCTGCGCCCGCCGTGGATGGCCTTGGCCTCGAGCAGGGCCCCGACCTCGAACAGCGGGCGCCGGTACTCGGCGTAGGGCCTGCCGTTGACCGTCACCGACCCCGTGTTCGGCGCGTCCAGGCCGAGGATCATGCGCATCGTCGTCGACTTGCCGGCGCCGTTCGGTCCGAGGAATCCCGTCACCTGCCCGGCGGGCACCGTGAACGACAGATCGTCGACTGCGAGCGTGTCCCCGTAGTGCTTGGTCAGGCCGCTGGCCTCGATCATCCGCGTGCTCCAGTGCTCGTTTGGCGTGTCATGGCGGCCAACACTAGGCGGAGACCTTGAAGACTTCGTGAACAAGCCGGCGAGCCCGGCGTCGGAGCGGCCTAGGCTTGGCAAGTCGTGTCAATTCGATCGATCCGCGCTCGGCGGGCGGCGCTCGGGGGCGCGCTGGCCGTCCTCGTCCTCGCCCTCGTCCTCCTCGTGCTCTCGCTCGGCGGCGGCGGCGGTTCGCGCCGGCTCGTCCCGGCCGGCGGCAACGCCGACGGGACGTTCGACCCGCTGTCCTTCAGCGCGGCGCGCGCGGGCGTGCTCGAGCAGGCCGCGGCCGACGGCCTGAGCCACGTGCTCTACGCCAAGAGCCCAGGCGGCATTCTCGCCGCGGCGCAGCGGACGGCCGCCTTCCGCCCGCTGATCGACGCCGTCGCCAGGACC
>JBHEMQ010000177.1:0-1127 GCA_046262475.1 Candidatus Velthaea sp.
AGGCTGAACGCCACCCCGTTGACAGCGCCCGTGTGGCCGAAGAGGGACGCGAGTTGCCTGTGGGTCCGCGGGTTCCAGCTTTCGGGTGCGCGTGTCCCACAGCCGCAGCGTCTCGTCCGCCCGTCGGGACTGAACGCCACCCCGTAGACAGTGCTGGTGTGGCCGGTGAGCGGCGTGCCGAGCTGCTTTCGGGTGCGCGTGTCCCACAGCCGCAGCGTGTGGTCGTAGCTGGCGGACGCGAGCGTCCGCCCGTCGGGACTGAACGCCACCCCGTAGACCGGGCCGGTGTGGCCGGTGAGCGGCGCGCCGAGCTGCTTTCGGGTGCGCGTGTCCCACAGCCGCAGTGTCTGGTCGGCGCTGGCGGACGCGAGCGTCCGCCCGTCGGGACTGAACGCCACCCCGAGGACCCAGTTGGTGTGGCCGGTGAGCGGTGCGCCGAGCTGCTTTCGGGTGCGCGTGTCCCACAACCGCAGCGTCCGGTCGTCGCTGGCGGACGCGAGCGTCCGCCCGTCGGGACTGAACGCCACCCCGTTGACCGGGCTGGTGTGGCCGGTGAGCGGCGCGCCGAGCTGCTTGTGGGTGCGCGTGTCCCACAGCCGCAGTGTTTGGTCGGCGCTGGCGGACGCGAGCGTCCGTCCGTCGGGACTGAACGCCACCCCGAGGATCCGGTCGGTGTGGCCGGTGAGCGGCGCGCCGATCTGCTTGTGGGTTCGTGTGTCCCACAACCGCAGCGACCGGTCCGCGCTGGCGGACGCGAGCGTCCGCCCGTCGGGACTGAACGCCACCCCGGAGACCCAGTTGGTGTGGCCGGTGAGCGGCGCGCCGACCTGTTTGTGGGTGCGCGTGTCCCACAGCCGCAGCGTCCGGTCGTAGCTGGCGGACGCGAGCGTCCGCCCGTCGGGACTGAACGCCACCCCGAGGACCGGGCCGGTGTGGCCGGTGAGCGGCGCGCCGAGCTGCTTTCGGGTGCGCGTGTCCCACAGCCGCAGCGTCCGGTCGTCGCTGGCGGACGCGAGCGTCCGCCCGTCGGGACTGAACGCCACCCCGAAGACCCCGTCGGTGTGGCCGGTGAGCGGCGCACCGAGCGGCTTTCCGGTTCGTGTGTCCCACAACCGCACCGTCTGGTC
>JBHEMQ010000178.1:0-413 GCA_046262475.1 Candidatus Velthaea sp.
GTGTCATATGCGTGATGTGTTGTGCTCAATGATCGGAGCGTGAAGAGCGCGCGGCCGTGCGGAACTTCCGCGGAAATCGAAGTACGCCGCGCAGAGTTTCTGTTTCCATTGCTCGGCGCGCAGCGACATATTCGCACTGATGGAAGAACGCTTCAGCGCGGTCGTCGAAGATCTGCTGCGCACGTATCGCGAGAATGGCGGAATCAACTACGTGGAAGCGGCGGCAACGTTGCCATCGCGGCCGTCGATCGACATCGCATGCGCGGAGTTGTTGAGCATTTTGTTTCCGGGATTTCATGGCGAACCACTGATCCACGCCGGCGATTTGCCAGAGGTAACCGCGAGCCGAATCAAAGAACTCCACGCGCGGATCAAGCCCGAAATCTGCAAAAGCCTTGCTGCGCTAAAACACA
>JBHEMQ010000178.1:533-1111 GCA_046262475.1 Candidatus Velthaea sp.
GCGCACCTGCTCTACACACGCGAGTTGCCGCTGATTCCGCGAATGATGACGGAGTGGGCACATGGCCGCACCGGCATCGACATACATCCCGGCGCGCAGATTGGTTCGCATTTTTTCATCGATCACGGAACCGGCGTCGTGATCGGCGAGACCTGCGTGATCGGCTCGCACGTAAAGTTGTACCACGGCGTGACGCTCGGCGCCCGCAGCTTCCAAAAAGACGAACAGGGTCATATCCGCAAAGGCGGAAAACGTTTTTCTCACCCAAAGCGTGCCGCCCGATTCGCTCGTGTACTACGAAGAAAAGCAGCTTCGCATCGTTCCGAAACGCGGCGATAACGGCATCCGAGAGGCTTCGTTGCCGAGCGTATGATCTACCTTGATTACAATGCGACGACGCCGCTCTGCGAACCGGCGCGCGCTGCAATGCAGCCGTATCTCGACACGCACTTTGGCAATCCATCGAGCGTGCATGCTGCCGGCCGCGTTGCGCGCGCTGCGATCGACAACGCGCGCGATCAGCTCGCGGACCTGCTCGGCGCAAAACCACACGAGTTGATTTTCACCGCGACTGGTAC
>JBHEMQ010000179.1:0-1091 GCA_046262475.1 Candidatus Velthaea sp.
CGGCTATGTCGAGGTCCGCACCGATGCCTGACGCCCCGGTCCTCGGCGCCGCGGATCGCAGCGTCGCGCTCGACGACGCGGCCTTCGGCGCCCGCTTCAACGGGCCCCTCGTCCACGAGTCGGTCCGCGCCGAGCTGAACGCCCGCCGCCGCGGCACCGCGGCGACCAAGACCCGCGGCCGGGTCTCCGGCGGCGGGGCCAAGCCGTGGCGCCAGAAGGGCACCGGCCGCGCCCGGGCCGGCTCCTCGCGCTCGCCGGTCTGGACCGGCGGCGGCACCGTCTTCGGCCCCCAGCCGCGCTCCTACACCTTCAAGGTCAACCGCAAGGAGCGGCGGGCGGCGCTCCGCTGCGCCCTCTCCCTCCACGCCGAGCGGGGCACGCTGGCCGTGCTGGACCTCGAGATGTTCGACGGCCCGTCGACGAGGAGGGCCGACCGGCTCCTGCGCGACTGGGGCCGGCCGCGGGCGACCCTCGTCGTCCTCGCCGCCGACGAGGCCGACGCCGCCCTGTCGTTCCGCAACATCGCCCGGGTCGGGGTGCTCGAGGTCTCGAACGTCGGCATCGCCGACCTGATCGGCGCCGGCTCGCTGATCGTCTCCGAGGCGGCGCTCGCCGCGCTGCGCTCCCGGGCCACCCAGACCAGGACGACCGAGGAGGCCGAGGCCTGATGCACCCCTCGCAGGTGATCATCCGTCCGGTCGTCTCCGAGAAGAGCTACGTCCTCTCGGGCGCCGACAAGTACACCTTCCGCGTCCACCCCGACGCCCACAAGACGCAGATCCGCCAGGCGGTGGAGACGCTGTTCGACGTCAGCGTGCTCGAGGTCCGCACGATCACCGTCAAGTCGAAGCCCAAGCGCCGCGGCGCCATCAACGGCCGGACGCGCAACTGGAAGAAGGCGATCGTCCAGGTCAAGCCCGGCGACTCGATCCCCATCTTCCAAGGCCTCGAGGGGCTCGAGTAATGGCCATTCGCAAGCCCAAGCCCACCAGCCCCGGCCGTCGCTTCTCGACCTACGCCGACTTCGCCGAGATCACGACGAGCCGGCCCGAGAAGACGCTCGTCGAGGGCCTGACGAAGTCCGGCGGGCG
>JBHEMQ010000180.1:0-942 GCA_046262475.1 Candidatus Velthaea sp.
GCTGACGGCCGTCTCGGTCCCCAACGGGGTCATGCGCGCAGCTCCCGCAGCGCGCGCTGTGCGAGCACGCGAATGGTGGCCTTGCGCTGGGCGATCGTGCCGGAGGTGTTGTCCATCGGGCGCGCGACCCGGTGGACCGCGGCCGCGGCGGCGGCGATCGCTTCGTTCTCGAGCCGGCCGCCCAGCAGGGCCGCGGCCGCCTCCGGCACCAGCAACGGGCGAGAGCTGACCCCGGTGATCGCGACCCGAGCCTCGGTCACGGCACCGTAGACCAGCGACCCGGCAGACGACGTCCGGGTGCGTCTTCATGCAGAAGCCCTCGGCCGTCCGCCAGAAGAGCGACTGGTCGTACCAGTTGCACCGCGTGTCGAGCGCGAGGTTGCCGCCGATCGTCCCCATGTTGCGCAACTGCGGTGTGCTCACCTGGCCGGCCGCGCTCGCGAGCGCCGGGTAGTGCTCGCGGACCAGCGGGTGCTCGGCGATCTCTGTGAGCGTCGCGCCGGCGCCGATGCGCAGCCCAGCGCGTCCGGCCCGACCCGGTCCCTCCGCTTCGCGAGCGCGTCGAGCACCTTCTGCGGCGTGATCGGCGTCTCGTCGAAGCGGACGCCGATCGCGTCGTACACCGCGTTGGCGATCGCGGGGATCACGGGGTTCAGCGGTCCCTCGCCGGCCTCCTTCGCCCCGTAGGGACCCTCCGCATCGACGGTCTCGACGAGGATCGCCTCGAGCTTTGGCGTGTCGAGGGAGGTGGGCAGCTTGTAGTCGAGGAGCGAGGGCTTCTTGTGGAGCCCGCCGCGGAACACCTGCTCCTCCGCGATGACCTCGCCGTACCCCATGTATGCGGAGCCCTCGATCTGGCCTTCCACGTTCACCGGATTGAGCGCCCGGCCGCAGTCGTGTGCGATGACGATCCTCTCGACGGTCACTCGGCCTGTCTCGAGG
>JBHEMQ010000181.1:0-263 GCA_046262475.1 Candidatus Velthaea sp.
GTCCCAGACGGTCCACGGAAAGCCACTCGTCTACCTGGACAACGCCGCGACGAGCCAGAAGCCGCGCCAGGTCATCGACGCGATGAGCGCCGTCTATGAGCGGCACAACGCGAACATCCACCGCGGGGTTTACGAGTTCTCCGAGCAGACGACCGCGCTGTTCGAGGGCGCCCGCGCGAAGGTCGCGCGGTTCATCAACGCGCCGGAGACGCGTGAGGTCATCTTCTGCCGCAACGCCACCGAGGGCACGAATCTCGTTGCGT
>JBHEMQ010000181.1:421-931 GCA_046262475.1 Candidatus Velthaea sp.
AAGGGCCACGCGGCCGGTGCGGTCGTGCTCATTGACGGCGCCCAGGCCGTCCCGCACACGAGCGTCGACGTCCAGGACCTCGGGTGCGACTTCCTCGTCTTCAGCGGCCACAAGATGTGCGCGCCGCCCGGCTCCGGCGCGGTGTGGGGGAGGCGCGCCCTGCTCGAGGGCATGCGCCCGTTCATGTACGGCGGCGACATGATCAGCCGCGTCACGACCGACCTAACGACGTGGAACGAGCTGCCGTGGAAGTTCGAGGCGGGTACGTCGGCATACGTAGACGCGATCGGGCTGGGCGCGGCCGTCGACTACCTCGAGGCCGTCGGCGGCGCCATCGTGTCCCGAGTGCTCGCGCTCCCCGCCGCCGCGCACGCGCGCGTCGCCGTCCGCAAGCCGCACGTGGCCCTCGGCGGACCACTCGCCTATGCGGAAGTCGTTGTGGAGCAGGGCAGGTGAGCGTGCGCGCCGACGTGGCGCTCGGCTCCAACCTGGGCGCACGCGCGGCATGGC
>JBHEMQ010000182.1:0-491 GCA_046262475.1 Candidatus Velthaea sp.
ATCCAGGCGAGATCGCAGACACCGGCGTGCGCGAGGATGAAACGCGCCTGCGGGAAGTCGGTCGCGTACTGAAGGACGTGCGCGCCGAGCGCCGGGATCACGAGCGGAACTTCGGCCGAATCGATCTGCCGCCCGAACGCGTTGCGGCGCACCGTGATATCGATGAGATCGAGCGTCGGCTGAGCGAGATCGGCGACGTCGTGCGCCGCAACGATCATACCCATGCAGGTTCCCCACAGCGGCATGCCGTCGCGCACGCGCGCTTGGATGGGCGCGCTCAAGCCGAAACGCTGGAGCAGTTTCATGACGGTCGTCGATTCGCCGCCGGGAATGATCAGGGCATCGACGCCGTCGAGATCGCCCGCCGTCCTTACCTCGAGCGCGCGATAGCCCGATTCCTCGAGCGCTCGCACGTGTTCCAGCACGTCGCCCTGCAGCGCGAGAACGCCGACGACCGCGTCGGACATCGGCGGCTTACTTCCCGCGATGCG
>JBHEMQ010000182.1:591-849 GCA_046262475.1 Candidatus Velthaea sp.
CCTTCGGCACCCATCGCCATCATCAGTGCCGCGTCGGCCGGCGTTGCGACGCCCCCGGCGCAGAAGAGCACGACGGGCAGCTGCTTGTGTTCGGCGACGTACTGCACGAGATCGAGCGGCGCGCCCAAATCGCGTGCGCGCGAAACCAGTTCTTCCTTGGGAACGACGGATAGTTCCGCGATGCCGTCGCGAATGGCGCGCATGTGCCGCACAGCCTCGACGATGTTGCCGCTGCCGGCCTCGCTGTGTATGCGGCGC
>JBHEMQ010000183.1:0-332 GCA_046262475.1 Candidatus Velthaea sp.
CAGGCGGCGCGCGCCGATGTTCTCCAGCCGGTCGTTGACGAGCGCCGCCGTGCGCGCCACCTCCGCCACGCCATCCTCGGTGAACGTGAGCGCGGCCCCTTCTGCCTCGACGAGCGCGGCATACTGCTTGGTGAGCGCGTTCTCCGGCTCGGTCATGATGCGGACGAAATCCGCTTCGGTCAGCGACTGCAGCTCGACGCGGATCGGAAATCGCCCCTGCAGCTCGGGGATCAGATCGCTGGGCTTGGCGACGTGAAAAGCGCCGGCGGCGACGAACAGCACGTGATCGGTTTTGACCATGCCGTGTTTCGTCTGAACGTTGGAGCCTTCAA
>JBHEMQ010000183.1:469-805 GCA_046262475.1 Candidatus Velthaea sp.
TTCCGTCAGGAGGATGCGTCGCGCCTCCGGTACCTTCACGCTGCGCCGCTTCTTTCGCTTCGGCAGCATCTCCTGCAGCATCTCGGACAGGTTGTCCATCCCCTCCGGCGCGCCCTGCGGTATCATCATGTCCAGCATCATCGGTGATTGCTGCGTGACTTCGATCTCGAGCTCGCGCTCGTCGAGCCCGAGATCGCCGAGGGCGCTCTCGATCTGGTGGGGCGTGAGAACGCCGAAACGGCGACCCTGGGCGATCAGGGCCCTGACCTCTGAGAGCTGCTCGACTTCTCCAACCGACACGACTCCGGTCACCCTACTCCCATCGGTGCATCGCGC
>JBHEMQ010000184.1:0-526 GCA_046262475.1 Candidatus Velthaea sp.
GCGTTCGTCGGCCCGATCGCCGCCTTTTCGATCCCCGTCCTGGCCGAGCTCGTGATGTTCGCGGTGCGCCGCTACCGGCGCGAGGCGCTGCCGATCAACCTCGCGGCGACCGCCGTGCCGAGCCTGCTCGCCGCGCTGTTGTACGGCAGCATCGTCGGCACCCTCGAGCAGGCGGATCTCGCCGAGCTCACGGTCCTCGCGCTCGTCGCGATCGGATTTCTCGCGCTGAACTTCGTGCTGCTGCGCACGCTCGTCGTGCTGCTCGACGGCGGCGTCCTGCGCGAGGCGGTGCGCCCGCCGCGCGAGCTGCTGCCGTCTCTGGCCCTGACGGTCGCGCTGACGATCTCGATCGCCGGCGTGTTCGCGCAGCTCGGCCTCGCCGCGGGCGCCTTCCTCGTGCTCATCATCGTCGCCTTCACGTACATGTCGCGGCTCGTCATGATCGCGCGCCAGCGCACCGAGCAGTACGCCGCGATGTCCTGGGGCGTGCTCTCCTCGCTCGTGCGCGCGCTGGATCGCCGTGACG
>JBHEMQ010000184.1:536-804 GCA_046262475.1 Candidatus Velthaea sp.
GCGTCATGGAGCGCCAGGGCACGCTGACCGAGGACGACTGGGAGGCGATCCGGCTGCATCCCGAGCTCGGCGCCGACATGCTCAAGGACCTCGGCGTCTACGGTCCGGTCGCGCAGATCGTGCGCGCGCACCACGAGCGCATCGACGGCCGCGGCTACCCCGACCGCCTGAAGGGCGACGAGATCCCCGAGATCGCGCGCATCGTCGCCGTCGCCGAGGTCTACGACACGCTCACCGCGCACGACACCTACCGCGATCGGATGACGTC
>JBHEMQ010000185.1:0-383 GCA_046262475.1 Candidatus Velthaea sp.
GTGAAGAAGAGCTCGCGACGAAGGTGCTAATCGCAGACGTCCTCGATGGCGAGGCGACTGTCGCGCGCGCGTTTGAGCCGCTTACCGCCGCGACGGTTCGGCAGATCATGACGCTCGGTCAGAAGGATGTGAAGGTGATCGACATCTCGAAAGACGACACCGTCGTGAAGGCGCTGAAAAAAGATCCGGCGCACGACACCGAAGAGGCGTTGAAGGATATTTATCGCAAGCTGCGGCCGGGCGATCCGCCAACCGTCGCAAATGCGAAGGCGCTATTGAAGCGGCTGTTCTTCGATCCGAAAAAGTACGATCTCGGTCGCGTCGGACGTTACAAGATCAACCAAAAGCTCGGGATCGACGTCGATCTAACGGAGCGCATCATC
>JBHEMQ010000185.1:404-790 GCA_046262475.1 Candidatus Velthaea sp.
AAGGCACACTTGACGACATCGATCATCTCGGCAGCCGTCGCGTCCGGACAGTCGGCGAATTGCTCGCGAATCAATGCCGCGTCGGCCTCGCGCGCACCGAGCGTCTCGTGAAGGAACGCATGACGTTATTTGACATCAACATCGACGGTATGACGCCGCAGAAGTTGATCAATCCGAAAGCGCTCAGCGCGGTCATCCGCGATTTCTTCGGACGTTCGCAGCTCTCGCAGTTCATGGACCAGACGAATCCGCTCGCGGAGCTGACGCACAAGCGTCGTCTTTCCGCCCTCGGGCCTGGTGGTTTGTCGCGCGACCGCGCTGGATTTGAAGTGCGTGACGTTCATCCATCGCACTATGGCCGCATTTGCCCAATCGAAACGCCGGAA
>JBHEMQ010000186.1:0-315 GCA_046262475.1 Candidatus Velthaea sp.
GGTCGAGATCGTGGCGAGCCTACCGGCGCCTCAGCCCGAGTAGCCCGCCGTATGCTTCGCGAGCGATGAGGGGCAGGGAGATCCAGCTGGCCGCCCGCCCGCACGGCGAGCCGAAGGACAGCGACTTCCGCCTGGCCGAGGTCGAGGTCCCGGAGCCTGGCCCGGGTGAGGTGCTCGTCCGCAACCAGTGGATGTCGGTGGACCCGTACATGCGCGGACGCATGAACGACGCGAAGTCATATGTGCCCCCGTTCCAGATCGACGCCCCCATGGACGGCGGTGCTGTGGGGGAGGTCGTGGCCGCGCACGCGGACG
>JBHEMQ010000186.1:541-790 GCA_046262475.1 Candidatus Velthaea sp.
TTCGCCACGGGCGACATGGTTCTGCACGGCCACGGCTGGCGCGAGTTCGCGCTGGCGCCGGCCAAGCAGGTGCGGGAGGTCGACACGCAGATCGCCCCCGTGCAGGCGTACCTCGGCGTGCTCGGCATGCCGGGCCTCACGGCCTACGCCGGCCTGATCGACGTCGCTGGCCTGCGCGAGGACGACGTGGTGTTCGTGTCGGGTGCCGCGGGCGCGGTGGGCGGCATCGCCGGCCAGATCGCCAAGCTG
>JBHEMQ010000187.1:0-784 GCA_046262475.1 Candidatus Velthaea sp.
AGAAGTAGGTGGCCAGCAGCACGCCGAACAGCGTCGTCTCGGCGCACAGGAAGAGGGCCATCCCCCACCAGCCGTTCGGCTGCGCGACCCGCGCCTGGGCCACCCGCGCCGCGGCGGCGGCATCCTGCGCGGCCATGCTCCGCGTCGGCGGCCGGCTCACGCGGCGGCCTCCGGAGCGTGCCAGCGCCACAGCGCGATCCCGACGCTGACCAGGAAACCGCCGGCGATCTCGAAGTGGTGGAACAGCAGCATGAGGAACATGCCGCCCAGGAGCAGCGCGACCACCGGTGGCCAGCCCGAGTGCGGCGGCATCGAGAGGATCTCGTCCCACTCGGCGTCCTGGACGGTGGTCGCCGGCGTCTCGTGCCCGCGCTCGAGAACCCCTTCGCCCCGGCTGAGGCGGGCCGAGTCGCGCTCGCGGTCCTCACGGTCCCACATCGCGTAGGGGCTCGAGACGGTGGGGATGACCGCGAAGTTGTAGGGCGGAGGCGGCGACGACGTGGCCCACTCGAGCGTGTCGCCATTCCACGGGTTCTCGCCGGACGGCTCCCCCCGGAACAGGCTGTACCCCAGGTTGACGACGATCAGCACGAGACCGGCGGCCAGCACGTACGAGCCGATCGTCTCCAGCGCGTTGAGGAAGGTCCACCCGACATTGGCCGGATACGTGTAGACCCGGCGCGGCATGCCCTGAATCCCCAGGATGTGCATCGGGAAGAAGGTGACCATCGTCCCGGCGAACGTCATCCAGAAGCTGATCTTTCCCGTGCGCTCATGGTACATC
>JBHEMQ010000188.1:0-541 GCA_046262475.1 Candidatus Velthaea sp.
CATCTGATCCTGTGCCTGTCGGTCGTCCAGGCCTCCACCTACGTGCTGCTCTTGGCGATCGGCTACCGGGCCGGGGGCAAGGCGCCGGTATTCGCCGACATTCCGCTCTCGACGCCTGTGGTGGACCCCGTGGTCCAGTCCCTGACGCTGACCGATGTGGTAGTCGAGGCGACGGTAACCGCGCTGCTGCTCGCCCTCTCGCTTCAGGCCCACAAGCGCTTTGGCACCGTGGACCCTGATGAGATCGTCTCGCTGACCGGATGATCCCGTCCGTCTTCCCGGCGCTGCCCGTGGCGGTGCCGTTCCTGGGCGCGGGGCTGCTGGGGGCCACTCAGTCCCTGCGCCGGCGACGTCTGGCCGAAGCGATCGCGCTCGTCACCGCCGTCGCCGCCACCGCCCTGTGCGCAATCGACCTGGTCCTGGCGATCCGTCACGGCGATGCCGTGAGCTGGTTCGGCGGCTGGCAACCGCGCCACGGAGTCGCGATCGGGGTCTCGTTCACGATCGATCCCCTCGGCGCGGGGCTGGCCACGTTCGTGGG
>JBHEMQ010000188.1:551-782 GCA_046262475.1 Candidatus Velthaea sp.
GCGGCACTTCGAGTCTGTCGGACATGCCTTCCCGGCGCTGCTGCTGGTGTTCATGACGGCGATGATGGGGTTCAGTCTGAGCGGCGACATCTTCAACCTGTTCGTGTTCTTCGAGCTGATGTCGATTGCCGGAATCGCCCTGACTTGCCATCGTCCCGACGAGGGCGCGCCCCTCCAAGGGGCGCTGAACTTCGCCATCACCAACGCGATCGGCGGCTTTCTGGTCCTGAT
>JBHEMQ010000189.1:0-349 GCA_046262475.1 Candidatus Velthaea sp.
GAAGGGGAGGATGTGGTTTTGCGGTTGTCTCGCGGGATTTGATGAGGGCCTGGGCGGTGGTTTGTTTCAGGCCTCGGACGTACATCAGGCCGAGGCGGAGGGAGAGTGTGGCGTCGGATTCGTGTTCGACCATGCACTCCCAACGGGAGACCTGGACGTCAATGGGCTTGATGCGAAGGCCATGGCGTTGCGCGTCTTTTACGAGGACGGCGGGCATGTAGAAACCCATGGGTTGGTTGTTGAGGATGGCGCAGGTGAAGGCGGCGAGGTAGTGGACTTTGAAGTAGGCCGAAGCGTAGGCGATGAGCGCGAAGCTGGCGGCGTGGGATTCGGGGAAGCCGTAGAGGGC
>JBHEMQ010000189.1:446-774 GCA_046262475.1 Candidatus Velthaea sp.
GGATTGGATGCTGCCCACGATATCTTCCTGGGTCTGGGGCGGGATGCGTTTGCGGGTCATGCCTTCGCGGAGCTTGGTCATGAGTTCGCCCATCTTTTTGAAGGAGCGGCGCATGCCGACGGCCTTGCGGAGCTCTTCGGCTTCGGCGCCGGTGAAGTCGCCGACGACCATGGCGATACGGAGGAGCTGCTCTTGAAAGAGCGGCACGCCGAGGGTGCGTTTGAGGACGGGTTCGAGCTCGGGCGTAGGGTAGGTGACGAGTTCTTTGCCTTGTCGGCGGCGCATGTAAGGATGCATCATTTTGCCGACAATCGGGCCCGGCCGGATG
>JBHEMQ010000190.1:0-314 GCA_046262475.1 Candidatus Velthaea sp.
GAGCAGGGCTCGTCCATGAGCAGGACCTGGGGCTCGACCGCGATGGCCCGGGCGATGCAGAGCCGCTGCTGCTGCCCGCCCGACAGGCTGGCACCCGGGCGGTTCAGCCGGTCGCGCACCTCGTTCCACAGGCCGGCGCCCTGCAGGGCCCGCTCGACGACGGCGTCGAGGTCGGCTCGCCTGCGCATGCCGTTGAGCCGCAGGCCGGCGGACACGTTGTCGCCGATGGACATGGTGGGGAAGGGGTTCGGCCGCTGGAAGACCATGCCGATCGTGCGTCGGACCGAGACCGGGTCGATGCCCGGGGCGTAGAT
>JBHEMQ010000190.1:454-758 GCA_046262475.1 Candidatus Velthaea sp.
GTGACGTCGTCCACCGCCTTGAACGCGCCGTACCAGGCGCTGAGGTGGTTGGCCTCGATCCGCTTCACGGCAGAGCCAGGTCAGCCGGTTCCCGCGGGCGACCAGGCGAGAGCCACGGTGAGCAGCAGCACCACGGCGACGAGCGTAGGCGCGCCGGCCCACATCCGGTCCAGTGCGATGGTCAGCTCTCGGACGAGAAGGCGCCCGTCACCATGTACGTCACCCGCTCGCCGATGTTCACCGCATGGTCGGCGATGCGCTCGAAGTACCGGCCGAGGAGCGCCACCTGCACGGCACGCTGGAG
>JBHEMQ010000191.1:0-301 GCA_046262475.1 Candidatus Velthaea sp.
GTACCGCAAGGAACGGCTGCCCCACAAGTTCAACATCGTCGGCGCAGCGCGCACCGAACAGGACGACGACGCATTTCGCAACGAGGTGCGCGAGGGTGCAAAACAGTTTGCGGACTTAGATCTCAAGGAAGACGAGTGGAACGAGTTCGCGCAGCACCTGCACTACTGCGCGGGCGACTTCACCAAAGACGACGCGGAGCACGCGCTCAAACCGGTGCTCGAAAAACTGGAGGGGGGGCCAGCCAATCGGCTCTTCTATCTCGCCACGCCTCCGCAGTTCTTTGTGGGCATCATCGCCGCG
>JBHEMQ010000191.1:363-743 GCA_046262475.1 Candidatus Velthaea sp.
CTATCGTATCGACCACTATCTCGGTAAGGAGACCGTTCAGAATCTGTTCGTTCTGCGATTCGTCAACGGCATCTTCGAGCCGATCTGGAACCGCAACTACATTGACCACGTGCAGATCAGCGTGCTCGAAGAAGTGGGCGTGGGTCATCGCGCGGGTTATTACGACAACGCGGGCGTGCTGCGCGACATGTTCCAGAATCATCTGCTGCAACTGCTCGCGCTGATGACGATGGAGCCGCCTAACTCGTTCAACTCCAACGCGATCCGCAACGAGCGCGCGAAGGTGCTGAGTGCGGTGCGTCCCATTGCGGACGACGCGATCAAGAGCGAAACGGTGCGCGGACAGTACAAAGGCTATCGCAGCGAAGAGGGCGTAAAGC
>JBHEMQ010000192.1:0-736 GCA_046262475.1 Candidatus Velthaea sp.
CCATCGTCACGCTGGGCTTTGGTGAGATCGTGCCCCGCGTGGTGCTGAACCTGGACAAGCTGACGGGCGGTGTCGACGGCCTCTCCGGCCTGGACCAGCCCAAGATCCCCGCCCTCGGCCCCTTCCCGGCGCTCACCTTCGGGTACAACCCGGTCCCCTACTACTACACCATCCTCGGGGTCATCATCTTGTCGATAATCCTGATCCGAAACCTGCAGTACTCGCGCCTGGGCCGGGCCTGGCAGGCCATCAGGGAGGACGAGCTGGCGGCGGCCAGCATGGGCATCAACACCGTCACCACCAAGCTACTGGCCTTCGCCATGGGGGCGGCATTCAGCGGCTTCGGCGGCTGCTTTTACGCCAGCAAGCTGGCCCTGGTGACCCCGGAGGCATTTGGCTTCGTGGTCAGCGTCACGATCCTCTGCATGGTGGTGCTGGGGGGCATGGGCAACATCGCCGGGGTGATTGTCGGCGCCGCGGGCATCTACGGCCTGACCACCTACGTGCTGATCCAGCTGCCCGCGTGGATGAGCGGCTTCGCCGACTCGACCGGGCTGACATTCATCAAGCAGATCGACTTCACCAAGTACAACTTCATCATCTTCGGACTGCTGCTGATCTCCTTCATGCTGCTGCGACCGCAGGGCCTGGTGCCGAGCCGGGTGCGGCGCGCCGAGCTCAAGCACGGCGACGTGGCGGGGTCCATGAGCGCCCTGCCCGAGACGATCTCCGGGGG
>JBHEMQ010000193.1:0-231 GCA_046262475.1 Candidatus Velthaea sp.
TTTCGGGGGGGAACGTCTCGGACCCGAGGCGCACGCTCAGCGGACCCGCCGGCTCGTCGCCGGCGATCTTTCCCCGCAGCGTCTTGCGCAGCGACTGCGGGGCCTCGAAGATCTCCTTGAGCAGGAAGTGGGGGAAGCCGGCCCGGTCGATGTCGCGGGTGGTCACCTGGGCGACCCTGATCTCGTCGTCCTGCGGCGGGCGCGGCGTCCCGTCGTAGCTCATCCGGCGGA
>JBHEMQ010000193.1:411-732 GCA_046262475.1 Candidatus Velthaea sp.
CAGCACCAGGTGGTTGTCGACGTCGCCGTTGACCGCAGCGATCACCAGCCCGCCGTCGGCGGGGGCGCCGTCCTGCTCCTCGCTGCTCAGCGGGTGGGCGTTGGCCTCGGAGATCAGCCCGACGCTGGCCCAGCGCGTGTGGCCGAGCACCGTCACCTGCGCGTCGGGGCTGGCCAGCGCCGTCCGCAGCAGCTGGTCGCCGCGGATCGCGCCGCGCAGCGCGCGTGTGTTGTCGCCGAGCTCGCCGATCTCGGCCGCCACCTTGTAGACGAGGCTCAGGTGGCCGGCGGGCGTCCGCACGGCGAGCGAGGTGAAGAGGGC
>JBHEMQ010000194.1:0-233 GCA_046262475.1 Candidatus Velthaea sp.
GGAATGAGCCGATGGGGCGGTTGGGTGATTTGAGTCCCGCGCGGGAGCGGCGAATGGCGCGTGCGAGCGCGGAGATGGCCTTGTCCTGCGAGATGACGCGCTTGTGCAGCTCTTCTTCCACGCGCATGAGCTTCTGCATCTCCTCTTCCTTAAGAGAGGTGATGGGGACGCCGGTCCAGCGGGAGACGACTTCTTCAATGTCCTCGCGCGTGACCACGCCGGTGCTCGATTCG
>JBHEMQ010000194.1:457-719 GCA_046262475.1 Candidatus Velthaea sp.
CCTTCTCGAATTCATGGCTGGCAATGGCGTTCTCCATGCGGTGGACGATGAACTTGATGCGCTTCTGCACGTCGGTGATCTCTTCAGGCAGCGAGGTCTGGCGCAGCTTCACGCGCGCGCCGGCTTCGTCGATGAGGTCGATGGCCTTATCGGGCAGAAAGCGGTCTGGGATGTAGCGGCTTGAATGCGTGACGGAGAATTCGATGGCGTCATCGGTATAGCTGACCGCGTGGAATTTCTCGTAGCGCTCCTTGATCCCGTG
>JBHEMQ010000195.1:0-716 GCA_046262475.1 Candidatus Velthaea sp.
GCTGCGGCAAGTCGACCAGCCTGAACCTCATCGCCGGGCTCGACCGCCCCACGATCGGCCAGGTGGAGGTGCGCGGCCGGACGGCCCTCATGTTCCAGGAGGCAGCCCTCTTCCCGTGGCTCACCGTGCGTGACAACGTCGCCCTGCCGCTGCGGCTGGCGGGTAAGGGCAAGGCCGAACGCCACCGTCGGGCCGAGGAGCTGCTCGACCGCGTCCACCTCGGCGGGCAGGGCGGGCGCCGGCCCCACGAGCTGTCAGGCGGCATGCGCCAGCGGGCCGCTCTGGGCCGGGCCCTGGCCCAGGATGCCGAGATCCTGCTGATGGACGAGCCCTTCGGCGCCCTCGACGCCATGACCCGTGACCTCTTGCACGACGAGCTCGAGCAGGTGTGGTCGAGCACCCGCCTGACCATCGTGTTCGTCACCCACAACGTGCGCGAGGCAGCCCGGCTGTCGGACCGCATCGTCCTGCTGACCAGCCTCCCCGGCAGGGTGGCCGACGAGTTCCCGGTCACCTTCGAGCGGCCGAGGCGCATCGACTCGCCCGAGGTGATGGGCCTGGCCGCTGCCGTCACCGACCGCCTCCGGGCCGAAGTCCGCCGCCACGGCGACTGATCCGGCCACAGCCATGGCCACCCAGGTACGCACAGGCGGCAAGGAGCAGAAGCTCGCCGAGGAGATCGCCGGCCTCGACGCCCTGGAGGCCCATCTCGGGAC
>JBHEMQ010000196.1:0-297 GCA_046262475.1 Candidatus Velthaea sp.
TGGCATGAACGTGCAGCAGGCGCTGGACGTGCCGCGCTGGGTCTACGGCCGCAGCAGCGTGCCCGGCCGGCCCGACATTTCAGCGGCTGATTCCGTCATCGTGGAATCGCGCATGGAGCCGGAACTGCTGACCTTTTTGGAACAACGCGGACACACCGTGCACCGGCTCGGACCGTACGACAACGCCATGGGACACGCGCACGCGATCGCGATCGACCGCGAACGGGGGACACTTTCCGGCGGCGGCGACCCGCGCGCCGACTCGCTGGCGCTGGGATACTGACGAGGAGAAACGAT
>JBHEMQ010000196.1:434-708 GCA_046262475.1 Candidatus Velthaea sp.
CGTGCATCGCTTCGAAAGCGGAAGAACAATCGGAACCGCTGGTTAAATTTGGCGCGGCGCCAGTGCCGGTAATCTTGGCCCATCGTGTTTCCGATCTCGTACGATGATGCCGCGGGATCGCGCGGAATGTCGTCGAGTATCAGTTTACGAATGCGTGCGAGCAATCGTACCTTCGGATGGACGTTGTACCGGTCGTCGTTGTGTGTCCGTCGAATTTTTCGAACATCGGCGGTAAGCGCGTCGAACTGCAAGCGGAACGCCGGATGTTGATACA
>JBHEMQ010000197.1:0-239 GCA_046262475.1 Candidatus Velthaea sp.
TGCGATCGAAGTCCGGGTCGTATTGAACGGTCAGCGATCGCTCCGGACCGAAGCTGGCGTTGTATTCGATGACGACAACCCGAGGGCTCACCGCCTCGACGGCGGACCAGATCCAGTAATCGTTGCCGTCGATGTCGATCGACAACAGGTCGAGCTCACCGGTGATCCCGTGTTCGATCAGCTGAGTATTAATGTTGTCGCGTGTCACCAACTGCTCGGCGACACAGACATTGGCAGCG
>JBHEMQ010000197.1:423-702 GCA_046262475.1 Candidatus Velthaea sp.
ATGGCGATAAAAGTCCCCGGCCTTGGCTACGCTGCCCGGATCGGCGTCCATAAGGAGCCCGGTCCACCCGAAATTGATGGAGAGATTGGCCGTGTTGCACTCGACGCCATTGCCGACGCCGAACTCGACGAAGCGGCGGTCGGTCGTGCCGATGCACGAGAACAGATGCATGATGATCCCGTCCTCGCCATTCTGTGAGTAGACCGAGGCCTCCCAGCGCTGCAGGGCTGGGCTGCCGCGGAGATCAGCATGGACCGCCTGCTCCAGGCTGACCAGCCG
>JBHEMQ010000198.1:0-247 GCA_046262475.1 Candidatus Velthaea sp.
GACCTGGTCGCGGCGTTCGACGATCACGCCGGACTTCGTCGGTCTGACCTTCGCCGTGCACAACGGCAAGCGGCATATTCCCGTCTATGTCACCGAGAACATGGTCGGGCACAAGCTCGGCGAGTTTTCGCCGACGCGCACCTTTAAGGGCCACTCGGGCACGAAGGCGGAGAAGACTGCCAAGCCGGGTGGGAGATAAATGATGAATGATGAACGCGGAGTGATGAATTAAAGACAAACTGCCTTT
>JBHEMQ010000198.1:436-695 GCA_046262475.1 Candidatus Velthaea sp.
CAAGCGCGCTGCCGTAGGCATCGAGAAGTGCGTGCGCTCGGCGATTGCGAACGCGACCGAGGCGGCGGAGAAGGCGAACGTCGCCGTCGATCCTGACGACCTCTGGGTCAAGGCGTGCTTTGTTGACATGGGAGCGCACAAGAATCGACGCCGCGTGCGTCCTGCGCCGCAGGGTCGCGCCTATCGCGAGCAGCGCCACTTCCACCACGTCACGGTGCTTTTGTCGAACGACGAGCGCGAGACGAAGGCGACGGGGCGC
>JBHEMQ010000199.1:0-674 GCA_046262475.1 Candidatus Velthaea sp.
AGTCGAGGCATCGCCGGCGGCGGCGCGCGCGGCGGTTGCGAACAGGCAAAGCACGGTCGCCGCGGCGGCCGCACGCAAAGCGAGCGCGCCGCGTGCAGCTCGCTCCGCGCAGACTGGGATGACCGAGGCTCGAACTCGGATGCCCTCGCGGGCGGCAGATTTTCGTACCGCCATGGCTTTCGCCACCGTCCATCGGAACGTTTGCGGTCTGGACTGTGCCTTGACCGTAGCATTGCTACCTTAGGCCGCGCCCGTCCAGTCTCTACACCTTCGCGTTCCGGCAGGAACGCGCTTGGCTCGGCGTTGTCATGCGGCGGCCCGCGCCGCGAAGAGTTCGCCGACTTTGAGCGCATCCCGATCGTCGTTTCCGGCCGATCGGCTCAATATTCAAGTCTGCTGTGTCTGCCAGTTCCACCATCATCCCGCTGACGGCGCCCTTAGCCTTCCGTCCCGCACGTTCCCGGCGCGGGGGCGCGGCCGCGATACGCGCGCGAGCGCACGTACCCCGCGAGCAGATCCGCCTGGCTCACGCGCAGCCGGTCGATGCCGAGCAGCAGGCACGCCTCATCGACGACGATGAGGCCCGCGGGCAAGATATCCGCCCGCTGCGGCCGGATGTGCGCCATTGCGCGCCGCGCCGTTATCTCGCGCGCGACCAGTTCGTCGATCAATCG
>JBHEMQ010000200.1:0-302 GCA_046262475.1 Candidatus Velthaea sp.
GTGCTTCCTGCCAGATGTATGGCTGGCCTTGGAATAGAAATCCGTATTTCGCCGCGGAAATGAACTCCTGCGGCGATCCGGTGTAATCGGTGTAGTAGGCTTCGTTGCGCCCGGTGAGTCTCCCGATTGCAGAGTGATGCAGATCGTCATTCCACAACCCGTCGAGATCATCGCCGCCGGCCGCGCGCGGCCGGATCAGCTTCGCTTGCTGTGGTTCATCTTCGCCGATGAGAATAATCGAGCGCGGAGCGGCCGCGAGTCGCGCCGCCCGGCCGATCGCGCCAACGATGTAATCATCCGAT
>JBHEMQ010000200.1:413-668 GCA_046262475.1 Candidatus Velthaea sp.
AATGAAGAACTCGCGCACCGGGCCGGAATTCGGACCGTCAAAATTGATCGCGTCGCCCCATTCGTTTTCGTAGCGGTCGGTGAAGTAATCATCCGCAAATTCGCGCAGGTAATTTCCTTCGGGTCCGAAGTGGTTGTAAACGACATCGAGAATGACGCCGATGCCGGCAGCATGTGCACGATCGATAAAAGCGCGCAGATCGTCCGGCTCGCCGTAAAGATGCGTCGGAGCAAAAAAATCAACACCGTCGTACCC
>JBHEMQ010000201.1:0-261 GCA_046262475.1 Candidatus Velthaea sp.
GGCTACAACAGCTCCATCGGCAAGTACCCGATGGCCGTGCTCTTCACGTCGTTCATGATGGGCGAGGTCGCCTCCTCCACGCTGTTCCGGATGATGGCGACGGGCACCGAGCACCCGGTTTTCGAAGACGTCTTCAAGCGGATCGGCCGCGATGAGAGCCGGCACCTGCTCATCTGCATGACGATCCTGGAAAAGGAATGGCCCGGGCTGACCGACGAGCACAAGACGTTGATCACCCGCCAGCTGCGGGCGGGATTCGTG
>JBHEMQ010000201.1:429-661 GCA_046262475.1 Candidatus Velthaea sp.
CCAAATGGGTTCCGCCCCCCGGATTCGAGCCCGATCCGTCATGGGGGCGGGCGCCGGCCGATTGGCAGTGGTGGGTCCCGGCGGTGTCGAATCCGTCGACCGACCGGACTGTGGCTTTCGCAGCGCCGCCGGCGCGCGGCCCCGACTCCGTGGCGGGCCCACCACTAGGTCCCCCACCGACCGGTCCCTCCGCTACCGGCTTCCAACCACCCGCCCGACAGGGGTCCTGGAT
>JBHEMQ010000202.1:0-660 GCA_046262475.1 Candidatus Velthaea sp.
CGTCCACCATCTGCTCGCGCCCCATGGGCTCCACGACGTAGACCTCGCCCGTGGCATGCCCCTGGCCGGCCGCGACGATCTCGAAGTGCTCGGGCCGGATGCCGAGGGTCGCCTTGCGCGTACCGTCCCCCCGCGGCAGGCGCGCCGCGGCGATCTCGATCTCGATGCCCTCTGAGCTCGCGACGACCGAGCCGTTCCGCGCGCCGAGATCGGCGTCGAGGAAGTTCATCGGCGGCGACCCGATGAACTCCGCGACGAAGCGGTTCGCGGGCCGCGCGTAGAGCTCGGCCGGCGTCGCGCCACGCGGTCCGCCATCGTGAGCGCCTCGAGCTGGTCGTGCGTCACGAAGATCGCGGTGATGCCCACCTCCTTCTGGAGGCGCTTGATCTCGCCGCGCATCTCATGCCGGAGCCGGGCGTCGAGGTTGCTGAGCGGCTCGTCGAGGAGGAGGATGTCGGGCCGCTTCACGAGCGCGCGCGCGAGCGCGACGCGCTGCTGCTGTCCCCCGGAGAGCTGTCCTGGCCGCCGCTCGAGCAGCTGATCGACGCGCACGAGCGCCGCGGCCTCGCGGACGCGGCGCGTGACTTCCTCTCTGCCCATGCCGCGCTGGATCGAGAGCGGGAAGCCGATGTTCTCCGCCACGGTCATGTGCGGGTAGAG
>JBHEMQ010000203.1:0-248 GCA_046262475.1 Candidatus Velthaea sp.
CATGTCCCAGTGCGGCGCCCCGAGGCCCGTGAACGCGGGCACGAGGTACAGGCCGCCGTTGTCGCGTACGGAGAGCGCGAGCGACTCGGTCTCGGCCGCGCTCGAGATGATGCCGAGGCCGTCGCGCAGCCACTGGACGGCGGCGCCCGTCACAAAGGCGCTGCCTTCGAGCGCGTAGACCGTCTCGCCGCCGACGCGCCAGGCGACCGTTGTCAAGAGGCCAGCGTCGGAGCGCTGCGGTGCGGTGC
>JBHEMQ010000203.1:418-647 GCA_046262475.1 Candidatus Velthaea sp.
TCCCGCGGAGCTCCGGCAGCATCGCTCGCGGGATCCCGAGCGCGCCGAGCAGCTCGTCGTCCCACTCGCACCGCGCGATGTCCAGCAGCAGCGTGCGCGACGCGTTCGCGACGTCGGTCACGTGCGCGCGCCCCGCGGTGAGCTTCCACACGAGCCAGCTGTCGATCGTGCCGAAGAGGAGGTCGCCCGCCTCGGCCCGAGCCTGCGCATCCGGTACGCGGTCGAGGAT
>JBHEMQ010000204.1:0-236 GCA_046262475.1 Candidatus Velthaea sp.
CTTGTCCACAGTGGAAGTGATCGAGCGAGAGTTCCCCCTGATGTCGGCCAAAGAGGTCAACCTGGCCATCCGCAAAGCCTTACGCCGCAAGCTGGTCGTCGTCGGCGCCTGCATCGGCACCGACGCGCACACCGTCGGCATCGACGCGATCCTCAACGTCAAGGGCTTCGCGGGGGAGAAGGGCCTGGAATACCTGCGCGAGATGGCCGTGACGAATCTCGGCGCCCAGGTGACCG
>JBHEMQ010000204.1:393-641 GCA_046262475.1 Candidatus Velthaea sp.
CCAGGCCTACGCGGGGCCGCGGAGACCGTTGTTGGTCGTCGGGGGGCCGAGGTTCGACCCCCGGATGGCCGGCGAGCTCGGCGTCGACCACATCTTCGGCAAAGGTACGACGCCCGGCGAGGTGGCCTCCTACCTCGCACATGCCTTGGCTTCCCGGTGAGTGGGGGAGGGGGGGCGCAAGATGCCCGCGTCGGGTTGACGGTCACCCATCGGCGCTACGTGCCCTACTCCCATGCCCACTATGGCGG
>JBHEMQ010000205.1:0-243 GCA_046262475.1 Candidatus Velthaea sp.
ACGATCTGGCGGCAGACGGCGCGCAGAAAGTAGCGATCGTGTGAAACGAGCACGAACGCGTGGGGCCACTCGCGCAGCCGCTCTTCGAGATGCTCGGTCGCTTCGACGTCGAGGTGATTGGTCGGCTCGTCGAGGAGCAGCAGATCGGGCTCTTCGAGCAGGACCTTGGCGAGCTCGAGCCGCCCGCGCTCTCCGCCGGACAGCGTCTCGACGGAGCGATCGAGATCGGCGGCGGTGAAGCCG
>JBHEMQ010000205.1:347-638 GCA_046262475.1 Candidatus Velthaea sp.
TTGCGCCAGCGCCTTGACGCGCGACTCGAGCGAATAGCCGCCCTCGCGCGTGTAGCGCTCCTGCAGCTCGCCGTAGCGCTCGAGCGATTTTTCGTCGCCGAGGTTCTTCTCGAGCGTCGACAGCTCGTCGTGGATGGCGAGCAGCTTCTCGAACGGCTTGAGCAGCGCGTCGAAGATCTTGCCGCCGCCGATGAACTCCTGCGACTGCTTGAGGTACGACATCGTGAGACCGCGCGCGCGCGCGACGGTGCCGCGATCGGGCGCGAGGCGGCCGTCGAGCAGGCGCAACAG
>JBHEMQ010000206.1:0-620 GCA_046262475.1 Candidatus Velthaea sp.
GGCGTGTTGCGCGCGGACGTTATCGGCGCCGATCCCTCCACGGCCGTACGCATGAACGGCGCGCGCGCGCTGATGCTGCGGATCGTGAAGAAGGGCGGCGCGAACACGCTCGCGGTCGCAGCCGGCGTCGAGCGCGTCGCGGCGCGCGTGCGGGCGATCCTGCAAATCCCGCTGACGGTCGCAGCTAACGAAGCGACGTACGTGCGCGAGGCGTCGCACGCGGCCACTGAAGCGCTGGGCCTCGCCATGGCGCTGGCCGTCCTCGTCGTGTTTCCGTTTCTGCGCGATGCGCGCGCCACGCTGATCTCGGCGATCGCGATTCCGACGTCGCTTGCCGCGACCGCCGTCGTGATGGCGCTGCTGCGCTTCAATCTCGAAACAATCACGGCGGCGACGCTGACGATCGTCGCGGTGTTTCTGCCGATCGGCCTAATGACGGGAACGCTGGGCCAGTTCTTCCGCCCGTTCGGAATAACGGCGTCCGTTGCCGTACTGACGTCGCTCGCCGTCGCACGGACGCTCTCGCCGATGCTCGCGGCCGCGTCGCTGCGGCCGCGCGCGCGTGCGCTGCCGCCGGCGGCGCCGCAATGGTATCTGCGCGCGCTAGGATGGTCCCTGCG
>JBHEMQ010000207.1:0-306 GCA_046262475.1 Candidatus Velthaea sp.
CTTCAGGTCGGTGGAAAGGAGGCCGGTCGCCGAGAAGATCCCCGGACTCGTCGGCACGAGTACCGCCGGGACCTCCGCGTCGCGGGCGATCGCGTTCGCGTGGGCCGGCCCGGCGCCGCCGAAGGCGACGAGCACGAAGTCGCGTGGGTCGTAGCCTCGCTGAACGGAGATCAGGTTGAGCGCGTTGACCATCGCCGCGTTGGCGATCTCGACGATCCCGTTGGCGGCTTCCACCCCGGACAGCCCGAGCGGCCCGGCGCAGCGTTCCTCGATCGCGGCTCGCGCGCGCTCGACATCCAGGGCGAT
>JBHEMQ010000207.1:366-606 GCA_046262475.1 Candidatus Velthaea sp.
CGGACCGGGTAGCCGCTCAGCGCAAGGCCCCCGATGCCCGCGCGGGCTGCCGCGCCGACCTGGTAGTCCTTCGTCACCTTGGGCGAGCCGTCCTGGATCAGGCCGACCTTCGCCGTCGTGCCGCCCATGTCGAACGAGATCAGGTCGGCGTGACCGAGCGTCTCGCCCAGCACCGCAGCTGCGATCACGCCCGCAGCGGGGCCCGACTCGACCATGAACACCGGCCGCGCGCTCGCCGCG
>JBHEMQ010000208.1:0-239 GCA_046262475.1 Candidatus Velthaea sp.
AGGCGCAGCGACGCGCCGACACACTGTCCGGTGGCGAGCGCGCGCGCGTGGCGTTGGCGATGATGATGCTGACCGGCGCGAACCTGCTGGTGCTCGACGAACCGACCAATCACCTCGACGTCGAGTCGATCGAGGCGCTCGAAGACGCACTCGACGAGTACGAGGGCACCGTGATCCTCGTCAGTCACGACCGTGCGCTGCTGCGCGCGCTGGCCACGAAGGTGTGGGTGCTGCATGAC
>JBHEMQ010000208.1:340-604 GCA_046262475.1 Candidatus Velthaea sp.
GTAACCGCGGCAGAGGAGGAGGGGCTGCGCCGTGTGAAGGAGCGGCAGAAGATGCAGCGCAAGGATGTCTCGACCGACGACGCGCGGCGTGAGGCGCGTCGTCTTCAGCGTGTGATCGAGGAATCAGAACAGCGGGTGACGGAGCTGGAGCGCAAGGTCACGGCACTTACCGCCGAACTCGAGGATCCAGAACTCTACACGAAGCCCGCAGGCATGCAGCGCGCCGCCAAGGCAGGCAAGGAACTCGACGCCGCGAAGCGGGAG
>JBHEMQ010000209.1:0-587 GCA_046262475.1 Candidatus Velthaea sp.
GGTAGAGCTTGCGCTGCGAGCTCGCGGCGCGAGGAGGAGGCGATGCGGTGGCATCGTTGACGACGAGCGTCGACGATCTCGATCCGCAACCGCCGTCAGCCCTTCGGGTTGCGGGTGTCGCCGGGCCGGCTGCGACGCCGCCGCTCCTTACCGATGTCCCGCATCGCTTCGTCGCGTCGGCGTCGCATCCGGCACGGCGGCACACGCAACGCCATGCGTCGGACTCGTGCAGAGGCTCCCGAGCTGCGCGACCATATAATCCGCGCCCGAACCATGGGCAAGAACTCCGACTCCTTTTTCCAGCGCGCGCAAGAGATCATCCCCGGCGGCGTGAACTCGCCGGTCCGCGCGTTTCGCGGTGTGGGCGGAACGCCGCCGTTCATCGAGCAGGGCCAGGGTTCGCGGATCTTCGACGCGGACAACCTTCAATACATCGACTGCGTCGGCTCATGGGGTCCGATGATTCTCGGACATGGTCACCGTTACGTCGTCGAGGCGGTGAAGAGGGCGGCCACGCGCGGGTTTTCGTTCGGCGCGCCGACGATCGGCGAGGTGGAGCTCGCCGAGATGATCGTGCAGGCGATGCC
>JBHEMQ010000210.1:0-582 GCA_046262475.1 Candidatus Velthaea sp.
GGATCTTGCAGTTCGGGCAAATCGCGCTCGCCATGTCGACGTCGAGCGCCTGCTCCTGATCCCAGCCGGTGTCGGTGCGCGGATAGCTGGTGCCGCCGCTCTGGTTCACTTTCCGGAAGCAGCCGTTCGCGGTCGTGCAGGCCGAGAGCCCGTATTGCGAACGGTAGGTCGCAAGATCCGACTCGGCGTTCGGATAACCATAAGCGTCGACGATGGCGATCGTCTTGCCGCTGCCGTTGCTCGTCGAGGCGCTGACGAGATTGTACGCGCTGCGCAGGTCACTCGGGCCATAGCCCGACGGCGTCGAGTTCGGACGGGCGCGCGACTTGCCCTCGATAATATTGCCACGCGCATCGGTCACGACCTTTGCGTAGCAATGTGCCGTCCCCAAGGGCGAAAAGCGCCCGCAAACGGACACCGCGTAAACTCGGCCGTAATGCTCGAGCTGGACCGTGTTTGCCGGCGCTTGCGTTGTTCCAGCAACGCCCAGGAGCGTCGCGAGCGCTAAAGCGCCCAACTTCCATATTCTCATTCTACTACCCCTCTCCAACACATCCCAAATGGGAACGCGGATGCTGACGG
>JBHEMQ010000211.1:0-565 GCA_046262475.1 Candidatus Velthaea sp.
GTGTCGAGTTCCGCGAGGGGGCCGAGGTGACCGGCATCGAGGTGGACCACGGACGCGTCGTCGCCGTGCGCGCCGCGGGGGACCGCATCGAGACGGCGACCGTCGTGAACGCCGCCGGCGCGTGGGGTGCCCGGATCGGCGCGCTGGCCGGCCTGCGGCTGCCCATCGCGCCGTTGCGCAGGCACATCTTCGTCACGGCGCCGGTTCCCGGCCTCGAGGGAGACTTCCCGAGGTCATCGCCCAGCTCATCTGCGGCGAGGTGCCGAGCGTCGATGTGACCGCGCTACGCTTCGATCGCTTCGCGAAGGGAGCTCTCGTGACCGAGCACAACGTGATCTGATGCAGCTCTTCTTCCTCGTCCTCGACCTCGCGCTGATCGCCGCCGCCGGGATCCTGCTGCTCGTTGTGCTCTTCCGTCGCGGGCGCGGCATGTCGTACTTCGCGCTCGCGATCCTTCTCATCGCGCTCGCCATCGCGCTTTGGTACACCGCCATCCGGATTCCGCCGACGACCCTCTGACCGGAGAGGTGACCGCTTCCTTGATGCAAGACTTGATGCTGTGCGT
>JBHEMQ010000212.1:0-559 GCA_046262475.1 Candidatus Velthaea sp.
GTGCCCGTCGGCGTGACGATGACAGCGGCGTCCGCGCCCGCGAGCGCCGCGTCGATCGACGGCGCGACGTCGGCATCGAGGGGTCCGGCGACGCCGGCCGCGCGCGCTGCGTCGGCGTCGTAGATGCGCAGCGCGGTCACGTCCGGCAGCGCGCGCAGATTCGCCGCGTGCGCGGTGCCGAGACGCCCGACGCCGAGTATCCGCTGCTGCTGACGACCGGTCGCGTCGCCGACCAGTGGCACACGATGACGCGCACCGGTCACTCCCCCACGCTGCGCGCCTCCGCCGGTCAGCCGACGCTGTCCTGCCACCCGCTCGACGCCGCCGCGGCGGGCCTCGACGACGGCGCGCAGGCGCGGATCGTCTCGCGCCGCGGCGAGCTGCGCCTGACCGTCAGCTGCGATGACGACATGCCGCGCGGCGTCGCGTTCGCCCCCTTTCACTGGGGCGCGCTGCATTCCACCGCCGGCGCCGGCGCGCTCAACGCGCTGACGCTGGGCGCGGTCGATCCGACCTCCGCGCAGCCCGAGCTCAAGGCACTCGCCGTGCGACTGGAGGC
>JBHEMQ010000213.1:0-558 GCA_046262475.1 Candidatus Velthaea sp.
TTCGCGAGACGATCAGGGCGCTCGACTCGCTCGGCTTGCCGGACGATGTGCGCGAAAAACTGTACAGCGGAAACGCGCGCGAACTCTTGCGTTTACCGGTCGAGAGCAGACTCTAAGGTCGTGCGCCGTCCGGCTGCAAATCAGCCGCGCTTGGGCGTTCATCCTGCCGCCCGCCCCGCTTCCGTCATCGCGTGCCGTTCACCATCCGTGAACGACGTGGTGCGCGCCTCGACGCGTCCGCCTCGTGGCGGCGACCGGAACGCAAGGCTGGGTCCCGCTGACATTCAGCGGAGGCCGGCCCCTCGGCACGTCGCCCTTCTGGTGCCAAGCGTACATGTCGCTCGGGCACAGCGATTCGTCCGCACGACAACCGGCCGATGTCCCACAGGCCCATCGAGCGACTTGGCGCAACATGCATCCATGCGCGCGTCTCATGGATGCGATACGATCCCGAACGGCGCGACGGCAGGTCGGTGAAGCGGTCTGAGGTGCTCGCCGCCATCGCGCTGGGCTTCACCAGCGTGCGCAGCGTCACGCTGGTGAAGCCCAGCGCGATGG
>JBHEMQ010000214.1:0-548 GCA_046262475.1 Candidatus Velthaea sp.
TGGGACGATCGCCGCTTCATCAATGCCCCTTCGTTTGAGGATGTGGAAGGGGAAGGGGAAGCCCATTCTACTGGAACCGAGGAAAACGATTTCATAGCTCATAACTCGAGCTCGAACGATAGAGCTGGACGCAGATCTGGTCCTATCGACGGCACTTTGCTGGCCGCCTCTTTAAGACCGGTCTGCTGAAAGCCGAGTTTCTCGAATACTCGCGCCGATTGGCGATTTTCGTAGTCGCACTGCCCTCGGACGCGTTGGATCCCAAGGTAGTTACGGGCAAAGTCGAGCACGGCGCGAGCCGCTTCGGGAACAATTCCCATTCCCCACCAAGCGCGACCGATCGTAAAGCCAATATTAGAAATGTTCTCGTCGATCGTAAGGTCTAACGTGCCGATGAGCCGTTGGTTGTCGCGCAGAATAATCACCCACGTAACACACTCAGCATGAATACGTTCTTTCACCGTCCGTTCAAGATACTTACCAACGCGATCGATGTCCGTGATGGCCTCGAACGGAAGGAACCTCGTTGCAACTGGATCGGAAGCATA
>JBHEMQ010000215.1:0-543 GCA_046262475.1 Candidatus Velthaea sp.
CTGAGCGCGCACCTCGCCGACGCCCTGGAGGACGTCGTCCCGCAGGTCGCCGTCCCGGTGCTGGTGCTCTACGGGAACGCCGACCGGCTCTGCACCGAGGCGTGGGCGCGCCGGCTCGCGCAGCTGTCACCCGACGGCCGGTTCGTCACCACGCAGCTCGTCGTGCGTACCGCGTTCCTGAAGGATCACCCCGACGCCGTACGCCGCCTCGTGCAAGGCCAGGTACAGGCCAACGAGTTCGTCAACACCAACCCGGACGAGGCCCAGCGCCTCGTCAACCAGGCCATCACCGCTCTCACCGGCAAGGGTCTGGCGGCGGGCGTGCTCCAGGCGGCATGGAAGAACATGGAGTTCACCAACGACCCCATCGCCACCTCGCTGGCCGTGTCGGCGGACCACGCCCATGAGGTCGGCCTGCTCGACAAGGTCAGCCTCAAGGGCGTCTACGACCTCACCCTGCTCAACCAGGTCCTCACGACCTCCGACCGACCCGAGGTAGCGGGATGACCCTCACCGAGAGCCCACCCACCGCGCTCGCCACCC
>JBHEMQ010000216.1:0-541 GCA_046262475.1 Candidatus Velthaea sp.
CCCTTGGACACCTCGCCGTAGCGGCGGACGAACTGCTCGCGCGTCACCGAGGAGGCGACGAGGTCGGCGATCTCGGCCTCGAGGGCGTCGATGGTCTGGGAGAGCTCGCGCATGTGACGCAGTTCGTCGCGCGCGATGCGGACCCGCGGTCTGCTCGGCGCGGGCCAGGCGCCGCGCGATCCGGGCGCCCCACTTCTTCGAGAGCAGCGCGCTGCCGGGAAACGTCTGCTCGGGCCAGAGGTCGTGCAAGTGCCAGAGCAGGTCGTTGTAGAGCGCGGTGCGCATCCGAACGAGCCGCTCGCGGTGATCGACCAGGAGCCGAATGTCGAGCTCGACGCCGGCGAGCTCAGCGACGGGTAGCCGGTCTACGTCCTCGCGCAGCGCGGCGCGCGCGACGGCCAGCGCGTCGATGCGATCGGATTTGCCGCGGTCGCGGCTGCCGCGTCGCTCGCCGGCCATCAGCCGCGTTGCGACTCTGCGACGCGCTCGCCGTTGACAAGCAGGAACCGCTCGAAGGAGCCGGACACGTGCCGGCAGTCCT
>JBHEMQ010000217.1:0-539 GCA_046262475.1 Candidatus Velthaea sp.
CACCCACCAGCAAAATTAGCACGCTACAGTTCGAGCGTGCTGCTGCGTGATCTGGTCGACGTGTCGCGCAAGGTGGGAGCGACGCGGGCGCGCAAGGTGAAGATCGATCTCCTGGCCGGCGCGCTGCGCGCGGTGGCGACGGCGAACGGCCGCTTCGATCCGCTGGAGCGCGATCTTCTCGACGCCGCGGCGCAGGCGCTGCGCGCGACCATCGAGCGCGAGCGGGCCGAGCTGCAGGCCGGCGCCGAGCAGGCGGCCGGCGCGCTGCGCGCGGCGGCGGAGGCCGACGCCGCCAAGCTGCGTGCGGAGGCCAACGCGATGCACGCGGCCGCCGTGAAGGCCCGCGACGAGGTCGGCCGCGAGGTGTGGCACCAAGGCGAGACGCTCTCGGCCTTCACGGAGCCGCTCGCGTCGGATGACGTCGAGCGGATTCCCAAGGCGTGCCGTGTCGGCGACAAAGCCGTCCACATGGGGAACCCAGACCCCGCGTGGCGGCACACCGGAGGCTGAGCCGTCCCTAGCGGCGTCTACCCTGGCTG
>JBHEMQ010000218.1:0-537 GCA_046262475.1 Candidatus Velthaea sp.
GGCTGGGGCGACCTGGGTGGGTCCGAGCGGAGCCGGGGGACCGATCACCGCGAGCGCCGGCGGTGGCGGGATGGTCGACCGCTCGCCCTCGGTGGCTGGGATGCCCGGCTCCCCAGCCGGGGATGCCGGCGCCACCTCGGAGATCGGACGGCGCACGCTCTGCGCCGCCATCGCCGCCGCCTGCGCGATCACGTGCGACCGCGACGGGTTGGCCCCCACGATCCGCCTGGCTTCTGCGGCCAGCGCCGGCTGCTCCGCCTCGAGCCGGGCGATCAGTCGGGCGAGGCCCGGGAGGCCGTAGTCACCCGAGGGGTTCCAGCGCGCCGGGTGCATCGCCCAGACCGTCGCCGGGGGGACGCCCTCGTGGCCGGACCGGTCGAGCCACCAGGCGAAGGCGATGTCGATCGGCGCCAGGTGTAGCCGCCGGGCGGTGACGACGGCCGCCGCCGGGGTGGCCAGGCAGACCGCCAAGCCGACCCCCGCTCCGTCGATGATCCAGGCCAGGAGACCGGCAAGCGTCCCGACCAGGCCCCCGAT
>JBHEMQ010000219.1:0-536 GCA_046262475.1 Candidatus Velthaea sp.
CTCGTGCAGGTCGGGATCGAGGGCGTCGCTCAGTACCGCCGTCGCCGCGTCCTCGAGCACCGACACCTGCTCGCTGAACGGTCCCCTGAACTGCTCCCACAACCCGGCCAGGGCGGCACTCGTCGTCGTCGCCTCCCCGGCCGCGGCGGCACTGCCTGCCGCTACCTCCGTACCGCCAGCCTCCTCCGAACCACTCAAAGGTCCCAGCCCAATGCCGCCGCCACCTGGTCGGCGAGGCCCATGTTGAAGGGCTTCGGGATCACCGCGGCGACTGGCACGTCGAAGACCGGCGGCCCGCCGTCCGCTCCCAGGGTGGCGGTCAGCATGATGACCGGTATCTCGGCGGTGGCCGGCAACGCCCGAAGTTCGCGGAGGGTGGTCGGGCCGTCCATGCCCGGCATCATGACGTCGAGGAGGATGGCGTCGGGCTGGCTGGCGCCGGCCTGGGCCACACCGTCGGCCCCCGAGCTGGCGGTCAGCACCTCCCAGTTCCCCACCAGGCTGAGGCTGGCCGAGGCCACGGCACGGATCTGGGG
>JBHEMQ010000220.1:0-536 GCA_046262475.1 Candidatus Velthaea sp.
GGCCAGTCCCGAGATTATCGGCATCATTGTCATCGGCGCCGTGTTGCTTTTCGGCGCGGACAAGCTGCCGAAGCTCGCGCGCAGCGCCGGACAAGCGAAGAAAGAGTTCATGGTAGGACAAGCCGAGGCCGACGCGGCGGCGGATCAAGCTCGCGAGGATGCCCGCCGTAAGGCCGAATACGCGCGCCGCGATCCGATGGAAGGGGTCTCGCAAGGAACAGGCATGGGCCAATCCGTTCCCCCACCGATGCCCGACGAAGGGACACAAAGTAAGTAGCGCAGACATTCCCGAGCTGCCCGCTTGGGACCAGAAAGAAATGACTTTTACGGAGCACCTGCGGGAGCTCCGTAAGCGTCTTATGATTTGCTTTGGAACGATCTTCGCGCTCGCGTTTTTGCTCTTTTATCCCTCGCAGTACATTATTTTCTGGCTGAGCCAGCAATATTTCCCAGGAATAAAACTGAACGCGTTCGGGCCTGCCGACGTCATCATGCTCGAGCTCAAATTCTCCGTGTATGCCGGCATCGTCTTAGGC
>JBHEMQ010000221.1:0-536 GCA_046262475.1 Candidatus Velthaea sp.
CCGACACGCCGTGAAAATAGGCGGCGCGCCGTAGAGATGTGGCGCGACCAACCTACTACGATCGGATCGTTTTTGCTCCCGTGTGTTGCACGGTACCGTTTTTAGTAGCCGCGTCAAGCGCTTGCCCGGTCGCTAAAAGCGTTCATTCTAACGGCACGCGAACGTGCCGCCCGCGGGGCGCTTATCTTCGCACCCGTCGCGACGATGCCGTGCGCACGGCCCGCCTTTTCCACGTGCACGCGCGACGCCGGTGCGACGGTTTGCGGTTCCGGCGCAACGGTTTGCGGTTCGGGCGCGACGGTTTGCGGTTCGGGCGCGACCGACAGGCGGCGCCGGCGCTCGCGCGCGGCATCGCGGCGCAACGCCTCCTCGAGCGCGCGCAAAACGCCGCGGTCGCGTCCGGCGCTACTATGGTTCCTCGCACGGTTCGAACGGCGACCAATGGAGTGACTCCCGCCGGAGCTGGACACCCGATAAGCGAAATGTAACGACGTCGGCGCGTTGCGCAAGCAGCAGTTCCATCATTGGAATACGGT
>JBHEMQ010000222.1:0-535 GCA_046262475.1 Candidatus Velthaea sp.
GCTCAGGCGCCGATCGGCAGGCCGGCGTAGTTCTCGGCCAGTCCGGCCGCAGCGGCCCGCGACGAGGTGACCCACCGCAGCTGCGAGAGCTGCAGCTGCTGGTCGAACGCGTCGCCCTGGCCGGGCGGGAGTGTGTGCAGCATCGAGGTCATCCACCACGAGAAGTGCGTGCAGCGCCACACCCGGCGCAGCGCGTCGTCGGAGTAGGAGTCCACCAGCGCGGCCGACCCGTCGACCAGCCACGAGGTCAGCGCCCGGGCGAGCCCGCTCCCACGTCCGTCGTACGGCGGAGGGGACGGTGTGGCGCGAGGGCCCGTGGGAGCCGTCACACCCGGCAACGGCTTCGGCCTCGACCCGCTGCTCGACGCCGTCGCGGTCTGTGAACGTCACCGAGGGCCGGTCGCTCTCAACGTCGCGGACCGCGACGTCCGAGACCTCGTAGAACGCCTGCTGGCCGGCGTGTTCGCGGGCGGCCATCAGGTCCTTGGTGACCTCGGTCTGTCCGTAGATCCACACCGAGCGGCCGACGTGGTCC
>JBHEMQ010000223.1:0-532 GCA_046262475.1 Candidatus Velthaea sp.
CGAAGTCATCCGTTTGCGCGATCGGGCGCGTGATCAGCACGCGCTTGCCGAACAACGGCCCGCGGTCGAACCAGCGGATTTTTTCGCGCTCGTTCACGACATCGCCGATCACCACGATCGCCGGCGCGGCGAATCGCGTACGCTCCACGTCATCGACGATGGTGTCGAGCGTGCCGACCAGCGTTTCTTGCGTCGGCTTCGTGCCATCGCGCACGATCGCGACCGGCTTATCGCCGGGCAGCCCCTTCGCGCGCAGCTCGCCGACGATCGCCGCGAGACTCCCCATCGCCATTAAGAACACGACGGTCTGTTTGGGATTCGCGAGTTTCGCGAAGTCCAACGACGACGCGCCCTTGAGCGGGTTTTCATGGCCGGTGGAAACCGAAAACGACGTGTTGTGGTCGCGGTGCGTCATCGGAATGCCGGCGTACGCCGGCGCCGCCACCCCGGCCGTGACTCCCGGCACGAGCTCGAAGGCGACGCCGGCCGCCGCGAGCGCCTGCGCCTCCTCGCTCCCGCGGCCGAACACGAG
>JBHEMQ010000224.1:0-526 GCA_046262475.1 Candidatus Velthaea sp.
GGCCCCGATCGAGCCGGGGGCGCGGACGTTGTGCGAGCCGTGGGACTTCGGGCCGCTGGCGAAGTTGTGGCGCTTGATCGTGCCCTGGAAGCCCTTGCCCTTCGAGGTGCCGGAGATCTTCACCGTCTGACCGACCTCGAACGCCTCGACGGTCACGGTCTCGCCGATCAGCAGCTCGCCGGCCTCGTCGCGGAACTCCTTGAGGTGGCGCATCGGGGGGGCGTCGGCCCGCTTGAGGTGGCCGAGCTCGGCCCGGGTCAGGTGCTTCTCCTTGGTCTGGCCGTAGGCCAGCTGGACGGCCTCGTAGCCGTCGCGCTCGTGGGTCCGGATGCCGGTCACCGGGCACGGGCCGGCCTCGAGGACGGTGACCCGGGCGACCGAGCCATCCCCCTGGAAGACCTGGGTCATGCCGAGCTTCTTGGCGAGGATCGCGGCCATCAGGTCTTCACGTGGCGAGGCGGATCTCGATGTCGACCCCGGCCGGAAGGTGATCGAGTCGCTGAAGCGAGTCGACGGTCTTCGGGGT
>JBHEMQ010000225.1:0-524 GCA_046262475.1 Candidatus Velthaea sp.
GTTCCGTCCCTCCCAGGGCGTGTGGTACATCCACAACAGCGGTGCCAACACCGACACCGCGCTGGGCTACGGGGCCAACGGCGACATGCCCGTGGTCGGCGACTACGACGGTGACGCCAAGGCCGACATCGCCGTGTTCCGTCCCTCCCAGGGCGTGTGGTACATCCACAACAGCGCCGGCGCCGACACCACCGTGGGCTACGGCACCAACGGCGATATCCCGGTACCGGCCGACTATGACGGGAACGGCACGAGCGACATCGCCGTGTTCCGCCCGTCGAACTCCACCTGGTACATACGCCACAGCGACGGTACGAACACGGCCACGGCCTACGGCACCAACGGCGACATCCCCGTGCCCGGCGACTACGACGGCAACGCCACCACCGACATCGCCGTGTTCCGCCCCTCCACCGGCACCTGGTTCACCCGTGGCGCCCCCGTCGAAGCCGTCTCCTACGGTACCAACGGCGACATCCCAGTGCCCGGGTCCTACACCGGCGCCGTCGGCGCGGATGTGGCCG
>JBHEMQ010000226.1:0-515 GCA_046262475.1 Candidatus Velthaea sp.
GCCTCGAGCTCGGCGACACGGTCGGCGTCGCGACCGACGCGCTCCTCCAGCTCGGCGAGGTGGCTGGCGAGCGACTCGGCCTCCGTTCTTGCGTCGCGGCGCTCCGCCTCGACGCGCGACAGCCCATCGGCCGTCGCGCTCGAACGGGCGTCGTGCTCGTCGAGCGCGCGCTGCACCTCGTCGAGCTCGATCCGGAAGCCGCGGATCTTCACCTGGTCGTCGGCGCGCCCGGCGAACGCGAGGTTGCCGTCGTCGAGCAGCCGCGCGAGGTCGCCGGTGCGGTACAGCCGCTCGCCGCCGAGGTCGACGAACGCGGCCGCGGTGAGGTCGGCCGCGTTGAGGTAGCCGCGCGCGAGGCCGTCGCCGCCGATGTGCAGCTCGCCGCGCACGCCGATCGGGACCGGCTCGCCCTCACGGTCGAGGATGTAGACGCGCGTGTTCGCAATCGGGCGGCCGATGGGAATCGAGGCGGCGTCGGCGTCGAGTTGCGGGATGCGGTAGCAGCAGGCGAAGGT
>JBHEMQ010000227.1:0-514 GCA_046262475.1 Candidatus Velthaea sp.
CTTCAACATGATTCGGCCATGGCCGTGGAGGTAAGCGTTGCTGACCAATTCGCTGAGGACAGTGCGGGCGTCGTTGTAAGCCGAGGGCGACATGCGCTCAGCGAAATGGAGGCGGAAGCTGGCGCGGGCGTGCGCGGCGGCGACGCCGGCTGTCGAGCATTGGCCGCCGCCCACGCCGGCGTGCGCAGGACGACGGGAAGGACGTCGAGCCCGGCGGCCGCGCTGGCGGCGACGACGGCGTCGATCGCGCTGAAGTCGGTCGGACGGCCCTCGGCGTCGACGAACCGCCCGCGCTGATCGGCGGGCACCTCCGTCGCGCTCGCGTAGGGCTGGGCGTCGGACCAGTAGAACGCGGCGCGCAGGGACTCAACGCCTGACGTGACCATGCGGTCGTACTCGCCGTCGGCGGGGAAGAGCGGCTGCAGCAGCGGGCCGTCGGCGACCATCCCCACGAAGCCCGCCGGGGCCTTGCGGGGGGCGGCGCCCGCGGGCGCCGGGAGGGAGAGGGCGACCG
>JBHEMQ010000228.1:0-502 GCA_046262475.1 Candidatus Velthaea sp.
GTGTCGAGCACGTGGCCGCCGCGGGACGAGCGTTCGGGATCGTCGAACGCGGGGCCTTCCGGAGCGTGGACGCGGCGTCCGCTCCGGCGCTCGCGCGCCCGATCGAGGGCATGACCGCGACCGCGCTCGGCGTCCACCGGGACGCCTGGATCGTCGGCGGCGCCACGGGCGAGCTCCTCGCGCTCGAGCACGACGGGGCCGTCCGCCGGACGCCGGCCGCGTCGTCGAGCGCGGCCGTCTGCTCGACGCGGCGCGCGAGCTGGGCGGCGATGCCCGGGGTCGCGGCCGCGCCGCGTCGCACCGCGCCGACGAGGTAGCCGAGCTGCAGCGCCGCCGCTCCGTCGCGCCCGGCCCGCGCGCGCAGCTCGTCGGCGACGCGCGTGAACGTCAGCCCGAGCGACTGCAGCTCGCCCTCGCCGGCCGTGCTGACGCAGCGCGACGGCACGCGGCGCTCGCGGAGCGTCACGGGCGCCGGGGCGCCGGCGAGCGCGGCGCCGAGCGC
>JBHEMQ010000229.1:0-501 GCA_046262475.1 Candidatus Velthaea sp.
GTCACGACCTTCGATCCCGGGGCCAGCGACGTCTTGACCCACGGCTTGCGCTCCAACCCGCGCGCGACCGCGTTGCGCGCCAGCAGACCGGCGGCGATCATCACCGACGGGTTCGACGTGTTCGTGCAGCTGGTAATCGCGGCGATGACGACCCGCCCATGGTCAAGGTCAGTCTGGGCGCCGTCGCCGAGCGTGATCGGCACGCGGCTGTCGGGGTGCTCGGCGACCCACACGGCGACCTGCTCGGCGTCGCGGTCACGAGCGCTTGACGTCCGCTCCCCGGTCGGCGGATCGGACGCCGGAAACGACAGCGCGTCGAACTCGATCGTGTCGCCGCTGCCCTGGTGGCCGTCGTCCTGCAGCTCGGGTAGGTAGTCGCCGAGCGCCACCTGGAAGGCCCCGCGCGCGTCGCTCAACGCGACGCGGTCCTGCGGCCGGCGCGGGCCCGCGATCGACGGCACGACGGACGACAGGTCGAGTTGCACGGTGTCCGAATAGGCG
>JBHEMQ010000230.1:0-501 GCA_046262475.1 Candidatus Velthaea sp.
CTCCTGCTCCTTACGGGCCAAGGCGTGGTCGATCTCGGCCACGTGTTCGTGGGTCACCTTCTCGAGCTCTTTCTCGGCGCGGTCGACCTCGTCGGAGGAGATTTCGCCGTCCTTCTCCAAGGCCTCCAGCTCGTGGCGCGCCGTCCGCCTCAGATTCCGGATGGCGATCCGGCCGTCCTCGGCCTTGTGGCGGGCGACCTTCACCAGCTCCTTCCGCCGGTCGGAGGTGAGCTGGGGAAACGTCAGGCGGATCACCTGGCCGTCGTTCGACGGGGTGATGCCCAGGTCGGAGTTCTGCAGCGACCGTTCGATGGCCTTGATGGCCCCCTTGTCGTAGGGAGCGATAACCAGCACGCGTGCCTCGGGCACGCTGAACCCGGCCAATTGCTGAAGCTGCACCTCGCTGCCGTAATAATCGATCTTGATCTTCTCGACCAGAGCGGGAGTGGCCCGACCCGTTCGAATGGTGGCGAAGTCGGCGCGGGTGTGGGCCGCCGCTTT